>NZ_JBEYVI010000032.1:0-136191 GCF_040643955.1 Streptomyces sp. NPDC047061
GGGGGGGTTTTTTTTTTTTTTTTTTTGGGTGTTTTCCTCCCCGGTCGGGGGGGGGGGGGGGGCCCGCGGCCGCCCGGCGGGGGGGGGGGCGGGGGGGGGGGCCCCCCCCCCCCCCCCACGGTCATTCCGTCTCCGCCTGGCGCGCCACCGCGTCGATCGCCGCCAGTGACTTCCGCGCCTGGTTACGGTCCGTGGTGTACCAGAAGTCGGGCAGTGAGGACTTGAGATAGCCGCCGTACCGCGCGGTGGCCAGCCGCTGGTCGAGTACGGCCACCACGCCGCGGTCCCCCGACGCACGGACGAGCCGGCCGGCGCCCTGGGCCATGAGGAGCGCGGCGTGG
This sequence comes from Streptomyces sp. NPDC047061, assembly GCF_040643955.1. Lineage (NCBI taxonomy): Bacteria > Bacillati > Actinomycetota > Actinomycetes > Kitasatosporales > Streptomycetaceae > Streptomyces > Streptomyces sp. NPDC047061. The sequence continues at coordinate 342 of NZ_JBEYVI010000032.1, forward strand.
GTGGCGGCGACCGCCATGAAGCCGTTGCCGCCGGCGTCCTCGACGGCCTTCTGCCGGGCACTCATCAGCGGGTCGTCCGGGCGCGGGAACGGGATCTTGTCCATGACGACCAGCTGGCAGCTGGGGCCGGGGACGTCGACGCCCTGCCACAGTGACAGCGTGCCGAAGAGGCAGGCCCTGGGGTCCGCCGCGAAGTTCTTGATCAGTTCGCCAAGGGTCTCCTCGCCCTGCAGGAGTATCGGGAACTCGGGAATCCGGACCCGCAGTTCCTCGGCGGCCTGCTGGGCGGCCCGCATCGAGGAGAAGAGACCGAGGGTGCGGCCGCCGGCAGCCTGGATCAGCTCGGTCAGTTCGTCGAGCATGTCGGCGCGGTCGCCGTCCCGCGCGGGACGCGACAGATGCTTGGCCACGTAGAGAATGCCCTGTTTCGGGTAGTCGAAGGGTGAGCCTACGTCGACGCCCTTCCACTGCGGGAGGTCGTCGCCCTCGGTGCCCTCCGGGGCGAGGCCCAGGGAGGCGCCGACGCCGTTGAAGTCGCCGCCCAGCTTGAGGGTCGCCGACGTGAGGACGACCGAGCGGTCCGCGAAGAGCTTCTCCCTGAGCAGGCCCGACACCGACATCGGGGCGACACGGAGGGAGGCGCCGCTGTGCCGATATGCGGCTCCGCCGCGGGGCTCGTGGCGTTCGTACCAGACGACGTCCCACTCGGAGCCGCCGACGATCCGCTCCGCCACGTCGTGCACGGTCTCCACCGAGGCCAGCGCCTGTTTGCGGACCGCGTCCTCGTCCTGGACCGACTTGTCGCGGGTCGTACCGATCGCGGAGATCACGGTCCGGGAGGCGTCCCTGAGCGCCGCCAGGGCGTACCCGAGATCCTCCGGAATCTCCTCCAGGCGCCCCGGCAGGGCCAGCTCCATCAGCCGTTCGAAGCCCTCGGCGGCGGTCTGGAGCTGGTCGGCGGCCTTCTCGTCGACCAGCTTGGCGGCGCGCCGAACCGCACGGTTGACCTGGCCCGGGGTGAGCTCGCCGGTGGCCACCCCGGTGACCCGGGAGACCAGCTCGTGTGCCTCGTCCACGATCAGCACCTCGTGCGGCGGGAGCACCGGGGCGCCCTCGATGGCGTCGATCGCGAGCAGGGCGTGATTGGTGACGACCACCTCGGCGAGCTTCGCACGCTCACGGGCCATCTCGGCGAAGCACTCGGCGCCGTAGGCACACTTGGACGCGCCGAGGCACTCCCGGGAGGAGACCGAGACCTGCGCCCATGCCTTGTCGGAGACGCCCGGTGTGAGGTCGTCGCGGTCGCCGTTCTCGGTGTCGTCGGCCCAGTCGCGCAGTCGCAGCAGGTCCTGGCCGAGCTTGCTGGTGGGCGCGGCCGCCTCGAACTGGTCGAAGAGGCCCTCCTCCTCGTCCTGGGGCACGCCCTCGTGCAGCCGGTGCAGGCACAGGTAGTTCGACCTGCCCTTGAGCATGGCGAACTCCGGGCGCCGGCGCAGCAGCGGGTGCAGGGCGTCGACGGTGCGGGGCAGATCCCTCTCGACGAGCTGTCTCTGCAGGGCGAGGGTCGCCGTCGCCACGACGACCCTCTCTCCGTGTGCGAGCGCGGGCACCAGATAGCCGAGCGACTTTCCGGTGCCGGTGCCGGCCTGGACCAGCAGATGGGATCCGTCGTCGATCGCTCCGGCGACCGATTCGGCCATGGTCACCTGGCCGGGGCGCTCCGTGCCGCCGACAGCTGTGACAGCGGCATGCAGGAGTTCAGGGAGTGAGGGCTTCGTCATAGCGCGACCACCCTACGGCCCGGCACTGACAATCGGGCGATCAAGGCGGGGACGTGGGGTGGGATCACGCCGGGGGCTCCGGACAGGCAGGCCAAGGGGGACGGCCGGGCCGGGGAACGGGCCGCCCGGAATTCTTTCGGACGGCCGGGAACTTGATCGGTCGCCGCTTCGTACTACATGTGTACACACAATTACTCAGCGCTACATCAGATGACGTAGGGACCGGTCCCGGATCATGAGGGCGGCCCGTTTGCCCGGCAGATCGACCTCGGCGGCGTAGCGGTAGCCGGCGTTGAGGAAGGCGGCCACGGAGGGGGTGTTATGAAGATCGGGTTCCGCGACGACTCGTGCACAGGCGGGGCGGTGATCGAGTACGAGATCGGCCACGGCCCTGAGCAGAGCGGACCCCAGTCCCCGTCCCCGGTCGGCGACATCGCCGACGAGAAGGTGGACACCGGTGTCGTGCGGGCGGGCCGGATAGTGGCGCGCGAGCGGGTCCAGGTCGGCTCGATAGATCTCCCAATAACTCATCGCGATGCCGTCGAGCATGCCCAGGCACGGCACGCTGCGTCCGTCTCCCGCGAGCTGGGCGCGCAGATGCTCCTCCGTCTGCGCGCGTGAGCCGGCCAACTGCCAGAACGCGGCCACGGCGGGGTCGTTCATCCAGCCGCTGATGATCGGCAGGTCGCGCTCGACGTGCACCGGCAGCAGCTGGAAGGCGCCGACCGGGGTCTGGGTGGGGCCCCAGCTGCCGACCTGGTCGAGCAGATCGAGCGCGTCCGGCGGGCCCGGGCGGCCGAGCGGTCCGGGCGAGCCGAGGACGCCGGGTGAATCGACCGGGCCGAGTCGGTCGTGGGTGGGCCCGTGGGTTTGTTGTCCGGCATCGGGAGTCTTCCCGGCGACGAGGGCGAGGAATTCGTCGGACAGGCGGAGGTCCAGGGTGTCCTCGCAGTCCCTGATGTCCTCGGCGGGTCCGGAACGGCCGGGGTGGACCGGGGCGGGGCCGGTGTCGGCGCTCGCGTCGGCGGGAGGCATCGTGCGCTCCTCTCAGGAGACGAGGTGGGTCATGTTCCTCGGTCGGTGAATGAAGGCGGTGAATGAAGGCGGTGGCTGAAGGGCGTGGGAAGAAGGGCGGTGATCGGTTGGGCGTCGGTGACGTTGTCGGTGGGGTCAGGAGGGCGCGGAATGAAGGGGGTTGGTGATGGTGACGTAGACGGACTGGGTGTCGACCGGGCCCACGAGTTCGTCGAGGCCGTGCAGCCGGGTCAGCAGGTTGGCCTTGCAGCGCAGGACGGGTGAGTCGAGCAGGCGGGCAGGGAGGGAGGTGCGCAGCGGGGCCGGGCCGGCGGCGGCGTCGGTGAGGAACCGGCGGAAGGCCGCGAGCAGCAGGCGCTCGTCGGCGAGCCGCTGGGAGCCGAACGCGCCGATCAGGCCGAGCACGTTGTTGATGCCGAGGTAGTAGGCGAAGCGTTCGTCGGTGACCTCGTCGGAGACGAAGGTGTCGCTGTGCTCGCCGATGCCGGGCAGCCGGGCGGCGAGGTCATCCCGTCGGGACTCGCGGAAGTAGTAGCCCTGGTTGTCGCGGTAGCGGCCACCGGCCGGCCAGCCGTCGTCGTCCAGCAGGAGCAGGGTGTTCTGCTGGTGCGCCTCCAGGGCGATGCCGGCCTCGCTGTCGAGCCAGAGCACCGGGCGGACGACCTGCTCCAGGTAGCGCAGGAACCACTCCGCGCTGACGGCACCGACCGGGCGGCCGGTGCGTTCGGCGAGCCGGGAGACCACCCGGGCCAGCCGGGAGCGGTTCGGCCGAGGCCGGCCCTTCGCCCCCGGGGCGTCGAGGGGCAGGGGTGTGACCAGCCCGGCGACGCAGGAGACATCGTCGGTCGGCGTGAACGGGTTGTGCCGGATCACCACGTCGAGTCCGGGTACCGGTCGGCCGTCCAGGCCGTCGACGGCCAGCCAGGCGGGGTCGCGCACGATGTCGAAACCGGGATGGGCGGCCTGCCACTGCTTGGCGAGGCCGGTGCGCAGCAGGCGGTGCACCTCGACGCCGCGGTGGAGTTCCTTGCGGAGGTTCTCCCGACGGGAGTTGGTGATGCGCAGGCCGAGCGACAGCTTGAGCATGGCGGGGGCACCGGTGCGGTGGACGGTTCGTACGGAGGAGGTGGGATGCCAGGGCGCGCCGAGCGGGCCCAGGTCGCGGAGGAGTCCGGCGTCGAGGAGCGCGGCGGTCTCCTCGCGGAGGCCGATCTCGCGGGCCTGCCAGGGGTGCAGGGGCAGGGCGGCGGCGCAGCCCTCTGGCAGGGGCAGGACCGTGCCGGACAGGCGTTCCATGAGGTGCGACGCGGGGAGGGGACGGCCTCGCTCGGTCCAGGCCGAGTCGGTGACGAGCAGGGAGGAGGCGACCGCCATCCAGTGCAGCGGGAAGGAGCCGCGCAGCTCCGGTGAGTAGAGCCGGGCTTCGGACTCGGTCAGGCCCTCGCGGCTCTTCGGGGTCGGGTGCAGCGGGTGCCCGAGGAGGAGTGCCTGCTCGGCGGTGAGGAAGCGGTCGGGGCCGTCGGCGGGGTGGGCGCGCCGGTCCGCGATGAAGGTGGCCGTGCGGCGCAGGGAGTCGGCGACCCTGGCCACGAGGTCGTCGCCGTCGGGGGTGGCCCACGCGTTGGGGGTGCCGTCGGCGGCGTGGCCGACCGGGCCGCGGACGGGGGCGGCGGCGCCTCCGGCGAGGCCGGTACTGTCCCCGGCGTGGCCAGTGCTGCCTCCGGCGTGGCCGGAGCCGCTCGCGGTGTGGCCAGTGCCGCCCGCGGTGTGGCCGGAACTGTCCTCGGTTCGGTCGGCCGTGCCCGCTGCTGCTGCGGTCGTTTCGCGGGTGAGCAGGGCGGCGAGGGTGACCGCGTCGACGGGTGGGGCAGTGTCGGGGGCGCCGGCCAGGCGGGGCGGGTCGAAGCGGTGCCAGCCGGCCGGGGACCAGTGGCGGACCGGGGTGATCAACGCCGTACCGCTCGCGGGCAGCGGGATGCGGAGGGTGCCGGTGGCGGGCGCGGGCAGGTTCGTCTCGCGGACCCAGCAGCGGAGCAGGTTCTCCACGGCAGCGGCCTGGGCGGCGATGTGTGGGGCGGGGTGTTCGAGGAGGTCTCCTGTGTCGTCGCGCGGTCGCTCGGGCTGGGCGCTGCGGCCTCGCTGCTGGGGGACCGACTCGGCGAGCGGAACGGGGCGCCCCGGCGGGCCCTGCTCTCCGTTGTCGTCGGGGGTGGGGGTGGCGTTCAAGGAGGGTTCCTCGGGGGGGCTCGGGCGGTGCGGGCGCTCGGCGTCGGGCCGGCGAACCGGGCTGGTCGGGTGGTGATCGGGTGGTGAGTCGAGTGCTGAGTGTCCTGATGAGAGGGGTGTGGATGATGTGGGGTTCGGTTGGCGGGGCCGTCGGCCGGGTCCGGGATCACGGGCCGGCTGGTCCGTCCTGGCTGCGCCGGTCGGCCGGCCTGCTGTCGGCGATTCGGCGGGCACGTCCCGCCCGGGGGTTCTGGGCGGTGGGGGTTGTGTGGGTGGTCTGGGTGCTCTGGGTGCTCTGGGCGGTCCGGACAGCCCCGGCGGCGATTCCCCTCCCGGAAGTTCGGTCGGCCGGTTCGTGTCGGGGGTGCCGCCCGGTCGTGGCGTTCCCGGTGTGCCGGTCAGTCGGCCGGCTCCTTGCGGCCCTCGGGGCGTCGCGGCCGAGCGCCGTGGGCGGCCGGGTCGCGGGCCACGGCTGCCACGGCGTCGGCGAGGCGGTCCAGTACGGCGGCCGCCTGTTCGTCGGTGATGGTCAGTGGCGGGAGCAGGCGTACGACACCGGCGTGGCGGCCGCCGAGTTCGACGATCAGGCCGCGTTCCAGGCAGGCGCGCTGCACGGCCGAGGCAAGTTCGGGGGCGGTGGGGCGGGGCCCGGGCCGGGCTTCACCGTCCCACTCGCTCACCGCATCGCCGGACATCCGCACCGCGCCGCCGGGTCCTCGAGCCCCCGCCTCCCCCATGGCCTCCTTCGCCTCCATCTCCTCCTTCCCGTCCTTCGCGCGCCCCTCCGCCGGCCCCGCGGGTCCCTCCCCCTCCGGGTCCACCAGCTCCACGCCGATCATCAGCCCCCGCCCCCGCACATCCCCCACGCACGCGAAGTCGTCCTGGAGTCGGCGCAGTTGGGTGAGCATCCGGGAGCCGAGGAGGCCGGCTCGTTCGGCGAGGGCGTTCTCGCGGACGTGGGCGAGGGTGGCGGTGCCGGCGGCCATGGCGAGCTGGTTGCCGCGGAAGGTGCCGGCGTGGGCGCCGGGTTCCCAGACGTCGAGGTCGTCGCGGTAGACGACGACGGCGAGGGGGAGGCTGCCGCCGATGGCTTTGGAGAGGACCATCACGTCGGGGGTGACGCCGCTGTGCTCGACGGCCCAGAAGGCGCCGGTCCTGCCCACCCCGGTCTGGATCTCGTCGGCGATCAGGGGGATGGACCGGTCGGCGGTGAGCTGGCGCATCCGGCGGAGCCAGTCGTCCGGCGCGGGGATCACCCCGCCCTCGCCCTGGACGGGTTCGAGGATCATGCCGGCGGGGAGGGGGATGCCGGACTTGGGGTCGTCGAGGACGGTCTCGGTCCAGCGGGCGGCGAGTTCGGCGCCGCGGGGGCCACCGACGCCGAACGGGCAGCGGTAGTCCTGGGGATAGGGCAGCCGGGCGACGCGCACGTCGCCCGCCCCGCCGGAGGCGGCCAGGGCTCCGGCGGTCATCCCGTGGTAGGCGCCGGTGAAGGCGAGGATGCCGGTGCGGCCGGTCGCGGCCCGGACGAGCTTGAAGGCGGCCTCGACGGCGTCCGTACCGGCGGGCCCGCAGAACTGGACGCGGGCGCGGTCGGCGAGGCCGGGCGGCAGAGTGCGGAACAGTTCGGTGACGAAGGCGTCCTTGACGGGGGTCGCCAGGTCGAGGACGGAGAGCGGGGCGCCGGAGTCGAGGACCTTGCGGATCGCCTCCAGCACGACGGGGTGGTTGTGGCCGAGGGCGAGGGTGCCGGCGCCGGAGAGGCAGTCCAGGTAACGGCGTCCGTCGGCGCCCTCGATGGTCAGGCCGCGGGCCCGCACCGGCACGATGGGAAGGGCGCGCGCGTAGGTACGTGCCCGCGACTCGCGCGCCGACTGGCGCCTCAGGATCCCCTCGTGCGCCGCGCGCGCTCCCCCGAACGCCCCCTCGGTCACCGACTCCGTCACGGCCACGGCTCGCTGTCCTCCCCGCTGTCCAGAGGCGACTTGATCGGCGGGCACCGGGCGCAGGCAGCGGGCCCCCCACCGTTACCAACCCCGGACCGGCCGACGGGTTACGGGTCGCCTCAAGATCCTTGCCGCGAGCTCGCCCTTCCCGGCCCATCCGCCGCTCGACCCGCCGGACACGGATCCACCTCCCGACCGCCTCCCGAACGCCCTCCCGACCGGCCCCCGGCCATGTCTCGCCAGGCGAATCGAGCGGTGCACAGCTTGGGCGAACGCGCGACGGCACCGGCTACATGCGACGCGTGGACCCCACGTACGAACTGGGGTTGCCTGGCTGGTGAGGCCGTAGCGAAACCGTTGCCCTTCCATCGGAAGCGGCGCACAGCGAGCGCATAGTGTGACGCTGAAGTTCCTTACCAACAGGGGGAGTCACCACCATGCGATCCATCCGGCCGTCGTTCACCCTTCGAGGTGGAAGGGGCGCGCCCCGTGCGCTGGCGGCCGTCGCCCTCGCCTCGGCGCTGTCGCTGACCGCCACCGCCTGCGGCGGCTCCGGCGACGACAACGCGGGCGGCCCGGCGTCCGCGTCCGCCACGGCCGACACCGGCGACGGCAAGATCAAGATCCCGGACGACATCAAGAACAAGCTCAAAGAGCACGGGATCGACATCGACAAGTGGAAGAACGGCGCGTGGAAGAACTGGGACAAGGACGACTGGCTGCGTGAGGCCAACGACTTCGTCAACCCCATCATCAAGGGCCTGTGGGACCCGAACCGGATGCGGGACGCCGACGACCCCGACAAGGACAAGGGCGTCGACGACAACGACCTCTCGGGTGACCAGGGGGTGACCGACCCGACGCCGGAGCCTGTTCAGGCGAAGGCGGTGCGGCCGGCGTACCACGCGAGTGCGGCCACGGCCGGGAAGGTCTTCTTCGACTCCCCCGAGGGCACGATGGTCTGCTCGGCGACGGTCGTCGAGGACCCCGCGCACCCGGGCAAGTCCAACCTGGTGTGGACGGCGGGGCACTGTGTGCACGCGGGCAAGAACGGCGGCTGGTACCGCAACATCGCGTTCGTGCCGTCGTACAACGACAAGGGGCTGACCGGTTCGGCGCTGGCGGCGGCGACCCGTTCGCAGGTCGCACCGTACGGCGTCTGGTGGGGTGACGGGGCGCAGACCTCGCAGCAGTGGATCGACCAGGGCGGTGAGACGGGCGGCGACGGTGCGTCGTACGACTACGCCGTGATCCATGTGACGCCCGAGCAGGGCAGCGGCGGCAAGTCCCTGGAGGAGACGGTCGGTTCGGCGCTGCCGGTGAACTTCGACGCGCCCGCGGTGCCGAAGGTGTCCAGCATCACCGCCACCGGGTATCCGGCGGCGAAGCCGTACGACGGGTCGCTGCTGTACCAGTGCGCGGACCGGCCGGGGCGGCTGTCGGTCGACGCGGCGGCGCCGACGATGTACCGGATCGGGTGCACGATGACCGGTGGGGCGTCGGGTGGCGGCTGGGTGGAGACGGGCGCCGACGGCAAGCCGGCGTTGGTGTCCAACACGTCGATCGGGCCGGTGAGTTCGGGGTGGCTGGCGGGGCCGCGGTTCGGTGATGTGGCCAAGGGTGTGTATGAGGGGGTCAGTAAGGAGTTTGCAGACCAGTGAGGGGGGTGGGTGTCGCCCTCGCGCCCTGGCACACAGGGTGCGTGGGCGGCTGACTCGCCGTCGTGGCTGATCGCGCCCACGCGGCGGAGCCGCATATCGACAACAGCCCCGCGCCCCTGAAGGGGCACGACAAGGCCCGCCCCCTTGAAAAGGGAGCGGGCCGCTGGCTTACGAAGTGTCAGGCAGCCGGAGCCGGCACGTACGGCGCGAGATCCGCCGCCAGTTCCTCGTGGACGCGGACCTTGAGGAGGGTGCCCTCGGCGGTGTGTTCCTCCGAGAGGACCTCGCCCTCGTTGTGGGCGCGGGCCACGAGCTTGCCGTGGGTGTACGGGACCAGGGCCTCGAGCTCCACCGACGGGCGGGGCAGCTCGTCGTCGATCAGGGCGAGCAGTTCCTCGATGCCCCGGCCGGTGCGGGCCGAGACCGCGAGGGAGCGCTTCTCGTTGCGGAGCAGTCGCTGGAGGACCAGCGGGTCGGCCGCGTCCGCCTTGTTGATCACGACGATCTCGGGTACGCCGGTGGCGCCGACGTCCCTGATCACCTCGCGCACGGCGGCCAGCTGCTCCTCCGGGACCGGGTGCGAGCCGTCGACCACGTGGAGGATCAGGTCGGCGTCGCCGACCTCCTCCATGGTGGAGCGGAACGCCTCGACCAGGTGGTGGGGCAGGTGGCGGACGAACCCGACGGTGTCGGTCAGCGTGTAGAGGCGGCCGCTCGGGGTCTCCGCGCGGCGGACCGTCGGGTCCAGGGTCGCGAACAGCGCGTTCTCGACCAGGACGCCGGCGCCCGTGAGTCGGTTGAGGAGGGAGGACTTGCCCGCGTTGGTGTAGCCCGCGATGGCGACGGACGGCACCTTGTTGCGGCGGCGCTCCTGGCGCTTGATCTCGCGGCCGGTCTTCATCTCCGCGATCTCCCGGCGCATCTTCGCCATCTTCTCGCGGATCCGCCGCCGGTCCGTCTCGATCTTGGTCTCACCGGGACCACGGGTGGCCAGGCCGCCGCCCTTGCCGCCGCCCATCTGGCGGGACAGCGACTGACCCCAGCCTCGCAGCCTCGGCAGCATGTACTGCATCTGCGCGAGCGAGACCTGTGCCTTGCCCTCTCGGGACTTGGCGTGCTGGGCGAAGATGTCCAGGATGAGGGCGGTCCGGTCGATGACCTTGACCTTGACGACGTCCTCCAGCTGGATCAGCTGGCCCGGGCTGAGCTCACCGTCGCAGATGACGGTGTCGGCGCCGGTCTCGAGGACGATGTCACGCAGCTCCAGGGCCTTGCCGGAGCCGATGTAGGTGGCCGCGTCGGGCTTGTCGCGGCGCTGGATGACGCCGTCGAGCACGAGCGCGCCCGCCGTCTCGGCGAGGGCGGCCAGCTCCGCGAGGGAGTTGTCCGCGTCCTGCACGGTGCCCGAGGTCCACACCCCGACCAGTACGACGCGCTCCAGGCGGAGCTGTCGGTACTCGACCTCGGTGACGTCCTCGAGCTCGGTGGAGAGGCCCACGACACGGCGCAGGGCCGCGCGCTCGGAACGGTCGAACTGATCGCCGTCCCGCTCTCCGTCGATCTCGTGGCTCCAGGCGACATCCTCTTCCATCAGGGCATCGGCCCGAAGACCGTCGGGGTAGTCCTGCGCGAGGCGCCTGGTGTCCTGGGAAGAGGAAGAAGAGGAGGTCATTGGGTCCTTACGTCGATGTGGATACCGAAGCCGGCGTTCAACTGTCTCAACGTACGAGTACCCCGGGAGATTCCCCTCGACCCGTACCGTGCCGACCTGTACCGACCTGAGCCGGCCTGTGCCGACCCCACGATGGTCGCACGGTACGCCCCGTCCCGGCATCGTGTTATTCGGGGGGCCGCCCCGCCGTCACTTCCTGGTCTGCTTCTTGGGGGCCGGTACCTGCTTCCAGTCCGGGTGGCCGGGCATCAGCGGGGTCTTCTCGCCGTAGAGCCAGGCGTCGAAGAAGCCGCCGAGGTCGCGGTTCGCAACGGCGGAGGCCAGGTGGACGAAGTCGGCCGTGGTCGCCGTGGCGTCCCTGTGCTGCTGGACCCAGATCCGCTCCAGGCGCTCGAAGGCCGACTTGCCGATCTCCTGGCGCAGGGCGTAGAGGGCGAGAGCGGCGCCGTCGTAGATGTTCGGGCGGAAGATGCTGATCTTCTGACCCGGCTTGGGGGCCTTGGGCATGGCCGGCGGTCCGCCTTCGGCGCGCCAGCGGTCGGAGAGGCCGTACGCGGCCTTCATGCGGTTGATCATGGGCTGGTGGCCCTTCTCCTCCGCGTACAACTCCTCGTACCAGGTGGCATGGCCCTCGTTCAGCCAGACGTCGGACCAGACGTGCGGGCTGACGCTGTCGCCGAACCACTGGTGGGACAGCTCGTGCACCATGATCGACTCGATGTACCACTTGGGGTACGCGGGCTCGGTGAACAGGTTCTTCTCAAAGAGGGAGAGGGTCTGGGTCTCCAGCTCGAAGCCGGTGGAGGCCTGCGCCATGAGCACGCCGTACGTCTCGAACGGGTACGTGCCAACCTTGCTCTCCAGCCAGGCGATCTGGTCCGGGGTCCTGGCCAGCCAGGGTTCGAGCTTCTTGGCGTCGGCGCTCGGGACGACGTCCCGGACGGGCAGCCCGTGCGGTCCCGCGCGGTGCAGTACGGCGGAGCGGCCGATGGAGACCTGGGTCAGCTCGGTGGCCATGGGGTGCCGGGTGCGGTAGGTCCAGGTGGTCGTGCGGCCGGACCGGGCCGTCTCGGTGGGCAGCCCGTTGGCGACGACGGTGTAGCCGTTCGGGGCGGTGACGTGGAAGGTGAACATCGCCTTGTCGGACGGGTGGTCGTTGCACGGGAAGACCAGGTGGGCGGCGTCGGCCTGGTTGGCCATGGCGAGCCCGTCGGTGGTGCGCACCCAGCCGCCGTCCTGGCCCTTGGCGGACACCGGGTCGCTGGTGTGCTTCACCGTGATGCGCGTCCAGTCGCCCTGTCGCAGCGGACTGCCGGGCGTGACGACCAGGTCCTCACCGGCGCCTTCGAAAGAAGCGGGCCGCCCGTCGACCTCGACGGACTGGACCTTGCCGTGCGCGAAGTCCAGGTTGAGCCGGTCCAGGCCGGTGGTGGCGACGGCGTTGATGGTGGTGACGGCCTGCAGCGGCTTGTCGTTGCTGCCGGGATAGGTGAAGGAGAGGTCGTACGACGCCACGTCGTACCCCGGGTTGCCGAGGTACGGGAAGAGCCGGTCGCCCAGGCCCAGCGGGACCGGCGGGGCGCTCGCGCCGAGAAGGGCGACGGAGACGGCGGAGGCGAGGAGAGCGGCGGCCCGCCGGTGCCGGAGCGGGCCGGTGACGCGCCGGGCCGGGCGGGTGCCTTCCGGCAGCGGGCGGGTACGTCCCGGCAGCGGGCGGGTGCGGAGGGTGAGCGGCATGGACCACCGCTACCAGCGCACCCCACCCTCACGTCGACGAATCGCGACCAATCCACTCGAACGAGTAGCTCACTGGTGTTGCGCTCGGCCGACGTCGTACACACCGGGCACGTTGCGCATCGCGCGCATCAGGGCGGGCAGGTGGGCCGCGTTGGGGAGCTCCACGGTGTACGTGTGGCGGACGCGCTGCTGGCTGGGGGGTTCCACGGTCGCCGAGACGATCTCGGCGCCCTCCTGGGCCATCGCCTCGGTGAGGTCGGCGAGCAGATGGGGGCGCCCGAACGATTCGGCGACCAGGGTGACCCGGCAGGCCGTGCTGTCGCCCCAGCTCACGGCCACCTCGGGGCGCCCGGAGCTCTTCATGTGCAGCACCGAGGCGCACTCCACGCGATGCACGGTGACCGCTCCCCCGCGCACGGCGAAGCCGGTGACCTCGTCGGGCGGTACGGGGGTGCAGCAGCCGGCGAGCCGTACGGTCGCTCCGGGGCGGTCGGCGACCACGGCGCTGGCGGTCCGGGCGGCGCTGCTCGGGGCGCCGCCGGGGGCCGGAGAGTCGAGTACGGGACGGCTGATGACCGGGGCCGGCGGCTCTTCGGCACGGTCCGGGTGGGCGGCGAGCCAGCGCTGGATGGCGATCCGGGCCGCCGGGGTGTGGGCGTGCTCCAGCCATTCCCGGGAGGGCTCGGAGGCCGGGTCCTGGCCCATCAGGAGCTGGACGGTGTCGCCGTCCCTGAGGACCGTGCTGAGGGTCGCTAGGCGGCCGTTGACGCGGGCGCCGATGCAGGCGTGGGCGTCCTCGCCGTACTGGGCGTAGGCGGCGTCGACGCAGGTGGCGCCCTCGGGGAGGCCGAGCGCGCCGCCGTCCGGGCGGAAGACGGTGATCTCGCGGTCCTGGGCGAGGTCCTCGCGCAGGGTGGACCAGAAGGTGTCGGTGTCCGGAGCGGCCTTCTGCCAGTCGAGGAGACGGGAGAGCCAGCCGGGGCGGGTGGGGTCGGCGCGCTCGCCGTTCTCCGGGTCCTCCGCGGAGTCGGAGGCGGGCGTACCGGTGGCAGGGGCGTCGGCGCCGGGGGTCTCGGCGGCCGGGGCGTAGGGATTGCCGAGGGCGACCACGCCGGCCTCGGCGACCTTGTGCATCTGGTGGGTGCGGATGAGGACTTCGACGACCTGTCCGTCGCCGCGGGCGACCGCCGTGTGCAGCGACTGGTACAGGTTGAACTTCGGTACGGCGATGAAGTCCTTGAACTCCGAGACCACCGGGGTCAGACAGGTGTGCAGTTCACCGAGGACGGCGTAACAGTCCGCGTCCTCGTTGACCAGCACGAGCAGCCGGCCGAAGTCGGCGCCGCGCAGTTCGCCGCGTTTGCGGCTGACGCGGTGGACGGAGACGAAGTGCCGGGGGCGGATGAGGACTTCGGCCGGGATGTCGGCGTCGCGCAGCACTCCGCGGACCTCGTCGGCGATCTCGGCGAGCGGGTCGCCGGTGCGCGCCGCGTTCCCGGCGATCAGCTCGCGGGTGTGCTCGTACTCCTCGGGGTGCAGGATGGCGAAGACCAGGTCCTCCAGCTCGGTCTTGAGCGCCTGCACGCCGAGCCGCTCGGCGAGCGGGATGAGCACGTCACGGGTGACCTTGGCGATGCGCTCCTGTTTCTCGCGGCGCATCACGCCGAGGGTGCGCATGTTGTGCAGACGGTCGGCGAGCTTGATCGACATCACGCGGACGTCGCTGCCGGTGGCGACGAGCATCTTCCGGAACGTCTCGGGTTCGGCGGCGGCCCCGTAGTCGACCTTCTCGAGCTTCGTCACCCCGTCGACCAGGTAACGGACCTCCTCGCCGAACTGTTCCCGTACCTGGTCCAGCGTCACATCGGTGTCCTCGACGGTGTCGTGGAGCAGGGACGCCGTCAGGGTCGTGGTCTCGGCGCCGAGTTCGGCGAGGATGAGGGTGACCGCGAGGGGGTGGGTGATGTACGGCTCGCCGCTCTTGCGCATCTGGCCGCGGTGCGAGGACTCGGCCAGGACCCAGGCGTGGCGCAGGGGTTCGAGGTCGGCGTCGGGATAGTGGGCGCGGTGCGCCTCCGCGACATGGCCGATGGCATCGGGGAGCTTGCCGCGGGCGGCGTTGCCGAGCAGCGCGGCCCGGCCGAGCCGGCGCAGGTCGATCCGGGGGCGGGCCTTCCTGCGGACCGCCGCTGTGGGCGCTGCAGGACCGGGCGTCGCAGGGTTCGTGGCCTCCGCACTCATGGGCACACCTCCGGCTCGTGGACCGGCGGACGGGGCCCCAGGGCATACGCGGCTCAGGGATTGGCGACGTTCCCCCGTCCGTGCCGGTGCTTGATGCTACCGAGCCCATCGCGCCCGATTGACCGGCTCCCGCCGAGCGTGAAACGGATCACCCAATCGAGCGACGATTTCGAGGTTTACGATTTTGCGCCACCTGTTCGGGGGGTGGCCGATGTTTCTCGCCACCGCGGCAACGCGGGCCGTGGATCCGGGCGTTGGAGCACCGCCCGGACCACGGTTTACGACATGCGGTCAGCTCGGCGGACGGCGCTTTCCAGCCACTCCGTACTGATCTCGCCCGTGGCGACAATCACTGCGGGGCCGGTCATCTCGATCTCGCCGTCGGGCCGCTCGGTGATGACGAGCCGTCCGCCGGGCACGTCCACGGTGTACGTCGCCGGGGCACCGGTGACCGTGGGGTCGCCGCCGTCACGGCGGGCGGCGGCCACGGCGACCGCGCAGGCGCCGGTGCCGCAGGAGCGGGTCTCACCGGAGCCGCGCTCGTGCACGCGCATCGCGACGTGGTGGGGGCCGCGGTCGACGACGAACTCGACGTTGACCCCTTCGGGGTAGGCCGACGGGGGGCTGAAGGGGGGCGGGCTGTAGAGGTCACCGGCGTCCGCGAGGTCCTCGACGAAGGCGACGGCGTGCGGGTTGCCCATGTTCACGTTCCGCGCGGGCCAGGTGCGGTCGCCGACGCTCACGGTCACGTCGCCCTCGGGGAGGCGGGCGCGGCCCATGCCGACGGTGACGTCCCCCGCGGCGGAGCCGCTGTCGGACACGGTCTTCGCGATGTGCACGGTCTTGACGCCGCCGCGGGTGGCGACGGCGAGGTCCCCCTCCGTGACATGGCCGGCGTGCTGGAGGTAGCGGGCGAAGACGCGGACGCCGTTGCCGCACATCTCGGCGATCGAGCCGTCGCCGTTGCGGTAGTCCATGAACCACTCGGCGTCGGCGGCCATCCCCTTGGCCTCGGGGTGCGCGGCGGACCGCACGACGTGCAGCACGCCGTCGGCACCGATGCCGGCGCGGCGGTCGCAGAGGGCAGCTACGGCGGCCGGGGTGAGGTCCAGGGCGTTGTCGGGGTCCGGGACGATCACGAAGTCGTTCTCGGTGCCGTGGCCCTTGAGGAAGGGGATGCTCATTCTTCGAGGGTAAGGGAGGGTTGCGTGGTGGTTCGGGTGCGGGTGGGTGGGGGCTGGTCGCGCCCACGCGGCGGAGCCGCAGATGAATACAGCCCCGCGCCCCTTTCGGGGCACTCCGGTCCGGGGCGTTTTCAGCGCAGGCGCGCTACGCGCCACACCGCCAGGACGGCCACGATCGCCACCAGGACCACGTAACCGATCACCACGCGCCAGTCGGGCCGCCGGCCCGAGCCCCGTGCCGGGAGGCCGGGCCACGTGTAACCGACCTTCCTCGCCGCCATCATTCCCCAGCCCGCCGCGCAGGAGCAGATCAGCAGGCCCAGCATCGCGATCACCGCGCCGCTGTCGCCGAAGTCGAAGGCCAGCGGGAAGGCGAACATCAGGGAGCCGACCGCGGCCAGGCCCACGATGGGGGCCAGCTGCCACAGGCGCAGGCGGCGCTGCGGGCGGAGCTCCACCTCGACCTCGGGGCCGCTCGCGAACATCTCCTCCGGCTCGGGGCCGTCGGCGGTGACGCCGCCGCCCACCGTGTCGTCCGGACCGTCGGAGCTCAGCCGGTCCTCGGCCTCCACTGCCTCACTGGCCCCGACTGCGACGTGCTCGGTGTCTTGTGCGGTGTCGCGAGGGCCGGCCTCCATCGCCACGCGCCCTCCCAACCTAGGACTCCACTTGCGATCGAAGCTCGATGATGGCACGGCGCCGGAGGCGTCGATGACCCGTGGCGCATCCCGATGCAATGACGTGATCAGGCTGTGACCGGTCGTTCGACCAACGCCAGGGCCAGCCGCGGAAGTTCCTCGCGGTCCGCTGCGGCCCCACTCAACCAGTGCACCCGGGGATCGCGCCTGAACCATGAATCCTGGCGGCGCGCGAAGCGCTTGGTGGCACGAACGGTCTCGGCCCGCGCTTCCGCTTCCGTGCACTCGCCGGCGAGCGCCGCCAGCACCTGCTGGTAGCCGAGCGCGCGCGACGCCGTGAGTCCCTCGCGCAGCCCGTGCGCCTCCAGCGCGCGCACCTCGTCCACGAGACCGGCCTCCCACATCCGGTCGACGCGCAGCGCGATGCGCTCGTCGAGTTCGGGGCGGGCCACGTCGACGCCGATCTGGACGGTGTCGTAGACCGAGTCGTGGCCGGGCAGGTTGGCGGTGAAGGGGCGCCCGGTGATCTCGATCACCTCCAGCGCGCGGACGATACGGCGGCCGTTGCTGGGCAGGATCGCGCGGCCGGCCTCGGGGTCGGCGGCCGACAGCCGGGCGTGCAGGGCTCCGGAGCCGCGCAGCGCGAGCTCGTCCTCCAGGCGGGCCCTGACCTCGGGGTCGGTGCCGGGGAACTCCAGGTTGTCGACGGCACCGCGGACGTACAGCCCGCTGCCGCCGACCAGGACGGGCCAGCGGCCCTCGGCGAGCAGGGCGTCGATGCGGGCGCGGGCGAGCCGCTGGTACTCGGCGACGGAGGCGGTGACCGTGACGTCCCAGATGTCGAGCAGGTGGTGCGGGACGCCGGCGCGCTCCCCGGGCGTCAGTTTGGCGGTGCCGATGTCCATCCCCCGGTACAGCTGCATGGAGTCGGCGTTGACGACCTCGCCGCCGAGCCGTTGGGCCAGGAAGACGCCGAGGTCGGACTTTCCGGCCGCGGTGGGGCCGACGACGGCGATGACACGGGGGGCGGGGGGTGCGCTGCTCACGGCACCAGTCTCGCAAACCTCGGAGGCAGGTCTCGAACGAGTTACGTGACGGAGCGTATCCGGCTTCGTTGCCCGTTGCGAGGTTCCCGCCACCGCCGGCGAGAGGCGGCGACCGGTCCGGCGCAATCGGACGCACCGGGGTCACGCGGGATTTCGCTCGCACGAGTAACGTATGGAGTGGATATGGGCGTTTTTGCACGGTTCCTTGGGAAGAAGCCGAAGGCGTCGGAAGAGCCGGACGCGAAGGTGCCGGCCGGTGCCGAGCCGGACGGGCCCGGACCGGAGGACGTCGCGGCGGACGCGGCGGAGGAAGCGGCCGAGGCGGCGGCGAAGGGCTCGGGCGAGGACGACGGCCGGGGCGAGGACGCGAGGACGGAGACGGAGCGCACCGCGGTCGCCGCCGACAGCACCGAGATTCCCAAGCAGCAGTCCGCCAAGGAGGCCGCCGACAACGAGGCCGGCGAGGGCGCCCGCACATAACGGCCCGCGAGGGAAGCCATAGGGAAGGTAACCATGGGTCTTTTGGACAATTTGAAGGCCAAGCTCGCCCCGGCCAAGGACAAGGCCTCTCACTTCGCGCAGCAGCACGAGGACAAGGTCGACAAGCTCCAGCACGGCATCGACAAGGCCGCGCGGGTCGTCGACGAGAAGACCAAGGGCAAGTACAGCGACAAGATCCAGACGGGTACCGGAAGGGCCAAGGGTGCCATGGACCGGTTTGTGCACCCGGACGCCATGGGCGGTGCGGGTGACACGGGTGGTACGGCCCCCGGCCCCACCACCTCGACCCGGCCGGAGGGGCCGCCGTCGGCTTCCTGAGCCGGGCGGGTCCCGGAGCGGATCGGCGGACGGCCGAGAGTCACCCGACTCCCGGCCGTCCGCCGTTTCACCGGGCTTTCAGGACCAGGTCGCCACCAGGTAGCAGACGCCGTACGGTGCGTCGTCGTAGAGCAGGGCCCCGGCGAGGTCCGCGTCCTCGGCCGCGCCGGCGAGGACCTGCCAGGGGGCGCGGCCGGCGGCCTTGAGCTGGTACGCCAGGTCGGCGTCGAGGGCCTTGATCGCCGCGATGTCGGCCGCGCCGAGCGCCCTGGCGGCCTCGGCGTCGAAGGGGGCCGCCCGCTCGTCGAGGTAGCCCGGCGCCTTCAGGGTGCGGCAGGCGCTGGCGTCGCCCATGACCAGCATCGCCACCCGCGCGGCGCGGCCGGCGATCTCCCGGCCGGTCCCCACGCACCGCTCGGCCTCCAGGGGTTCGCCGACGCCGAGCCCCTCGATGGGGGCGTCGGCCCAGCCGGTGCGTTCCAGCAGCCAGGCGGCGACGGCGAGCGAGGGCGGCAGCTCACGCTCACCGGCCGCGTCCCGCCCACCTGCCGCGGCCCGCCCACCGACCTCGGCGCTACCGCCGACTTCGGCACTACCACTGGCCTCGGCACTGCCCAGCCGTACGTCGACCTCGGCCCCGAAACCCCGGAACGTGCCCGGGCTGCCCTGGGGGAACACACCCCGCCCCGGCTGCTCGGCGGGCCCCACGACCACCAGGAGGTCGGGCCGGGCGGCGGCGAGCACCCCGAGTGCGTCGGCGCAGGCGGCACGCGCGGCGTCCAGCTCCGGCGCGGCTCCCGCGGCGACCTCGGGGACGAGGACGGGCGGGCAGGGACAGACGGCGGCTGCGACAAGCATGATCGGCAGCCTACTGCGGGTAGGCGGGCGCGGGACCGGTGCTCCACGCCAGTTCCGCCAGCCGGTAGAAGACACGGTGCGTGGACATCATGCCGTCGATGTGGACGTAGTACGCGTCCCCGTCCCCCACCCGGAACACCTCACGGCGCTGCTGGCGCAGGCCCGCGCGATGGCGGTGCGTGCAGGCGACCTCGTACAGGGTCGCCCGGGCCTGCTCCCGGGTGCTCTCGAAGCGGGTGACCTCTTCGACCTTGTAGTAGTCCCCGTTGCCGAACTGTACGACAACCACCCAGCGCACCATGCTCCGCCCCCGCCCCGCCTCCTGATCGACGTGAGGAGTATGGCGGGTGCTCAGTGCGCCGCGCAGCCCCCGGTCGCCACCGGCAGCGGCTCGGGCACGCCGATCTTCGGCAGCCCCAGCAGCACGCCCGCCGGCTTGGCGGTCTCGGCCGCGTTCCGCTTCTCCCAGGCGTCGCCGGCGCGGGTACGCCGTACGCCGAGCACCGGGCCCTCGGCGAGGAGGTGGTGCGGAGCGGCGTAGGTGATCTCGACCGTGACGACGTCGCCGGGGCGGACGTCCTGGTCCGGCTTGGTGAAGTGGACCAGGCGATTGTCGGGGGCACGGCCGGAGAGGCGGTGGGTGGCGCCGTCCTTGCGGCCCTCGCCCTCGGCGACCATCAGCTCCAGGGTGCGGCCGACCTGCTTCTTGTTCTCGTCCCAGGAGATCTCCTCCTGAAGGGCGACGAGACGCTCGTAGCGCGCCTGGACGACCTCCTTGGGGATCTGGTTCTCCATGGTCGCGGCGGGGGTGCCGGGCCGCTTGGAGTACTGGAAGGTGAAGGCCTGGGTGAAGCGGGCCTCGCGCACGGCGTGCATCGTCTGCTCGAAGTCCTCCTCGGTCTCGCCGGGGAAGCCCACGATGATGTCGGTGGTGATCGCGGCGTGCGGGATCGCGGCCCGCACCTTCTCGATGATCCCGAGGTAGCGCTCCTGCCGGTACGAGCGGCGCATCGCCTTCAGGACGGTGTCCGAGCCGGACTGCATCGGCATGTGCAGCTGCGGCATCACGTTCGGGGTCTCGGCCATGGCCGCGATCACGTCGTCCGTGAAGTCACGGGGGTGCGGGGACGTGAACCGCACCCGCTCCAGGCCCTCGATGTTCCCGCAGGCCCGCAGCAGCTTGCTGAAGGCCTCGCGGTCGCCGATGTCGGAGCCGTACGCGTTGACGTTCTGCCCGAGCAGCGTGATCTCGGAGACGCCCTCGGCGACCAGGGCCTCGATCTCGGCGAGGATGTCGCCGGTGCGGCGGTCCTTCTCCTTGCCGCGCAGGGCCGGGACGATGCAGAAGGTGCAGGTGTTGTTGCAGCCGACGGAGATCGAGACCCAGGCCGCGTAGGCGCTCTCGCGCCGGGTCGGCAGGGTGGAGGGGAAGGCCTCCAGCGACTCGGCGATCTCGACCTGCGCCTCTTCCTGGACGCGGGCGCGCTCCAGCAGGACCGGCAGCTTGCCGATGTTGTGCGTGCCGAAGACGACGTCGACCCAGGGGGCCTTCTTCACGATGGTGTCGCGGTCCTTCTGCGCGAGGCAGCCGCCGACCGCGATCTGCATCCCGGGGCGGGACGCCTTCCTGGGCGCGAGCCGGCCGAGGTTGCCGTAGAGCCGGTTGTCGGCGTTCTCGCGGACCGCGCAGGTGTTGAACACGACCACGTCGGCGTCGCCGTCCGACCCCTCGGGGGCGCGCACGTACCCGGCGTCCTCCAGCAGCCCGGACAATCGCTCGGAGTCGTGGACGTTCATCTGGCACCCGTAGGTACGGACTTCATAGGTCTTGGGTGCTGACGCGTCCACTGCCGGGCTCCGGTCGCTGCTGCTGGTCATGCGTCAAGGGTAGGCGCTCTTCCTGGAACCCCGTCCCCACCCGTCCAGGGGCCGGAGTTCCAGGAAGAGCGCCTGACGGCGGGTGGCGGGTGCCCCTGCCACCCGGCGCCGCTCCGCCCCAGGCCAGGCGGCCAGGACCGGGCGCCGACTCCCGATGTCGTGCCGGTCCGTGACGGCTGTCGTGGGCCGCGCCGACGGGCGCTCACCCGCCGCCGGATCGCCCGCCGCCGCCCGGAACACCCGAACACAGGCATGTCACAGCCCACCGCTAGAGTTCTCGATCACTTGACCGGCCCGGCGGCGTCGGGGGGGGACCTCTCTCGGGTCCTTGCGCTCCCGGTCGCAGTGGACCGGATTCTCTGGGGGGGGACACCATGAGACGCAGCACCTTCCTGGCGGCGGCCACGGCGACCGCGCTGTCCGCCTCCCTGTTCACGGGGCTCTCCCCGGCACGGGCGGACGGGACCGCCGGCGGTCCCGTGCTGTCCGACGCCGACGGCTGGGACGAGCCCGGCCTGCTCTTCGTGACGGCGCACTCCGACAGCCCGCTCACCCGCATCACGGCCCACTTCTATCCGCTGGACGCACCGGACGGGGCGGCCGAAGCAGGCTCGACCGAGGACTTCACCCAGTACACGGGGGACGACGCCCGGTCCGGAGTCTGGCGGGCACCGGTCCACCTCGCGGAGCTCGGCGACTACCGGGTCACCGTCGATCTGCAGGACGCCTCCGGCGCCACCGTCACCGGTGCGCTGTCGCCGCACCCCCTGCGGTACCGGACCGTCGTCACGATCTCCGACCTCACCACCACCCCGAGCGTGCCGGACTACCTCCACCAGCGGGTCTCCGTGAGCGGCACCGCCGTCGCCCGGGACCCCCGCGACCCCGGCGCCGCGGCTCCCGCCGACGGCACGCCCGTCGACGTCGTCGTCCACGCCGGGGCGAGCCAGGCGATCACGACCGGGACCACCGGACCCGACGGCCGCTTCACCGCCGCCTACGTCCCCACCGAGCCGTCCTTCCGGCTGTTCGCCGTGCCCCGGGCCTCCAGCGGCCACCCGGGGGCGATCGGCCTGCCGACGTACCCCGACCAGTACCTGCACACCGCACAGGCACCGGTCCGCTTCACCGCCGGCACACACGCCCTGAACCTGAAGCAGGGCGCCACCGGCAAGGTTACCGGCCACGCCGAGATCCAGACCACCGCCGGCTGGCAGCCGCTGCCGAACACCGCGATCACCCTTGAGGACTCCTCGGTGGTGGCCGGGCAGACGACCACCGACAGCCGGGGCGACTACACCCTGCGCGTCTCGTCGGACAACCCCGCGCCGAGCGCCGAACTCGTCGCCGGCACCGGCGACATGCCCTTCCAGCAGATCGCCGCCGAACCCTTCAGCCTGCATGTCGCCTACACCACCCACACCGACATGGGCGCAAGCCTCGACGACGACGGATCCCTGACGACCTACGGCTACGTCTCCTACGAGGACCCGCGCGCGAAGTGGCCCGCCAGGCCCACCGTCACCCTCCAGTACTCCCAGGACGGCAAGACGGGCTGGAAGAACGCCACCACCGTGCCGCTCCCGATCCGCTACAACAAACCCCTGTTCCAGGAGACGTTCGCGCGCACCCTCACCGCGCCGGACACCGACGCCTACTGGCGGGCCCGCTTCGACGGCAACCCCGACCTCGGCACCAGCACCACCAAGCCCGTCCGCCTCTACCGCTACGCCACCCGCGTCACCGGCTTCCGCGCCTCTCCCGACCCGGTCCGCAAGGGGCAGCCGATCAGCTTCGGCGGCACCCTCCAGTACAAGAAGGGCTCCACCTGGAAGCCGTTGTCCGGCGGCTCGCCCACCCTCTACTTCAAGCCGCGCGGCTCCAGCACCTACCACTACGTCTGTGAGCTGGACTCCGACAGGCACGGCCACCTCGTCGGCATGGTGAGCGCCGGACGGGACGGCACCTACGCCCTCGCCGTCAGCCGTGAGACCGGTGACCACTACCTGAGGAGCGCCAGGGTCACCGACCACGTCGACGTCCGCTGACCCGCCGTCCTCCTGTCCCGGTGCCGAGTTCTTACGGAGATCTTTCGTGGGGGCCGGGTGCGGAAAGGTCGGCGGCGCCCTCGACGCGGATCTGGTGTGAGGCCGAAGCAGGTCTCGCACCAGTGCCGGCGGCCGAGGCCGCCGCGTCGACAGGAGCGCAGGAACATGGCGATGGACATGAAGACGGTGGACATGAAGACGGTGGGCATGAGGTCGAAGGCCGTCGCGGCGGTCGCCGTGATGGTGGCCGCCGGGGCGTCTCTCGCCCTGGGCGCCGGATCCGCCTCGGCGTACCCGGGCGGCGCCCACGGAGCCGTGTTCGTCCAGACCGACGGCGTGGCGGGCAACGCCGTGGTGGTCTACAGCCGTGCCGCGGACGGCACGCTGCACCAGAGCGGTGTGTACCGGACCGGCGGGCTGGGCGGTGTCCTCGACGGCTCGGCGGTCGACCACCTCGCCTCGCAGGGGTCGCTGACGTATGACAGGGCGCACGGTCTGCTGTACGCCGTGAACGCCGGCAGCGACACGGTCACGGTGTTCTCGGTCCGGGGCGACAAGCTGATCCGTCGTCAGGTCGTCTCGTCCGGTGGCGACTTCCCGGTGAGCGTGGCCGTCCACGGCGACCTTGTGTACGTGCTCAACGCGCTCGGCGGCGGCTCCGTACAGGGCTTCCGGAACGTGCACGGCTCGCTGGTGAAGGTGGCCTCCTGGCACCGCTCCCTCGGCCTGGACCCGGCCGCCACGCCCCAGTTCACGCACACCCCGGGGCAGCTCGCCTTCACCCCGGACGGCCGTGCGCTGGTGGTGACCACGAAGGCCGGCGCCAACACCGTAGACGTGTTCCCGGTGCACCGGTCCGGCATCGCGGCCCGGCCCGTGGTCACCGCCACCCCGGGCGCGGTCCCCTTCGGCTTCACCTTCGACGCCCGGGGGCGGCTGGTGGTGACCGAGGCGGGCACCAACTCGGTGGCCACCTTCCGGATCGGCGCCGACCTGCGGCTGACCAAGGTCTCGGAGGTGGCGACCGGTCAGGCGGCGACCTGCTGGATCGCCCGGGACGGCGCGCGCGTCTACGCCTCCAACGCGGGCAGCGGCACGCTGTCGGGCCTCCGGGTCGGCACGGACGGCACGCTCACGGCGGTCGGCACCACCGCGACCGGCGCCGGCACGGTGGACGCCGACGTCTCCTCGGACGGCCGCTTCCTGTACGTCCAGACCGGCAAGGAGGGCGGCGTCGACGAGTTCCGCGTGAACGGCGACGGCTCCCTGACCCGGGTGGGTTCGGTCGTCGTCCCCGACGCCGTCGGCGGCGAGGGCATCGCCGCCTCCTGACGGCAGGCCGCTCGCCGTCGTGCCGGGGCCGGGTTCAGGTCCCCAGCACGGCGGCGAGCAGCCCGTGGTAGTCGTCGTCGCAGGGGCCGCAGGCGAGCAGGTGCGCCGCGACGCCCGGCCAGTGCCGCTCGGGATCGCCCCCGGCGGCCTTGAGTTCCACGTACACATGGAGCACGCGCAGCGCCTCGTCGCAGCCCACGTCCCTC
Organism: Streptomyces sp. NPDC047061; assembly: GCF_040643955.1. Lineage (NCBI taxonomy): Bacteria > Bacillati > Actinomycetota > Actinomycetes > Kitasatosporales > Streptomycetaceae > Streptomyces > Streptomyces sp. NPDC047061. The sequence goes on from NZ_JBEYVI010000032.1 coordinate 24,650, forward strand.
GGGTCCGTGGTCAGGAAGCGCTCCAGCGACGCCCGCGCGGAGAGCCGGTCCGGCTCCGTCATGACCGCCTCCCGGGGATCACGTCCAGATAGCCCTGCGCCACGAGATGGTCGCGCAGCCTGCGCCGGGCGTCGAACATCGCCTTGTAGACGGCGTTCCGGCTGGTGCCGAGTTCCAGGACCAGCGTGTCCAGCGGTACGGCGTCGAGGACCAGCGACACGAAGACCCTGCGTTGATGGCGGGTCAGTACCTGGTCGGCCGCCGCGCGCACGGCTGCGGCCAGGGCGCGTGCCTCGGACGAGTCCGCGGGGTCGGCGCCGAGCCGGTCGGGCAGCCGGTCCCAGTCCTCGCCGTCGAGTTCCACCCGCCCGGTGCGCCAGAAGTGGCGGCCGATCTTCGCCGAGACCTCCAGGACGACGAACCGGTAGGCCCAGGTGGTGAACCGGCTCTCCCCGCGGAAGTCGCCGACCTTCCTGGTGATGGCGAGGAGGGCGTCGGCGGCGGCCTGGTGGGCGAGGTCGTCGACCTCGGGGCCGTCGAAGCCGTACCGGGAGCGCCGCCTGGCCAGTTCCCGTCTGGCGATCCGCAGCAGCTCGCCGTGCAGCCGGGTGCAGGTCTGCTCGTAGGCGGCCCCGGTCGACGACAGGCCCCGCACCCAGGAGGCCGAGACCGGGTCGAACACGGGCGTCACGTCGGCGGGGACCACTTCGGCGGGCACTGCGTTGGCAGACGCCACACCGGCGGGCGCCGCGGCCGTCTCCCGCGTCGGCTCGCCCTGCTCATCTCTGGTCACCGACCCCATGCGCCCCATCGTAGGTGCCGCAGGCACGGCTCGCGGAGGGCGGTGGCGGCAAGGCGCGGTGGGGATACGGGGATTGACGCCACCACATTTACTTAGAGTAGCCTTGCCTAAGTTGACCGCTTCCGGAGGGTGGCCGGTGGGATCAGGGGAACTGTCGGGGCGGGATGTCCTGGCCGGCTCGGTCAGAGGGCAGGGGCGGCGGGTCGCTCTCGGTGCGGCGCTCGGGAGCGTGCACCAACTCGGGGAGGCCCTGGTCCCCGTGCTCATCGGTGTCGTCGTCGACCAGGCCGTGGCCGGGCAGGACGCCGGGCGGCTGGTGCTGTGGCTGGCCGTGCTGGCCGTCTTGTACGTGTGCCTGTCGTGGAGTTTCCGGCTGGGCGCGCGGGCCGGGGAGCGCGGGGCCGAGGAGGCCGCCCACGAGCTCCGGCTGGCGGTCGTGCGCCGGGTGCTCGACCCGCGGGGCGGGGCCGGGTCGGACCGGCTCTCCGGTGAGCTGGCCAACGTCGCCACCGAGGACGCCAAGCGCGTCGGGGCGGTCAACATGGCGCTGATGAGCGGGGTTTCGGCCGTCGCCGGCATCACCGTCAGCGCGGTGGCGCTGCTGCTGACGTCCGTGCCGCTCGGTCTGATCGTGCTGCTGGGCACGCCCGTGCTGCTGTGGCTCGGGCATCTGCTCAGCAAGCCCCTGGAGCGGCGCAGCGAGGCCGAGCAGGACCGGGCCGCGGGCGCGGCGGGGGTCGCGGCCGATCTCGTGGCCGGGCTGCGGGTGCTGAAGGGGCTGGGTGCGCAGCGGGCCGCGGTCGAGCGTTACCGCCGTACCAGCCAGGTCTCCCTCGCGGCCACCCTGCGCGCGGCGCGGGCCGAGTCCTGGCAGACCGGGCTCGTGCTGGCCCTCACCGGCGGGTTCATCGCGCTGATCGCCTGGGTGGGCGGCCGGCTGGCCCTCGACGGCTCCCTCACGCTCGGCCAGTTGGTCTCGGCGGTGGGGCTCGCGCTGTTCCTGCTTGGGCCGTTGGAGACGTTCGCCTGGGTCAACGCCGAACTGGCACAGGGCCGTGCCTCCGCCGCCCGGATCGCCGAGGTGCTCTCCGCCGGACCCGCCGTCACGGGCGGCGAGGAACCGGTTCCGGACGCGGTGCGCGGGGAGCTGCGGCTGCGTGGGGTACGGCTCGGCGGCCTCCACGGTCTGGACCTCGAGGTGCCCGCCGGGCGGCTGACCGGGATCGCGGTGACCGATCCGGCCTGCGCCGAGGCCCTGTTGAGCTGCCTGGGCCGGGAGGCCGACCCGGAGTCGGGCTCGGTCGAGCTGGACGGCGTGCCGCTGACCCGGCTGGACCCGGCCCGGCTGCGGGCCGCGGTGCTGGTCGCCGCCCACGACGCCGCGCTGTTCGAGGGATCCCTCGCCGACAACGTGGTCCCGGCGGACGCGCACGACGACCTTCTGACGGCACGTGCCATGGCCGCCGCCGGCGCCGACGAGGTGGTCCGCTCGCTGCCGCGCGGCGCGGCCACCGGGGTGGGCGAGGGCGGGCGTTCGCTGTCCGGCGGGCAGCGGCAGCGCGTCCTGCTGGCGCGGGCCCTGCGCGCCGGCCCCCCCGTCCTGGTCGTGCACGACCCGACGACCGCCGTGGACGCGGTCACCGAGGCCCGGATCGCCGAGGGACTCAGGGAGTTCAGGCAGGGCCGTACGACGGTCGTGGTGACCAACAGCCCGGCACTGCTCGCCGTCACCGACCGGGTGGTGCTGCTGGACGGCGGCCGGGTCGGCGCCGAGGGCACCCACGCGGAACTCGCCCGGACCCATGAGACCTACCGGACGGCGGTACTGGCATGACGGACACCACCGCGGGGCCGGACGTCACCGCAGGGCCGGGCGGCGCCGAAAGCGACCTGCTGCCCACCGCCACGCCCGCCCGCACCCGGGCGGCCGTACGCGAACTCCTGCGCCCCGACCGGAAGCTGGCGGCCGCCGGTTTCGGTGCCATGACGCTCGCCACGGCCGTCGGACTGCTCACCCAGCCGCTGCTCGGGCACATCGTGGACGTGGTCACCGAGCACCGCTCCCCCGACGCGCTGACCTGGCCCGTCCTCGCGCTCGCCGGGGTCGCCGCGGTGCAGGGCGTCACCACCGCACTGGGCATGTCCCTCGTGTCCCGGCTCGGCGAGACCGCGCTCGCCCGGCTGCGCGAACTGTTCGTGGAACGCGCCCTGTCGCTGCCGCTGGAGCGGCTGGAGCGGGCGGGCTCCGGCGACCTCAACGCCCGGGTCACCCGGGACGTCTCCCGGGTCGCCGACGCGGTCCGCACCGCCCTGCCCGAACTGGCCCGCTCCGGCCTGTCGATCGTCCTGACGCTGGCCGCCCTCGCCCTGCTGGACTGGCGGTTCCTGCTGGCCGCGCTGCTCGCGGTGCCCGTGCAGGCGCACACCGCCCGCTGGTACGTGCGCAACGCCGTGCCCCTGTACGCGAAGGAGCGGATCGCCACCGGGGCCCAGCAGCAGCAGTTGCTGGACACCATCGGCGGGGCCCGGACGGTGCGGGCGTACCGGCTCCAGGACGACCACACCCGCCAGGTCACCGAGCGCTCGCGGGCGGCGGTGGAGCTGACGATGCGCGGGGTGCGGCTGGTGCTGCGCTTCTACAGCAGGCTGCACATCGCCGAGTACGTGGGCCTCGCCGCCGTGCTGGTCACCGGGTTCCTGCTGGTGCGGTCCGGTTCCGCCTCGGTCGGTACGGCGACGGCCGCCGCGCTGTACTTCCACAGCCTCTTCGGGCCGGTCAACACCGCGCTGGTACTCCTTGACGACGCCCAGTCGGCGACGGCGGGACTGGCCCGGCTGGTCGGGGTCGTCGACGAGCCGGCGCCCGCCGCCGACGAGCACACGGACGGCCGTACGACCGCCGCCGACGAGCACACGGACGGCCGTACGACCGCCGGGGCGGGCGATCCGACCGTGACGCTGACCGGGGTCTCGCACGCGTACGTGCCCGGCCGTCCGGTACTGCACGGCGTCGACCTGGAGGTGCGGCCCAAGGAACGGGTCGCACTGGTCGGCACCACGGGCGCGGGCAAGACGACCCTGGCCCGGCTGGTGGCGGGACTGCACCGCCCGGAGGCCGGCCGGGTCGACGTGGGCGGCGCCGAACCGGACGGCTCCGGCCGCCTGGTGGGGCTCGTCACCCAGGAGGTGCACGTCTTCGCCGGCCCGCTCGCCGACGACCTGCGCCTGGCCCGCCCGGACGCGAGCGACGGGGAACTCCGGGACGCGCTGGCCACGGTGGGCGCCCTCGGCTGGGCCGAGGCGCTGCCGGAGGCGCTGGACACGGTCGTCGGCGACGGCGGGCACCGGCTCACCGCCGACCAGGCCCAGCAACTCGCCCTGGCCCGCCTGCTGCTGGCCGATCCGCCGGTCGTCGTGCTCGACGAAGCGACCGCCGAGGCGGGCAGCTCCGGCGCCCGGCTGCTCGACGAGGCCGCCGAGCAGGCGCTGCGGGGCCGTACCGCACTGGTCGTGGCGCACCGCCTCAGCCAGGCCGCCGCGGCCGACCGGGTGGTCGTGCTCAGCGACGGCCGGGTGGTGGAGGAAGGCAGCCACGGCGAACTCCTCGCCGCCCGGGGCCGGTACGCCGCCCTGTGGCAGGCCTGGTCCGACCACCGCTCCCCTGCCGCTCCCCACTGATTTCCCCCGATACCCACCGATTTCCAAAAAGCCAAGCCGCCCCCGCCGAACCCAGAACCGAGAACAGCCGAGAACGGCCAAGACCAGAAGGATCAGCCGATGCCCCGCGCCACCAGAGTGTCCAGGCTCACCGGCCTGCTCGCCTCCGTACTCCTGCTCACGGCGACGGCGGTCGCCTGCGGCTCCACCGACTCCGACAGCGACTCCGGTTCGTCCTCGTCCGCGGCGAAGGACTCGTCCGCCGGCGCGTACCCCGTGACGATCGCCCACAAGTTCGGCAGTACGACCATCAAGTCCGAACCCAAGCGGATCGTGACGGTCGGCCTCACCGACCAGGACGCCGTCCTCGCCCTCGGCAAGGTCCCGGTCGGCACCACCGAGTGGCTGGGCGGCTACAAGGGGGCGATCGGCCCCTGGGCCCAGGACAAGCTGGGCAGCGCGGCCGCGCCGACCGTGCTCAAGGACACCGGCACCGGCCCCCAGGTGGAGAAGATCGCCGCGCTCAAGCCGGACCTGATCCTCGCGGTGTACTCGGGCCTGACCAAGGCCCAGTACGAGAGCCTGTCGAAGTTCGCGCCGGTCGTGGCCCAGCCGAAGCAGTACAACGACTACGGCGTGCCGTGGCAGCAGCAGACCGAGGAGATCGGGCAGGCGCTCGGCAAGGCGGACGAGGCCAAGACGCTGGTGTCGGGCGTGGAGGCCAAGTTCGCGGCGGCCGAGAAGGCCAACCCCGCGTTCGCCAAGGCCACGGCGGTCATGGCCACGCCGTACCAGGGAGTGTTCGTCTACGGCAGCCAGGACCCGCGCTCCCGGCTCCTGTCCGACCTCGGCTTCGAACTGCCCAAGGACCTCGACAAGGTGATCGGGGACCAGTTCGGCGCCCAGATCAGCAAGGAACGCTACGACCTGCTCGACCAGGACGTGGCCGTGTGGATCGCGCCGGACACCACCACGTCGGTCACCAAGCTGCACAGTGACCCGGTCTACGGCGATCTGAACGTGGTGAAGCAGGGCCGTGAGGTCTACATCAAGGAGACCAGCGACTACGGCAACGCGGTGTCCCTGTCGACCGTGCTGAGCATCCCCTACGTCCTGGACCGTCTGGTGCCGCAGCTGGCGGCGGCGGTGGACGGCAAGACGGCCACGAAGGTGGAGCAGCCGGCGTCGTAACGCAGACAAGTGAAGGGGGTGGATCCGGTCTCCCGGATCCACCCCCTTCACTTGTCTGTCAGGAGCCGTCCACGAGGCTCTTGGGCCGCATGTCCGTCCAGTGCGTCTCGATGTGGTCCAGGCACTCCTGCCGAGCCGCCGGGCCGTGCACGACCGTCCAGCCGGCCGGTACGTCCACGAAGTCGGGCCACAGGCTGTACTGGCCCTCGTCGTTGACGAGTACGGAGTAGACGCCGTCGGGGTTCTCGAACGGGTTGCTCATGTCAGCGGGTCCTTGCCTTTCGGTCTGTTCGTCTGTTCGGTGGGTGCGGGCGGTGCGGTCGGTCAGTTCAGTTCGTCCGCGCGTGCCACCAGTGCCTCCAGCGCCCGGAACCAGGTCCCGGCCAGCTCCCTGACCGCGTCCTCGGAGAGGAGTCCGGCCGCGTAGGCCCAGTGGGCGCTGAGTTCCGGTCCTTCGGGGCGGTCCTCGGTGAGGGCGTTGAGGGTGAGCGTGTGGGACATCGGCATGCCGGCGTCGGCGTCGAGGTCGGCGGCGTCCTCCTCGGTGGCGTAGGACCAGTCGGCGGCCGCGGGACGGTCGAAGCGGCCCATGTAGTTGAACTCGATCTGCGGCTCGGCGAGTTCGGCGAGGAGCGGGCCGGTCGCGGGGTTGAGGCGGCGCAGCAGGCCGTGACCGATGCCGGCCACCGGCAGGGCGGTGAGGTGGTCGCGGATCCGGGCCACGGCCGCGTCGAGGGCGGGTCCGCCGGCCAGGGCCTCCGGGCCGGACGCACCGGGGTCGAGCCGTACCGGGACGACGCTGGTGAACCAGCCGACCGTGCGGGACAGGTCGGCGTCGCCCGCGAGTTCCTCCTCGCGGCCGTGGCCTTCCAGGTCGACCAGGACCGGACCGCCGGCTTGCTCGGCGCCCAGGGTCCGGGCCCGCCAGTCGCCGACGGCCAGGGCGAACGCGGTGAGCAGGACGTCGTTGACGCTCGCCCCGAAGGCGGCCGGGACCCGGCTGAGCAGGGGGCCGGTGACGGCGGCGGGCAGGGAGAGGGACAGGTAGCGGGTCGTGGCGACGGTGTCCCGGGCCGGGTCGAGAGGGCGGGGCAGCGGCAGATCGGCGCCCTCGGCGAGGACGGAGCTCCACCAGGGCAGCTCGTCCTCGGCAGCCGGTTCGCAGGCCCGGGCGCCGAGCAGCCGCGACCAGCGGGCGAACGACAGCTCCACCGGCGCCAGTTCGGGGGTACGGCCGCCGCGGACGGCCGCCCAGGCAGTGGCCAGGTCGGGCAGCAGTACCCGCCAGGAGACGCCGTCGACCACCAGGTGGTGGACGAGGAGCAGCAGCCGCCCGGGGTGGTCGGGTCCGGCGTCGAACCAGACCGCCCGCACCATCGCCCCGGCCTCGGGGTCGAGCCCCGCCAGAGCCGTCGGCGCGTGGCGGGTGATGGCGTCCCGCAGCGCGCTCTCGTCCGTGGCTGCCTCGCGTACGTCGACCCGGGTGAGCCAGGTCCGTACGTCGGTGCCGCCAGCTGCGGGCACCGACAGCGTGGCCTCGGGGGTGCGGACGAGCCGGGCCCGGAGCATGTCGTGCCGGGCGGCGAGCGCCCCGAGCACGGTCAGCAGGCCGGGTTCGGTGAGGTCCGCCGGGGTGCGCAGCAGGGCCGCCTGGTGGTAGGCGGCGACGGGGCCGCCGCGGTCGAGCAGGGCGCGCATGATCGGGGTGAGCGGGACGGTGCCGGTGCCGTCGTCGTGCGTGGCCTGCCGGTCGCCCGTGCCCAGCGGGACGGCGACGGCGGCGAGGGCGGCGACCGTGCGGTGCTGGAGGATCTGGCGCGGGGTGACCCGCAGGCCGCCCGACCGGGCGCGGGCGACGAGCTGCATGGCGACGATGCTGTCCCCGCCGAAGGCGAAGAAGTCGTCGTCCGTGCCGATCGCCTCGGCGGGCAGCCCGAGGGCGTCCGCGAACAGGTCGCGCAGGATGCGCTCGGTGTCGTTCTCCGGGGCCCGGCCGCCGCCCGCCGCGGTGAAGTCCGGGGCGGGCAGGGCGGCCCGGTCGAGCTTGCCGTTGGAGAGCAGCGGCAGCCGCTCCAGGACGACCACGGCGGCCGGGACCATGTAGTCGGGGAGGCGGGCGGCGGCATGGGCGCGCAACTCCGCGCCGTCCGCGCCATCCGTGCCGTCGACTTCGTCCGAGACCGCGTAGGCGATCAGCTGCCGTACTCCGGGCCGGTGTTCGCGGGTCACGACGACGCTCTGCGCGACCGCCGGGTGGGTGTCCAACGCGGCCTCGATCTCGGCGAGTTCGACGCGGTAGCCGCGGATCTTCACCTGGTCGTCCGTGCGGCCGGCGAATTCGAGCAGTCCGTCCTCGGTCCAGCGGGCCAGGTCGCCGGTGCGGTACATCCGCTCCCCCGGCAGCCCGAAGGGGTCGGCGACGAAGCGTTCGGCGGTGAGGTCGGGCCGGCCGAGGTAGCCGCGGGCCAGGCCCGGTCCGGACAGGTACAGCTCGCCGGTGACGCCGGGCGGGACCGGGCGCAGGGCGGTGTCCAGGACGTAGGCCCGGGAGTGGTGGACGGGGCGGCCGACGACCGGGCGGGCGCTGTCGCCGACCCGGCCGACGAGGGCGTCGACGGTGGCCTCGGTGGGGCCGTACAGGTTGACCGCCTCGGTGTCGGGGAGCGCGGCGAGCCGCTGCCACAGCGACTCGGGCACGGCCTCGCCGCCGAAGCCGACCACCGCGAGCGGGCAGTCGCCGCCGGGCCCGATCAGGCCGCTGTCGGCCATCCGGGCGAGCAGGGACGGGGTGACCTCGATGAAGTCGATGCCCAGGTCGCGGATGAACCCGGCGAGGAGCTCGGGGTCACGGCGGGTGTCGTCGTCGGCGATGTGCAGGGCGTGTCCGTCGAGGAGCCAGAGCTGCGGCTGCCAGGAGGCGTCGAAGGAGAACGACCAGGCGTGCCCGACCCGCAGGTGGCGCCGCCCGGTGCGCTCCTTGGCGAGGTCGTGCAGGTCGTGGCGGTGGCTGTGGAAGAGGTTGGCGACTCCGCGCTGGGTGACGACGACGCCCTTGGGGCGGCCGGTGGAGCCGGAGGTGTAGATGACGTAGGCGGGGTGGTCGGGGCCGGGGGCGGTGGGTTCGGCCTGCGGGAGGTCGTCCGGCAGGTCGTCCGGCGGACCGTCCTTAGGGGCGTCGAGGAGCAGGACGGGGGTCTCGGTGGCGGGCAGGCCCGCGGCGGTCTCGGTGGTGGCCAGGACGAGCACCGGGCGGGCGTCGGCGAGCATGCTGGTGAGGCGGGCCTCGGGCAGCTCGGGGTCGAGGGGCAGATAGGCGGCGCCCGCCCTCATCACGGCGAGGATCGCGGCGATGTGGTCGGCGGTGCGGGGCAGGGCGAGGGCCACGATCCGCTCGGGTGCGGCGCCGTGCCCGGCCAGGACGCGCGCCAACTCGTTACTACGGGCGTCGAGTTCGGCGAAGGTCCAGGTGGTGCGGCCGTCGGTGACGGCGACCGCGTCCGGAGTGGCGGCGGCCTGGGCGGCGAACAGCGCCGGTACCGTGCCGAGGCGTTCGGCGGCCGGGAGGGCGGTGTCGTTCCAGGTCTCCAGGACGGTGTACCGGTCGGCGGAGCCGAGCAGGTCGAGGCGGCCGACGGGGCGACCGGGGTCGGCGGCCATGCCGGTCAGCAGGCCGGTCAGGGCGTCCGTGATCCGTCGTACGGTGGCCGCCTCGAACAGGTCGGGGCGGAACTCGGCGGTCACCCGCAGCCGTTCGGCGGGCTCGACCGCCCAGGCGAGGGGGTAGTGGGTGGAGTCCGCGTGCTCGCGGACCGTGGCGCGCGGTGCGTCACCTGCGTCTTGGTCGGGTTCCGCCACCGGGTACGACTCGAACACCACGAGCGTGTCGAAGAGTTCGCCGAGTCCGGCGATGCGCTGGATGTCGGCGAGGCCGAGGTGCTGGTGGGCGATGAGCCGGGACTGCTCGTCCTGGACCCGTTCGAGGAGGGCGGCCGTGCTCTCCTCGGGGCGAATCCGCACCCGGACCGGGACGGTGTTGATGAACAGGCCGATCATCGCCTCGGCGCCGGGGAGTTCGGGCGAGCGGCCCGCGACGGTGGCGCCGAACACCACGTCGTCGCGCCCGGTGAGCCGGCCGAGGAGCACGCCCCAGGCCGCCTGCACGAGGGTGTTGACGGTGACGCCCGCGCGCCGGGCGAACGCCTCCAGCTCCGCGGTGCGGCCGGCGTCCAGCTCCACGGTGTGGGTGTGCGGGACGGCGGCGGCCCGGTCGGGGTCGGCGGGCGCGAGCCGGGTGGGTTCGGCGAGGCCGGTGAGCGTCTCGGTCCAGGCGGCGGCGGAGACGGCCGGGTCCTGGGCGGCCAGCAGCCGCAGGTGCTCCCGGTAGGGGGCGGGCGGGGCCGGGGTGCGGCCCTCGTAACGCGCCCACAGCTCGGCGGTGAGCAGCGGCAGCGACCAGCCGTCGAGGAGCAGGTGCTGGTGCGAGAGCACCAGGCGGTGCCGGTCCGGGCCGGTACGGGCCAGCAACAGGCGCAGCAGCGGCGGGCGTTCGGGGTCGAACCGGCGCCGCTCCTGCCCGAGCAGCCGGGTCCAGGCCGCACCGTCGCCATCAGCGACGTCGAGCTGTCGCCAGGGCAGTACGGCGGTGCGTGGTACGACGGCCACCGGGCGTCCGGAGGACAGGTACCGGAAGCCGCTGCGCAGGTTCTCGTGGGCGTCGAGCAGGTCCTGTGCGGCGGTGCGCAGCCGGTCGGCGTCGACGGGGCCTTCGAGGTCGTAGGTGATCTGGACGGTGTAGACGTCCGGGCCGTCGTCGCCGGAGTCCAGGGCCGCGTGGAAGAGCAGTCCGGCCTGGAGCGGGGAGAGGGGCAGCACGTCGGTGCCGGCGGGCAGGGCGGCGACGTCGGCGCGTTCGGCGTCGGTGAGGTCGAGGAGGACGGTTTCCCTGGCCCGGTCCCCGGACGTGGCGGTGGTCGCCACCGCGGCCAGCCCCGCCACCGACTTGTGCCGGAACACGTCGCGCGGGCTGAACGCCAGCCCGGCGGCACGGGCCCGGGCGACCAGTTGCATGGCGACGATGCTGTCCCCGCCGAGGGCGAAGAAGTCGTCGTCCACACCGACCCGTTCGAGGCCGAGCACCTCGGCGACGAGGGTGCCGAGGGTCTCCTCCAGCGGGGTCCGCGGCCGGCTGTCGGTCACCTCCGCGGCGAAGTCCGGGGCGGGCAGGGCCCTGCGGTCCAGCTTGCCGTTCGGGGTGAGCGGGAGGGCGTCGAGGGTGACGACGGCGGCCGGGACCATGTGGTCGGGCAGCGAGCGGGCGGTGTGGGCGCGCAGTTCGGCGGAGTCCGCGCCGGGGCCGGTGGGCACCACGTACGCGACGAGCCGTTCGTCCCGCATCACGACGGTGGCGTGCGCGACGGCCGGGTGTGCGGCGAGCACGCTCTCGATCTCGCCGAGCTCGATCCGGAAGCCGCGCAGCTTGACCTGGTCGTCGGTGCGGCCGAGGTACTCCAGCTCACCGTCGGCCGTCCAGCGGGCCAGGTCGCCGGTTCGGTACATGCGGGCCCCATCCGGACCGTACGGGTCGGCCACGAACCGCTCGGCGGTCAGGCCGGGCCGCTCCAGATAGCCGCGTGCCAGCTGCACGCCCGCCAGGTACAGCTCCCCCGCGACACCGGGCGGCACCGGACGCAGACCCGCGTCGAGGACATGGGCGCGGGTGTTCCAGACCGGGCGGCCGATGGGGACGCCCGTCGCGCCCGGGACGATCTCGGTCGCGGTCACGTCGACGGACGCCTCGGTGGGACCGTAGAGGTTGTGCAGGCGGGTGTCCGGCAGGACGTGGTGGAACCGGGCCGCCAGCGGCAGGGGCAGGGCCTCGCCGCTGCACATCACCTGGCGGAGGCCGGTGCAGTCGGCGGCGGCCGGCTCGTCGAGGAAGGCGCGCAGCATGGACGGCACGAAGTGGGCCGTGGTGACGCGCTCGCGCCGGATCAGGCCGGCCAGGTAGGCCGGGTCCTGGTGGCCCTCGGGCCGGGCGACGACCAGCGTGGCGCCGGTGATCAGCGGCCAGAAGAACTCCCAGACCGACACGTCGAAGCCAGCCGGGGTCTTCTGCAGCACGCGGTCGGCCGCGTCGAGGCGGTAGGTGTCCTGCATCCACAGCAGCCGGTTGGTGATCCCCCGGTGCGGGACGGTGACGCCCTTGGGGCGGCCGGTGGAGCCGGAGGTGTAGATGACGTAGGCGGGGTGGCGGGGGTCGTAGGAGGTGGGCAGCGGGGCGTCGGCGGGCTGGTCCGGGATGCCGTCGGCGGTCACCGTGAGGCGGGGTACGCCGGTGTCCGGAACGGCCACGTCCGCTCCCGTGACCAGGCAGGCCGGGCGGGCGTCGGTGAGCGTGTACGCCAGCCGCTCGGCCGGGTAGCCGGTGTCGAGGGGCAGGTACGCGGCGCCCGCGCGGTGCACGGCGAGCAGGGTCACCACGAGGGCGGCTGAGCGCGGCAGGGCGACGGCGACGGTCGTCTCGGCGCGGGCGCCGTGCGCGGCGAGGGTGTGGGCGAGCCGCTCGACGCGCTGGTCGAGTTCGGCGTAGGTGAGTACGGTGCCCTCGAAGACGAGGGCCGTGGCGGCGGGAGTCCGGGCGACCTGGGCGCGGAACAGTTCGGGGAGGGTGAGGTCCGGGACGGGCCGGGCGGTGTCGTTCCAGCCGGTGAGGACGCGGGCCCGCTCGTCCCCGTGCAGGACGTCGAGGGTGCCGACGCGGCGGCCGGGGTCGGCGGCGACCTGGGCCAGCAGGGACTCCAGGCGGCGGGCGAGGAGTTCGGCGGTCGGCTCGTCGAAGAGGTCGGCGCTGTACTCGATCCAGCCGTCGATGCGCTCGCCCTGCTCGACGAAGTCGAAGCTGAGGTCGAACTTGGCGCTGTCCTGCCCGACGGTCTCGCGGCGGGCGGTCAGGCCGGGCAGTGCGGGTGCCTCGCCCTGTCCCGCGAGGTGGACGACCATCACCTGGAACAACGGGTGCCGGGCCAGGGAGCGTTCGGGGTTGAGGGTCTCCACCAGCCGTTCGAAGGGCAGGTCCTGGTGCTGGAAGGCGGCCAGGTCGGTGTCCCGGACCCGGGCGAGCAGCTCACCGAAGGTGGGGTCGCCTGTCAGGTCGGTGCGCAGGACCAGGGAGTTGACGAAGAACCCGACCAGGTCTTCGAGTGCCTCGTCGGTCCGCCCGGACACCGGGGCGCCGAGCGGGATGTCGTCCCCGGCGCCGAGCCGGTGCAGCAGCGCGGCCACCGCGGCCTGGGCCACCATGAACATGCTGACGCCGTGGGTGCGGGCCAGGCCGCGCAGGGCGCCGGCCAGGGCGAGCGGGACGGTGAAGCCGGTGGTGCCGCCGCGCCCGGTGGGCTCGGCGGGGCGCGGCCGGTCGGTGGGCAGGTTCAGCTCGGCGGGCAGCCCGCGCAGGGTCTCGGTCCAGTGGGCGAGCAGCTCCGGCTCGGTCGCGGCCAGCAGGTCGCGCTGCCAGAGCGTGTAGTCGGCGTAACTCGCGGGCAGCGGCGCCCAGTCGGGGGCGTGCCCGGCGGTGCGGGCCGCGTAGGCGGTGGCGAGGTCGGCGAGCAGCGGCCGGTCGGACCACTCGTCGGTGGCGATGTGGTGGAGGAGGAGCAGCAGGACGTGTTCGCCGGGGCCGGTCTCGAACAGGGTGGCGCGGAGGGGGAGTTCGCGCTCCAGGTCGAAGACGTGCGCGGCCCGGTCGGCCAGCTCCTCCAACGGGGCCGAATCCAGCGGGACTCGGACCTCCGCCAGGATCCGCTGGTACGGGACCCCGTCGACCGCCGGGAAGACGGTGCGCAACGGGGTGTGCCGGGCGGCCACGTCGTCCAGGGCGGCCTGGAGGGCGTCCCGGTCGAGGGCGCCGGTCAGCCGCCAGGCGGAGGGGAGGTTGTACGCCGTGCTCGCGCCGTCGACCTGCGCGAGCAGCCACAGGCGCCGCTGGGCGGAGGACAGCGGCAGCAGCGCGGGGTGCGGGCGGGAGCCGGCGAGTGCGGGACGCGCCCCGGCGGCGGACGACCCGGCGGCGGACGTGTCGGTGCGGGCGGCGAGGAGGGCCACCGTCGGCGCCTCGAAGACGTCACGGACCGTCAGTTCCGTACCGAGTGCGGTGCGGACGCGGCTGACCAGGCGCATGGCGAGCAGCGAGTGGCCGCCGAACGCGAAGAAGTCGTCGTCCGCGCCGACCCGTTCGCGGCCGAGGACGTCGGCCAACAGGGCGGCGAGGATCTCCTCGCGCGGGGTGCGCGGCGCGGTGCCGTCGGCCGGGCCCGTGGTGAACTCGGGGGCGGGCAGGGCCTTGCGGTCGAGCTTGCCGTTCGGGGTGAGCGGCAACGCGTCGAGGGTGACGTAGGCGGCCGGGACCATGTGGGCGGGGAGTACGGCGGCGGCGTGGGCGCGCAGGGCGGTCGCGTCCACCACCGGGCCGGTGGCGGGGACGACGTAGGCGACGAGCGTCTGGCCGTGCACGGTGACCGTGGCGTGTGCGACGGACGGGTGGGCGGCGAGCACGGCCTCGATCTCGCCGGGCTCGACGCGGAAGCCGCGCACCTTCACCTGGTCGTCGGTGCGGCCGAGGTACTCGACCGTGCCGTCCGCCGTCCAGCGGGCCAGGTCGCCCGTGCGGTACATGCGGGTCCCCGCCGGACCGTACGGGTCGGCGACGAACCGCTCGGCGGTCAGGCCGGGCCGCTCCAGATAGCCGCGCGCCAGCTGCACGCCCGCCAGGTACAGCTCGCCCGGAACCCCGGGCGGCACCGGGCGCAGACCGGCGTCGAGGACGTACAGGCGGGTGTTCCAGACCGGGCGGCCGATGGGGACGGCGGTCGCGCCGGGGCCGATCTCGATCGCCGTGACGTCCACGGACGCCTCGGTGGGGCCGTAGAGGTTGTGCAGCCGAGCGTCGAGAACCTCGTGGAAGCGGCGGGTGAGGGCAGCCGGAAGCGCCTCGCCGCTGCACAGCACGCGGCGCAGGCCGGTGCAGCCGGCGGCCGTCGGCTCCTCCAGGAAGAGCTGGAGCATGGACGGCACGAAGTGGACGGTGGTGACGTCCTGTTCCCGGATCAGCGCGGCCAGGTAGGCGGGGTCGCGGTGGCCCTCGGGCCGAGCAACGACCAGCGTGGCGCCGGTGATCAGCGGCCAGAAGAACTCCCACACCGACACGTCGAAGCCGGCCGGCGTCTTCTGCAGCACGCGGTCGTCGGCGCCGAGGCGGTAGGTGTCCTGCATCCACAGCAGGCGGTTGGCGATGCCCTCGTGCGGGACGGTGACGCCCTTGGGGCGGCCGGTGGAGCCCGAGGTGTAGATGACGTAGGCCGGGTGCCGGGGGTCGTACGACGTCGGGAGCGCCGCCTCCGGGCCGGTGGGCAGGGCGTCGCGGACGACGCACACCGGGCGGGCGTCCTCGACCATGAGGGCGAGTCGGTCGGCCGGGTAGTCCGGGTCCAGCGGCAGGTAGGCGGCACCGGCGCGGTGCGTGGCGAGGAGGGCGACGACGAGGTCGACCGAGCGCGGCAGGGCGACGGCGACGGTCCGCTCCGGGCCGGCGCCGAGCCCGGCGAGGACCCGGGCGGTGTGCTCGACCCGGGCGTCCAGCTCGGCGTAGGTGAGCCGCTGCTCCTCGAAGACGAGGGCGGTGGCGTCGGGGGTGCGGGCCGCCTGGGCGCGGAACAGCTCGGGGAGCGTCAGAGCCGGGACGGGCCGGGCGGTGTCGTTCCAGCCCGTGAGGACGCGGGTCCGCTCGTCCTCGTCGAGGAGGTCGAGGTCCCCGAGCAGGGCGTCCGGTTCGGCGGCGGCGTGGGCGAGGAGCCGGGCCGCGCGGTCGGCCAGGGCCTCGGCGGTGCCGTGGTCGAAGAGGTCGGTGGCGTACTCCAGGAGCAGGACCACGCGGTCGGCCTCGTCGACGTACGTGAAGTGCAGGTCGAACTTGGCCATGCCGGTGTCCATGTCGAACCACTCGGTGGCCAGGCCCAGCACGTCGGGGTCGCCGTCGGGCCGGTGGTGGTAGCCGAGCATGACCTGGAAGAGCGGGTTGCGGCCGGCCGCCCGGGGCGGGTTGAGGGCCTCCACCACCCGGTCGAAGGGCAGGTCCTGGTACTCGAAGGCGGACAGCGACGACTCCCGGACCCGGCCGAGGAGTTCACGGAACGTCAGTCCGTCGCCGGACAGGTCGGTGCGCAGCACCAGGGTGTTGACGAAGAAGCCCACCAGGTCGCCGAGCGCCTCGTCGGTGCGCCCCGCGATGGGCGCGCCGAGGGGGATGTCGTCGCCCGCGCCGAGCCGCTGCAGCAGGGCGGCGGTGGCGGCCTGGAACAGCATGAACATGCTGGTGCCGGTGGCCGCCGTGAGGTCGCGCAGGGCGAGGCCGGTGGCGGCGGGCAGCTCCAGGCGGACCTTGCCGCCGCGGCCGGTCGGCTCGGCCGGGCGTGGCCGGTCGGAGGGCAGGGTCAGCTCGTCGGGCAGCCCGCGCAAGGCGTCCCGCCAGTGGGCGAGCTGGGTCTCACCACTGGTCGCGAGCAGGTCCCGCTGCCACAGGGTGTAGTCGGCGTACTGCACGGGCAGCGGCGCCCACTCCGGGGCCGTACCCGCGCGGCGGGCCGCGTAGGCGGTGCCGAGGTCGGCGAGGAACGGCCGGTCGGACCACTCGTCGGTGGTGATGTGGTGCAGGACGACCGCCACCACGTGGTCGTCGTCGGCCAGCCGGAACACCTCGCAGCGCAGCGGGAGTTCGGTCGTGAGGTCGAAGGGGCGGCGCTGGGCCGCCTCGATCAGCGCGGGCAGCGCCGCCTCGGTGGCCTCGGCGACGGTGAGGGCCGGATGGGCCTCCTCGGCGGGGACGATGCGCTGGTACGGCTCGCCGTCGTGGGCCGGGAACACCGTGCGCAGCGCCTCGTGGCGGGCGGCCACGTCCCGCAGGGCGGCGTGCAGGGCCTCGGTGTCGAGGTCGCCGCGCAGCCGGAAGACCAGCGGGAAGTTGTAGGCGACACCGCTGCCGGTGATCTGCTCCACGAGCAGCAGCCGGCGCTGGGCCGGGGACAGCGGGATCCGGGCGGGCCGGTCGGTCACCGGGGTGACGGGCGGCCGGGCCGGGCTCGCCGCGCCGACGCGGGAGGCGAGCCGGGCCGGGGTAGGGGCCTCGAAGAGGTCGCGGATGGCGAGTTCGGCGCCCAGTTCGGTGCGGGCGCGGCTGACCAGCCGGGTGGCGAGCAGCGAGTGGCCGCCGAGGTCGAAGAAGTTGTCCTCGGCGCCGGCCTCGGGCAGCCCGAGCACCTCCGCGAACAGGCGGCAGAGCACCTCCTCCTGCGGGGTGCGGGGGCCGCGGCCGCCGCCGAGGGCGACGGCGGGTTCGGCCTCGGGCAGGGCGCGGACGTCCAGCTTGCCGTTGGCGTTCATGGGCAGGCCGTCGACGGTGACGAAGGCGGCCGGGACCATGTACTCGGGCAGTTCGCGTCCGAGGTCCTCGCGCAGCCGCCGGACCAGGGCACTGGTCTCGCGGGCGGCGGTGGGGTCGTTGGCGTAGGGGGCGCTGCCGCCGCCGGGGCGGAACAGGCCGCCGACGAGCCGGTGTCCGGCGGTCTCTTCGGTGAGGAAGACGGCGTCGTAGGTGCCGGTCCGCTCCGACCAGGTGGTCAGCATGCGGTAACCGGCGGTCTCTCCGAGCGCGTGGAGGGTCTCCGGGTCGACGCCGTCCTCGCGGGTGCGGCCGTCGGGGATGCCGGTCACGCGCAGGGCGGCGGGCCGCTCGACGCGCGGGCGGTCGCCGACCCGGCCGGTCGTCAGGGCGCTCGAGTGCAGCAGTTGGCCGACGGCCTCGGAGGACCAGCCGCCGCGGGCGAGTTCGCCCACGGTGTGGGCGGTGGTCCACTCGACCGTCGGTGCGTCGTCGAGGCGGACGTCCAGCTCACCGGCGTACAGGACGACGTCGTAGCGGTGCCGGGTCAGCTCGTTGTGGTGGCGGCCGCGCTTGGTGCGCAGGTCGAGGCCGTAGCCCAGGGTGGCGAAGTAGTCGGGGTCGACCAGGAGTTCCTTCTCCAGGCGCAGCCCGCGCTCCACCGACCGCTCCAGGTCGGCCTCCGCCGTGCCCCGGGCGCGCTGGATCTCGGTGTGGAAGGTGCGGGCGAGCCGCAGGTTGCGGACGTCGCCGACGAACAGGGCGCCGCCGGGCGCGAGCAGCTCCATGGCGCCGTCGATGACGGCGGTGAGGTACTCGATGCTCGGGAAGTACTGGATGACGGAGTTGACGACGATCGTGTCGAAGTGGCCGGCGGGCAGGCCGCTCAGGTCGTCGGCGGGCCGGCAGCGCAGTTCCACCCGGGAGGCCATCTCGGGATCCCGGCTCCTCAGCTCCGCACCGATCTTGCGGATCACCGGGGCGGCGAAGTCGGTCGCCCAGTACTCCTCCGCGTCCGGCGCGAGCCGGGACAGCAACAGGCCGGAGCCGACGCCGATTTCGAGGATGCGGCGCGGGTTCAGGGCGCGGATGCGGGCGACGGTGGCCTCGCGCCACTCGTGCATCTGCTCGAAGGGGATGGGCCGACCGTCGTAGGAGCTGTCCCAGCCGTCGTACTGCTCGGTGAAGACGGCGGTGCCGATCTCCTCGTACTCGTCGGAGTAGATCTCCTGCCACTCCCCGACCTGCGCCGCCTCGGCGGCGATGCGGCCGGCACTGCGGTCGGCGGGGTCGGCGCCGGAGGGCACGACGTAGCCGACGAGGCGTTCGTCGCGGACCACGATGGCGGCCTGGGAGACCAGCGGGTGGCGGCTGAGGGCGGTCTCGATCTCGCCGGGTTCGATGCGGTAGCCGCGGATCTTGACCTGGTCGTCGGTGCGGCCGAGGAAGTCGAGGTTGCCGTCGGGGTTCCGGCGCACCAGGTCGCCGGTGCGGTACATGCGCTCGCCGGGCTCCCCGAACGGGTCGGCCACGAACCGCTCGGCGGTCAGGCCGGGCCGGTCGAGGTAGCCGCGGGCCAGGCCGATGCCGGCGATGTACAGCTCGCCGGGGACGCCGTCGGGCACCGGGCGCAGCCAGGCGTCCAGGATGTGGGCACGGGTGCCCCGGATGGGCTTGCCGACGGTGGGGGTGTCGGAGTCGAGGGTGCCGCCGCCGAGGGTGTTGATGGTGTACTCGGTCGGCCCGTACAGGTTGTAGCCGTAGGTGCCCTCGGTGTCGCGCAGGGCCGCCCACACCGTCTCCGGGACGGCCTCGCCGCCGAGCAGCACGAGCGGTGGGATGTGGCCGGTCAGCAGGCCCTGCTCGATCAGCAGCCGGGCGTACGTGGGCGTGACGTTGACGACGTCGATGCGGTACTGCTCGCAGTAGGCGACCAGTGCCTCCGCGTCCCGCCGCAACTCCTCGTCGCACACGTGCACTTCGTGACCCTCGACCAGCCAGAGCAGCTCCTCCCACGACATGTCGAAGGCGAAGGACACGGTGTGCGCGATCCGCAGCCGCCGGCCACCCGCTGCGGCGATCGCGGGTTCGAAGATCTCCTTCTGGTGGTTGAGCTGCATGTTCGTCAGGCCCCGGTAGGGGGTGACGACACCCTTGGGACGGCCGGTGGAGCCGGAGGTGTAGATGACGTAGGCGGGGTGTTCGAGGCTGAAGCGGCGGCGGACGGGGGTGTCAGGGAGCCCGGCCAGCTCGTCCCGCACCGCCGGGTCGTCGAGCAGGACACGGGGCAGGTCGTCGCCGTCGAGGGTCGCGGAGACGGCGGCGGTGGAGAGCAGGAGCAGCGGGCGGGCGTCGGCCAGCATCAGGGAGAGGCGGTCGGCCGGGTGGTCCAGTTCCAGGGGCAGGTAGGCGGCGCCGGTGCGCAGGACGGCGAAGAGCGCGACCACCATGTCGAGCGAGCGGCCCAGGCCGAGCGCGACCACCCGCTCCGGACCGGCGCCGCGCTCGATCAGCAGCCGGGCCGTCCGGTTGACGGCCGCGTCGAGTTCGGCGTAGGTCAGCGCGCGCTCGCCGAGGACGAGGGCCCTGGCGTCCGGGGTGCGCGCGGCCTGGGTGGCGAGGAGGTCGGCGATGGTCTCCTCGGGGACCTCGACCCGGCCGGCCGCCCGCTCCTCGCGCAGCGCCGCGTGTTCGGCGGGCAGCAGCGGGTCGAGGGAGCCCACGGGTGCCGTGAGGTCGGTGGTGAGGCGGTCGACGAGGAGGGTGAAGCGGTCGAGCAGGGCGCGGGCCCGGTCGGCCGGGACCAGGTCGGGCCGGTGGGTGAGGGTGACCGTGATCCGCTGCCCGGGGGTGACGACGAGGTTGGCCGGGTAGTGGGTGGCGTCGACGTTGGCGACGGCGGCGGCGCCGTGCCGGGTGCGCAGCTCCGCCAGCCGGTCCTCGGTGTCGTTGTTGCGCAGCACGAACAGCGTGTCGAACAGCTTGCGGTGCCCGGTCTCGGCCTGGAGCACGCCGAGGCTGAGGTGCTCGTACGGCATCAGGTCGAGGCGCTCGCCCTGGACGCGCCGGAGCAGGTCGAGGACCGGCTCGGCGGGGTCGAAGGCGATCCGGGTGGGCACGGTGTTGAGGAACAGGCCGATGATGTTCTCGACGTCGTGGACCTCGCTGGGCCGACCGGCGACGGTGGTGCCGAACACGACGTCGGTGCGGCCGGTGGCGGAGCCGAGGGTGAGGCCCCAGGCCGCGTTGAGCAGGGTGTTCAGGGTGAGGCCGTGGACACGGCCGGTCTCCCGCAGCCGGTCGCCGAGTTCGGCGGTGAGGCGTACGTCGAGCTGGTCGGGGATGACCGGTTCGAGGCCGTCGGCGGCGGTCGGGGCCAGCAGCGTAGGCTCCTCCAGGCCGGTCAGCGCGGTGCGCCAGGCGGCGGTGGCGGACGGGTCGTCCTGCTGGTCCAGCCAGGTCAGGTAGTCCCGGTAGCTGCCGGGCGCGGGCAGCGCGGAGGCGTCGCCGCCGGCCTCGTACAGGGCGAACAGCTCGTCGAGGAAGAGCCAGGCCGACCAGCCGTCCCAAAGGATCAGATGCCGGCCGATGACGAGGCGGTCGCCGCGCTCGGCGCCGAGGCGCAGCAGGAGCAGCCGGAACAGCGGGGGCGCGGACAGGTCGAAGCGGCGGTTGCGCTCGGCCTCGGTCAACTCCCGTACCCGTGCGTCCTGTTCGACGGCCGGGAGCTGGGAGAGGTCGACCTCGTCGAGCGGGATCTCCGGTGTCTCTGGGGTCTCGACGATGAACTGCACCGGCTGGTCGAGGCCTTCGCTGGTGAAACCGGCCCGCAGACCCGGGTTGCGGTCCAGGAGCGTGCGGGCGGCGGCGCGCAGCCGGGCCGGGTCCAGGCCGGTGGCGAAGTCGAAGGTCTCGTGGACGGTGTAGACGTCCAACGCGCCCTGGTCGTAGGCCGAGTGGAAAAACAGGCCCTCCTGGAGGGGGGCCAGCGGCCAGACGTCGGCGACGGCGGCCGGGGCGGCGAGGGCGCGGATCCGGGCGTGTTCGGCGTCGGTGAGGGTGAAGTCGGCAGCGGCGGGCGCGGCTTCTGTGGTGGTGCGGGCGGTGGCCGCGAGGGCGGCGGGCGTGCGGTGGGTGAAGACGTCCCGCGGGCTGAGGTCCAGGCCTGCCGCGCGGGCCCGGCTGGCGACGCCGATGGAGCTGATGCTGTCGCCGCCGAGCCGGAAGAAGTCGTCGTCCGGACCGGCGTCGGCGATGCCGAGGACGGCCGCGAAGATCTCGGTGAGCTGCTGTTCCAGCGGCCCGGCGGGCTCGCGGCGGACGGCTCGTTCGGCCTCGGGGGCGGGCAGCGCGGCCTGGTCGAGCTTGCCGCTGGGGGTGAGCGGCAGGTCGGCGAGGACGACGTACGCCTCCGGGACCAGCGGCGCGGGCAGCGCCTCGGCGAGGGCGGTACGCAGGTCGGCGGGGTCGGCGACGGCACCGGCCGTGGGGACCGCGTAGGCGACCAGGCGCTGGTCGCGGACGACCACGGCACCGCGCGCCACCGCCGGGTGCCGGGTCAACGCCGCCTCGATCTCGCCCAGTTCTATGCGGTTGCCGCGCAGCTTGACCTGCCGGTCGGTGCGGCCGAGGTAGTCGAGGCTGCCTCCCCCAGCCTCCGGCCGGGGGGACCCCCATGGGCGGCGGCGCACCAGGTCGCCGGTGCGGTACATGCGGGTGCCGGGGGCGCCGAAGGGATCGGCGACGAAGCGGTCGGCGGTGAGTGCGGGCCGCCGGTGGTAGCCGCGGGCCAGCTGGACGCCGGTCAGGTAGAGCTCGCCGGGCACCCCGTCGGGCACCGGGCGCAGGCAGGCGTCCAGGACGCGCAGGCCGGTGTTCCACACGGGCCGGCCGATGGGCACGGTGGTGCCGGGCGCACCGTCGAAGGCGTGGTGGGTGACGTCGACGGCGGCCTCGGTGGGGCCGTACAGGTTGTGCAGCGGTACGCCGGTCAGGTCGTGCCAGCGCCGGGCCGCCGTGCCGGGCAGGGCCTCGCCGCTGCTGAGGACGCGGCGCAGACTGCCCGCCCAGGCCGGATCGGCGGTGACCTCCTCGGCGGCGAGGAACGCGTCCAGCATCGACGGCACGAAGTGCATCGTCGTCACGCCCTCGGCCCGGATCAGCCGGGCCAGGTAGGCGGGGTCGCGGTGCCCGTCGGGCGCGGCGAGCACGACCGCGGCGCCCTCGTGCAGCGCCCAGAAGAACTCCCAGACGCTGACGTCGAAACTGGACGGGGTCTTCTGCAGCACCCGGTCGTCGGCGGCGAGTCCGTACGCGCCCTGCATCCAGGCCAGCCGGTTGCCGATGGCCCGGTGGGTGACGACGACACCCTTGGGGCGGCCGGTGGAGCCGGAGGTGTAGATGAGGTAGGCGGGGTGGTCGGGGGTGAGGGACGCGGTGTCCGGTGCTTCCTCGGGGATGTCGTTCTCGTCCTCAACGTACACGACCTCCAGTCCGTCCACCGCGGGCAGGCGTACGGCGTCCCGTGCCGTGGTGACGACGGTCCGGGCGCCGGAGTCGGCGAGCATGTACGCGATGCGGTCGGCCGGGTAGTCGAGGTCGACCGGCAGATAGGCGGCGCCGGACTTCAGCACGCCGAGCAGCGCGACCATCAGCTCGGCCGAGCGCGGCACGGCGACGGCGACGAACCGTTCGGGTCCGGCGCCCCGGGCGCGCAGGCGGCGGGCCAACGCCTCGGCTCGGGTGTCGAGTTCGGCGTAGGTGAGGGTGGTGCCCTCGTACACGACGGCGGTCGCGTCCGGGGTGCGTGCGGTCTGCGCGGCGATGGCGGCGGGCAGGGTGGTCGGGGGTACGGGGCGGCGCTCGCCCGCGGGGTGGACGCGCTCGGCCTCGGTGAGCAGGTCGAGGGCGGCCACCGGGCGCGCGGTGTCCTCGGTGAGGGCGTCCAGGACCCGGGTGAGCCGGTCGGCGAGCACGTGCACGGCCTCGCCGGGGACCCGGTTCGCGTGGTGCTTGAGGCGCAGGTCGAGCCGGCGGCCGGGCTTGACGATGAGGGCCAGCGGATAGTGCACGGCGTCGTGGAAGGCGTGCCCGGCCAGCCGGACCGTGCCGGTGGGGTCGGTGAGGTCGGATTCGGCGGGGTAGTTCTCGAACACCACCAGGGTGTCGAAGAGTTCGCCGCCGCCCGCGTGCCCGGCGGCCCGATGGATCTCGGCGAGGCCGAGGTGCTGGTGGTCGAGGAGGGCGCTCTGCTCCTGCTGGAGGCGCTCCAGGACGGCGCCGAGGGTGTCGGCGGGGGCCCAGCTCAGGCGGGTGGGCAGGGTGTTGATGAAGAGGCCGGCCATCGACTCGATGCCGGGCACGGCGGCGTCGCGGCCGGAGACGGTGGTGCCGAAGACCACGTCCTGGCGGCCGGTCAGCCCGGCGAGGAGCAGACCCCAGGCGGCCTGGACGACCGTGCCGAGGGTGACGCCGTGTTCGCGGGCGCGGGCGGTGAGCCGGGCGGTGGTGCGCTCGGGCAGTTCGACGCGGAGCTGGGCGGGCTCGATCGGCCCGGCGGCCGGGGTCTCGACCAGGCGGGTGGGCTCGTCGGTCCCGGCGAGGGCGGTGCGCCAGGCGTCCCGGGCGGCCTGCCGGTCGGCGCGCGCGACCCGGGCCAGGTAGCCGCGGTACGGGGCGACTTCGGGCAGTGAGGCGGGCTGGTCGCCGTAGAGGGAGAGGAGTTCGCGGTGCAGGACGGGCAGTGACCAGCCGTCGGCGACGATGTGATGGAAGGTCAGGACCAGGCGACTGCGGTCCGGGCCGAG
Organism: Streptomyces sp. NPDC047061; assembly: GCF_040643955.1. Taxonomy (NCBI): domain Bacteria; kingdom Bacillati; phylum Actinomycetota; class Actinomycetes; order Kitasatosporales; family Streptomycetaceae; genus Streptomyces; species Streptomyces sp. NPDC047061. Next base: position 48,534 of record NZ_JBEYVI010000032.1, read on the forward strand.
GCGGACCAGGGCGCAGCGCAGCAGTGGCGGCCGGGCGAGGTCGAAGCGGCGGGCGCGTTCGTCGGCGGCGACGGCCTCGGCGAGGCCCGCGCGGACGGCGGTGTCCTGGGCGGACAGGTCGACCTCGTGCCAGGGCACGTCGAGGCCGGTGGCGACGAGCTGGGCCGGGCGGCCGTCCGGGAGCTGGCGGAAGCAGGCGCGCAGTGGGGCGTGCCGGTCGAGGAGCCGCTGGGCGGCCTGCCGGAGGAGGCCGCTGTCGACCTGCCCGGTGAGTTCGATCACCTGCTGGACGACGTAGGTGTCGTGCTCGGCGCCGTCCACGAGGGCGTGGAAGAAGAAGCCCTCCTGGAGCGGGCCGAGCGGCAGGACCTCGGCGACCGTGAGCGGGGCGTCGCCCTGGAGCGCGGCGAGTTCTTCGGCGGTCGGCGGGTCCCAGGGGGTGTCGGCCGGGTCCTCGGCGCCGTCGGTGGTGCGGGCGACGTCGGCGAGCTGGGCGACCGTGCGGTGCCGGAAGACGTCCCGCGGGGTCAGCTCCAGTCCGGCCCGGCGGGCCAGGACGAGCAGCTGGATGGCGACGATGCTGTCCCCGCCGAGCGCGAAGAAGTCGTCGTCGACGGTGACCGAGGGCACCCGCAGGGCTCGGGCGTACAGGTCGCACAGCAGGCGCTCGCGTTCGGTGCGCGGGGCCCGGCCGGAGCTGAGCAGGCCGTAGTCCGGGACCGGCAGGGCGGCGGAGTCTAGCTTGCCGCTGGGGGTGACGGGGAGCCGGTCCAGCGGGACGAGGGCGGCCGGGACCATGTACTCGGGCAGGAACTCGGCGGCGTGCGCGCGCAGCCCGGCCATCAGCGCGGTGACGTTGCGGAACGGCGCGGGACGGTTGGCGTGGGCGCGGACCTGGTCGGCGGGCACGTACAGCGGGCCGAGCGGCGTGTCGTCGCCGCGCGCGAACACCGCGTCGAGGCTGCCGTCCTCGGCGTCCGCGGTCCAGGTGAGGCCGGCCCGGTAGCCGTGCCGGGCGGCGGTCTCGTGCAGGGCCTCCGGGTCGACGCCGGCGCTGCCGGTGCGGCTGCTGTCGTCGAGGGCGCCGAGCGCGGCCAGGTCGGGGGCGAGGCGGGCGTTGGGGATGCCGGTGACGCGGAGGCGGGCGGGGCGGTCCGGGGCGGCGAGCCGCTCGGCGAGGGCGTCGGGGGTGCCGAGCGCGGACCAGGGCACCGAGGTCGAGGCGTCCGAAGCCGAGGCGTCCGGGGCCGGTTCGGTGCCGGGCCGCAGGACGACGTCGTACCGGTAGCGGGTCAGCTCGTTGTGGTGGACGCCCCGCTTGGTCCGTACGTCTGCCGTGAAGCCGTCCAGGGTCGCGAAGTAGTCCGGGTCGAGGAGGAGTTCGCCCTCCCAGGCCACGGCCCGGTCGACGGCGGCGCGCAGGGCTTCCTTGTCGTCGGCGGACCCGGTGTGGGCCCGGCCCGACTCGATGGCGGCGGCCAGCGTCCGCAGCAGCCGCAGATTGCGTACGTCGCCGACGAACAACGACCCGCCGGGCGCGAGCAGGTGCGCGGCCGAGCGCAGGACGCCGGTGAGGTAGTCGGCGTCCGGGAAGTACTGGACGACGGAGTTGACGACGATCGTGTCGAAGTGCCCGGCGGGCAGTCCGGTCAGCTCGTGCGCGGGCCGGGCGTGCAGGGTGACCCTGCCGGCCAGTTCCGGTACGGCGTCGACCTGGGCGCGCAGCGCGCGTACGGCTTCCTCGGAGAGGTCGGTGCCGACGTACTCGGCGCAGTCGGGGGCGATCCGGGAGAGCAGCAGGCCGCTGCCGACGCCGATCTCCAGGACCCGGCGGGGCCGCAGTTCGCGGATCCGGGCGACGGTCGCGTCCCGCCACTCGCGCAGGTCGGCGAGCGGGATGGGCAGGCCGTCGTACATGCTGTTCCAGCCCGCGAAGTTCTCCTCGAAGCCGTCGGATCCGGCGGCGGAGTAGAGGAGTTCGTGCAGGTCCTTCCAGTCGGACACGGCCTCGTCGGCCTCGGTGGCGGTGTCCAGGGAGGGCACGACGTAGGCGGCGAGGCGGCGGTCGCCGGGGCGGTCCTCGCGGACCACGACGGCGGCCTGGTCGACGGCCGGGTGGGCGCGCAGCACGGACTCGATCTCGCCCGGCTCGACACGGAAGCCGCGGATCTTGATCTGGCTGTCGACGCGGCCGTGGAACTCCATCCGTCCGTCGGACTTCCAGCGGACCAGGTCGCCGGTGCGGTACAGCCGTTCGCCGGGCACGCCGAACGGGTCGGCGACGAAGCGCTCGGCGGTCAGCGCGGGACGGCCGAGGTAGCCGCGGGCGAGCCCGGCGCCGCCCAGGTACAACTCCCCCACCACACCGGCGGGTACCGGCCGCAGCCGCTCGTCGAGGACGTAGGCGCGGGTGCCCGGGTCGGGGACGCCGATGGGCACGATGGTCCCGGCCGGGGTGTCCGGGTCGCACAGGCCGAGCGTGGAGTTGGTGGTGGCCTCGGTGGGTCCGTACGCGTTGAACATCATCCGGCCGCGCGCGTAGCGGCCGACGAGTTCGGGCGAGACGCGCTCGGTGCCGGCCAGCAGGGTGGCGGTGGGCGGGAGTTGCACGTCGTCGGGCATGGCCGCGAGCAGCGCGGGCGGCAGGATCATGAAGGTGATGCCGTGCTCGTTCGCGTAGTCGGCGAGCGGCGCGCCGGGTACCCGGCGGTCGGCGGGTACGACGACCAGCCGGCCGCCGGAGAGCAGGCCGAGGCACAGGTCCCAGAAGGCCACGTCGAAGCTGGGCGAGGCGAACTGCAGGACCCGGCTGTGCGGGCCGATCCCGAACCGCTCGCGCTGGGTGGCGACCAGCTTGGCGACGCCGGCGTGGGAGAGCACCACTCCCTTGGGGCGGCCGGTGGAGCCGGAGGTGTAGATGACGTACGCGGCGTGCGCGACCGTCAACTCGTCCGCGGTGGCCGGGTCGTGGGCCGGGTGGGTGGCCAGCTCGGCGACCGTCTCCGGGGCGTCGAGGACCAGCGGGTCCGTGCCCGGGGGCAGGTCGGGGACCATGTCGGCGGTGGTGACGAGGCAGACCGGGCGGGCGTCGTCGAGCATGTAGGCGATGCGGTCGGCCGGGTAGTCGGTGTCGACGGGGAGATAGGCGGCGCCCGTCTTCAGGACGGCGACCTCCGCGACGATCATGTCGGCGGACCGGGGTACGGCGAGCGCCACGACCTGCTCGGGACCGGCGCCCCGGGCGACCAGGGCGTGCGCCAACCGGGCTGCGCGGGCGTCGAGTTCGGCGTAGGTGAGGCGGACGTCCTCGTGGATGAGGGCGACTTCGTCGGGGCGGGCGGCGACCTGGTCGGCGAACATGCGCGGCCAGGTGAGCGCGGGCACGTCGTGCGCGGTGTCGTTCCAGTCGGCCAGGACCAGCCGCCGCTCGTCGGCGCCGAGGAGTTCGAGGTCGGCGAGCGGGGTGCCGGGACGGTCGAGGGCGTCGGCGAGGAGCGCGGCGTAGTGGCCGAGGACGCGGTCGGCGGTGCCGGGTTCGAAGAGGTCGGCGGCGTAGTCCGCGCGCAGCTGCCCGTCGGTGACGGAGAGCGCCAGGTCCAGCGGACCGCCTTCCCCCCAGGGTGCGGTTCCGAAGCCGACGGCGCACAACAGGGCGCCGCCGCGACCGGGTTCGGGAGCGAGCAGTCGTAGCAGCTCGGCGGTCGGCAGCCGGTGGGCCGTGGCCTGGGCGCGGGCGGCCGTGACGTGGTCGCGCAACTCGGCGAACGGCATGGCGCCGTTCACCACCAGCCGGAGCGGCAGGCCCTCGTGAGCGACCGTCAGGTCCTGTGCCGCGCCACCGCCGTAGCGGTGCAGGAGGGCGACGAAGACGGCGAGCAGAGTCGGCTCGTCGGCAGGACCGGGAAGCCCGGCAGGTCCGGTCAGCTCGACCGTGCGTCCGGCGCGCGGCCGCGGCTCCTGCGGGGGCGCCGGGTGCGGGTGGTCGAACGGCAGCGAGGTCTCCGGTACCGGTGCGGCGAACCGTTCCCGCCAGTAGTCCTCCGCGGGTCCCGTCCGCGCCGTCGAAACAGAAGTCGAAGCCGCAGAAGAAGGTGCGGAAGAACGCGTGTTGCCCGACACAGCTGCCCGTGCCTCCCCATAGGTGTGGAACGGCTCAGCGGAGCCGCGACCGCTCGCATAGTAAGGTAAGGATTGCCTAACTCAACAGGGTCAATCCGACTTCAGCGGCCCAAGTCACAGCGGCTGAGGTTATGCTCACCTAACCTGCTATCAGGACTGTTCGCGGACCACCGGACGACGGCATGGAGACCGGCAAGTGGCTTCAGGCAGAAGGCTTCGCACCACGGTGCTGGTGACACTGATCATCGCCCTCCTGGCCCTTTTGTCCCTTCTCTCCGTGGCGCTGGGCGCGTTGAGCATCCCGCTCGACCAGGTGGTGCGCTCGGTCCTCGGGCATCCGCCGAGCCGGCTGGTCGACAACGTGATCTGGTCGGTGCGCGTCCCCCGGACCCTGCTCGGCCTGACCACGGGCGCCGCGCTCGGCATGTCCGGCGCCCTGATGCAGGCCCTGACCCGCAACCCCCTTGCCGATCCCGGCATCCTCGGGGTGAGCGCGGGCGCGTCCTTCGCGATCGTCGTGTCGGTCGCGGTGTTCGGGGTCGGATCGCTGTATGGCTACGTGTGGTTCGCGTTCGCCGGAGCGCTCGCCGCGAGCGTCCTGGTCTTCCTCCTCGGACGACTCGGCCGCTCCGGGGCGACCCCGGTGAAGCTGGCGCTCGCCGGCGTGGCCGTCACCTCGCTGCTGTCGTCGCTGACCAGTGCCGTGGTGCTCACCGACCAGGACGCGCTGGACCGTTACCGCTACTGGTCCGCCGGCACCCTGGCCGACCAGGACTCCGGCGACCTGGTGCGCATCCTGCCCTTCCTCGCGGTGGGCGCGGTCCTCGCCCTGTCCTGCGCCCCGGCCCTGAACAGCCTGGCGCTCGGCGACGACGTGGCCGCCTCCCTGGGCCGGCGGCTGGGGCTGGTACGGCTCCAGGGGGTGACCGCGATCGTGCTGCTGACCGGCGCGTCGGTCGCCGTCATCGGTCCGGTGGTCTTCCTCGGCCTGGTCGTCCCGCACATCGCCCGGCTGCTCGCCCAGTTCGCCGGCATCGGCCCCGACCACCGCTGGCTGCTGCCGCTGTCCGCCGCGCTGGCGCCGGTCCTGCTGCTGTCCGCCGACATCGTGGGCCGGACGGTGGCCCGGCCCACCGAGATCCAGGCCGGTGTCCTCGTCGCCTTCCTCGGCGGCCCGTTCTTCATCGCCCTGGTCCGCCGCCGGAAACTCGCGGAGGTGTGAGCGTGCCCGCACAGTCCTCTCCCGCTCCCGTGCCCTCTCCCTCCCTGGCTCCCGCTCCCGCCGTTTCCGCCCGGCCCGCGCTGCGCGACCGGCCGTTCCGGCTGGCCGTGCCCCCGGTGTCCGGCATGCTGCGGCCGCGCCTGGTGCTGACCGGAGTGCTCGTCGGCGTGGGCGCGTTCGCGCTGTTCTGCTGGGGCCTGGCCCTCGGCGACTACCCGGTGAGCCTGCCCGACGTCGTCAAGGCCCTGTTCGGCGTGGGCGACCCCGGGACCCTCGTCGTCGTACGGGACCTGCGGCTGCCGCGCGCCCTGACCGGCCTCCTGGTCGGCCTCGCCTTCGGGGTCTCCGGGGCGGTGTTCCAGACGATGACCCGCAATGCGCTGGCCAGCCCCGACATGATCGGGCTGACCGAGGGCGCCGGCACGGCGGTGGTCGCGGCGGTGGTCCTCGGCTGGTCCGGCGGGCTCGGGCTGTCCACCGTGGGGCTGCTCGGCGCCCTGGCGACCGCGCTGCTCGTGTACGCGCTGGCCTGGAAGGGCGGGGCCACCGGCTACCGCATCATCCTCGTCGGCATCGGCGTCTCCTGGATCTGCACCAGCGCCACCGACTTCCTGGTGGCGCGGGGCAACCGGTTCCAGGCCGAGGAGGCCATCGGCTGGCTGGTCGGCAACCTCAACGGCCGCACCTGGAGCCAGGTGGACTCCCTGGCGATCGCCCTCGCCGTGCTGCTGCCCGTCACCCTGGGCCTGGGCCGCTGGATGCGCACGCTCCAGCTCGGCGACGACGTGGCCGCCGGGCTCGGCACCCCCGTCCAGCCGGTCCGGCTGGCGCTGCTGCTGACCGGGGTGGGCCTGGTCGCCTTCGGCACGGCCGCAGCGGGACCGGTGGCCTTCGTGGCCCTGGCCTGCCCGCAGATCGCGCTGCGGCTGGCCGGCACCTCGGCACCGCCCCCGCTCGTCTCCGGTCTCACCGGTGCGTTCGTCGTCCTCGGCTCCGACCTCCTCGCCCGCGAGGCGGTCCCCGGGACGGAACTGCCGGTCGGGATCGTCACCGGCGCCCTCGGCGCGCCGGTCCTGCTGTGGCTGCTCGTCCGCGCCAACCGCGCGGGATCTGGAGGCTGATCCCATGTCGACCACCGCCCCGCGCACCCCGGGCTCCCCCGAACAGCCGTCCCCCGGACCCGAGTTGCGGGCCCGCGGCCTCCATCTCGCCTACGACGGACGGCCTGTGGTGGCCGACCTCGACCTCACCGTGCCCACCGGCCGGATCACGGCCATCGTCGGCGCCAACGCCTCCGGCAAGTCGACCCTGTTGCGCGCCCTCGCCCGGCTGCTGGCCCCGCGCCAGGGCGTCGTCGAACTGGACGGCATCGCCCTGCGCTCCATCGCGACCCGCGAACTCGCCCGCAAACTCGGCATCCTGCCGCAGACACCGGTGGCACCGGAGGGGGTGACCGTCGCCGACCTGGTCAACCGCGGGCGCTCCCCGCACCAGACCTGGTGGCGGCAGTGGTCGGCGGCGGACGAGGAGGCGGTGCGGGCGGCGCTGGCGGCGACCGGCCTGACCGAGCTCGCGGACCGGCCGGTGGACGAGCTCTCCGGCGGCCAGCGGCAGCGCGCCTGGATCGCCATGGCCGTCGCCCAGGGCACCCCCGTGCTGCTCCTGGACGAGCCGACGACCTATCTCGACCTCGCCCACCAGATCGACGTCCTGGACCTGGTCACGGACCTCAACCGGCGCGAGGGCCGCACGGTGGTGATGGTGCTGCACGACCTCAACCAGGCCTGCCGGTACGCCGATCACGTCTTCGCCATGAAGGCCGGCCGTATCGTCGCCGAGGGCCCACCGGCCGAGGTGGTCACCGAGGCGACCGTCGAGGACGTCTTCGACCTGCGCTGCCGGATCACCCCCGACCCGGTCAGCGGCACCCCGATGGTCATCCCGCTCGGCCGCCACCACGACGGTGGCGACGCCCGCGACGGCGACATGCGCGACGGCGGCACCCCCCGCGACGAGGGCACCCGCGACGCCGAGGGCGCGGTACCGGCCGCGGTCGACTGACCGGCCGGCCGGGACGACGCCCGGGACTCCCCGCCCCGCCGGAAGAACCCGCGCGGCAGACCGCCCCGGCACACGCGCGGACCCCCGCAGACACGGCCCCGGCCGGAGCCGGAGCCGCTCGGGATGCCGCCCCTGCGAGAGGCGCCCGGCTCAGGGACGCGACGTCAGATACCCGCCCATGGTGCGGAAGTAGTCCGCCGCCGCGTACTCCGTGCCGTCGTCCGTGCGTACCCGCCGGACCAGCAGTCCCCGTCCGCGCCCGGTGTGGGCGTCGGCGCCCGCGACGACGACCACACCGTCGCCCTCGCGGATGAAGATCCGGCCCGGGGTGCCGCCGTAACGGCCCTCGGAGACGGCGGCGGAGACGATCCTGAGCCGCTCGCCGCGGTGGAAGGCGTAGGCGTTCGGGTACGGGTCCGACTGGGCCCGCACCAGGCGCTCCAGGCGCTCCGCGGGCCAGGTCCAGTCGATGCGGCTGTCCTCCAGGGACCGCTTGTGGAAGAAGCTGGCGCGGGTGCGGTCCTGCGGCACCCACTGCCCGGCGTCCCGGCCGGCGGCGATCAGGTCGAGCGACTCGCGCACGATGGGCGCGATCAGGCCGACCGTGCGGTGGAAGAGGTCGGTGGCGGTGTCGGCGGGGCCGACCGGCACCGAGCGCTGCACCAGGACGTCCCCGGCGTCGAGTTCGGTGTTCATGCGGTGCGCGGTCACCCCGACCCGCTCCTCGCCGTTGATCAGCGCCCAGATGATCGGGGAGAACCCGGCGTAGGCCGGCAGCAGGGAGTCGTGGATGTTCAGGGTGCCGTGCGGGGGCAGGTCGAAGAGCTCCGGGGGCAGCCAGGTCCGCCAGTTGTTGGCGACGATGATGTCCGGCCGGGACTCCCGTACGGCGGCGAGGAGTTCGGCGTCGTCGGGGCGGTTGCGCAGCAGCACCGGGACGCCGTGCTTCTCGGCCAGCTCGGCGACGTTGTCGTCCCAGATCTTCTCGTAGGCGTGCTCGCTCCTCGGATGGGTGACGACGAGAACCACCTCGTGATCGGAGTCCAGCAGCGCCTGAAGCGTGCGGTGACCCCAGGTCTGGTAGCCGAGCATGACGACCCGCATGACGGTCCTTCCCTTCACTGACTCCATTGCTAGGTAAGCCTTACCTTATCTAGCATGGGTCTGCCTGAGGGAGGCGATGCAAAGGTGAAATCACCGGTCATGGGTTCCGACGTCGTCCACGACATCATCGGAATCGGTTTCGGCCCGTCAAATCTCGCTCTGTCCATAGCGGTTGAGGAGCACAACGCGGGTCTCGCGGCGGACAGCCGTCTCAACGCCCTGTTCCTGGAACGGCAGCCGCGGTTCGGCTGGCACCGGGGCATGCTGATCGACGACGCCACGATGCAGGTCTCCTTCCTCAAGGACCTCGTCACCCTGCGCAACCCGACCAGCGACTACAGCTTCCTCTGCTTCCTGCGCGAACAGGGCAGACTGATCGACTTCCTGAACCAGAAGACCCTCTTCCCGCTGCGGATGGAGTTCCACGAGTACTTCGAGTGGGCGGCGGCGCGGGTCGCCCACCAGGTGTCGTACGGCAGCGAGGTGGTCGCCGTGGACCCGGTGCGCGACGACGACGGCCGGGTGACGTTCTTCGACGTCACCTGCCGTGACACGGCCCGCCCGGGGACCACCGTGACCCACCGCACGCGCAACATCAGCGTGGCGATGGGCCTTGAGCCGCATGTGCCGCCGGGGCTGGAGCTCGCCGAACGGGTCTGGCACAACAGCGAGTTGATCCCGCGGGCCGAACAACTGGCCGCGACGGGTGCGCCGGTGCGGCGGGCCGTCGTGCTCGGTGCCGGGCAGAGCGCCGCCGAGACGGTGGACTACCTGCACCGCACGTTCCCGGACGCCGAGGTCTGCTCGGTCTTCGCCAAGTACGGCTACACGCCCGCGGACGACAGCCCGTTCGCCAACCGGATCTTCGATCCGGAGGCGGTGGACGTCTACTTCTCCGCGCCGTCCGCGGTCAAGCAGTCCCTGCTGGACTACCACCGCTCCACCAACTACTCGGTCGTCGACATGGACCTGATCGAGTCGCTGTACGCCACCACCTACCGGGAGAAGGTGGCGGGCCGGGAGCGGCTGCGCTTCCTCAACGTCTCCCGCGTCCGCGAGGTCGCGCCCGGCACACCGGGCGCGGACGGCACGGACGGCGGTCTCGACATCACCGTCGAGTTCCTGCCCACCGGCGAACAGCAGACGCTCCCCGCCGACGTCCTGGTGCTCGCCACCGGCTACCGGCCCCGGGACCTGACCGCGCTCATGGGCGACGCGGCCAAGCTGTGCCTCAAGGACGACGGCGACGAGATCCGGGTCGGCCGGGACCACCGCGTCGAGACGGTCCCGGAGGTCGCGGCCGGCATCTACCTCCAGGGCGGGACCGAGCACACCCACGGGCTCACCAGCACCCTGCTGTCGACCGTGGCGGTCCGGGCGCAGGAGATCCACGGATCCCTGCTGGCCGACCGGGCGACGGCGGCCTGACCCGCCGCGCCCCCGCACTCCCGTGGCCCGGACGGTACGGTCCCGTCCGGGCCACGGGGTCCGCCCAAGTCCCTCGAAGGCGGGCGGTGTCAGTACGGTCCGTGGGTCCAGCGGCCGGCCGTCATCGTGGCGTGCACCGGCATCGCGCGCAGGGTGTCCGGGTCCGCCGCCGACGGGTCCGCGTCCACGACCACCAGGTCGGCCGGGTCCCCGACCCTGATGAGCCGGCGCCCGCGGGCCGCCGCGGCCAGTGCGTCCCGTACCGGCAGGCGCTGTTCCGGGTGCCAGGCGGGGCGGCCGTCGTCGGTGCGGGCGACGGCCGACGCGATCGCGAGCCAGGGGTCGAGCGGCGAGACGGGGGCGTCCGAGCCGAACTCCAGCCGCGCCCCGGCGGCCAGCAGGTCGGCGTACGCGAAGGCGCGGCCGGTGCGTCCCGCCCAGTACCGGTCCGCCACGTCACGGTCGTCCGTCGCGTGCCGCGGCTGCACCCCTGCCGTGACGCCCAACTCCGCGAAACGCGGCAGGTCTTCGGGGCTCAGCAGCTGCGCGTGCTCGATCCGGCCGCGGCAGCGCACCGCCTCGAAGGCGTCCAGGGCCACGGTGTTGGCCCGGTCGCCGATGGCGTGCACCGCCGGCTCGATGCCGTGGGCGGCGGCCCGGCGCATGATCCGTACCAGCTCGTGCGGTCCCGTCTGCTCGATGCCGTGCGAGCCGTCCGTGCCCTCAAGACCCGGGTAGGGGTCGCGGCACAGCGCGGTACGGGTGTTGAGCGAGCCGTCGGTGAAGAGCTTGAGCGGGCCGACCCGCACCAGGCCGTCGGACGCGCCGATCGCGGAGCCGGTGCGCAGCCCGCGTGCCACGGCCGCGTCCAGGTGGCTCGGGTAGGCGGCGGCGGACACCCGTACGGCCGGCGGGAACCGTGCCGAGCGCCGCTCCCAGGCGCCCACGGTGTCGCCGTACTGGAAGTCGACGACCCCGGTGACCCCGCGGGCGGCGGCGGCCCGGCAGGCGTCGGCGACCCAGCCGTCCAGTGTCCCGTCCGGCACCTCGGGCAGGGCCGAGAGGACCTCGTGCCCCTCCGCCTCCCGGATCAGTCCGGTCGGGTGGTCGCCGCGGCCGGCCAGGGCCAGGCAGGCGGAGTTCAGCCACACGGCGTGCAGATCGGCGCTGACCAGGGCGACCGGCCGGTCCGGCAGGGCCGCGTCGAGGAGCCGCTTGTCCGGGGCGTCGGGCCAGAGCCCGTCCCGGAAGCCGTATCCGAAGAGCACCGTCCCCGCGGCGGGCGCGGTACCGCCGTGGGCGCGCACCCGGTCGGCGACCTCCTGCGCGGAGGCGGTCCCGGAGAGGTCGAGCCGGCGGCGCGCGCTCGCCCACTCGGCGAGGTGGACATGGGCGTCCCAGAGCCCCGGCAGGAGGACCCGGCCTTCCAGATCGAGGACCTGCTCCCCCGCGGCCGGTCCGGCGGGCTCCGCGACCCCCTGTTCCGGGACGACGTGGGTGACCCTGCCGTCCGCCACCCGCACGGCGACCGGCGGTCCGCCCGCCCCCAGCCGTACCCGGGCGAGCGTCACCGGCTCCGGCCGGCGCGGGATGGTGGCGAAGTCCGTCATCGAGCCTCCTTCTGTGGCGGCACACCCGCCCGGAGCCGTGCCGCCTCGGACAGGGCCGTCGACCGGGACCGTCAAACTTAGGGTCACCTTACCCAATCCCGGCCCCGTGGTCCCCGACCCACCCGCGGAGCCGGGGACGGTGGTCCGCTGATCGGAACGGCGCATGACGCACGGCGTCCGCCCTTCCACTCTGGTCGTCCAGGCAGGAGCGAAGGGCCTGGGCGCCACCGGCCGCCCGTCCGGCGGCCGCGCCACGGGGAACGGGGAACGGCCCACGGCCCGCAACGGCCGGCGGGCGCGCACGAGCCGCTCCGCGAGAGCGTGCACCGCGCCCTGCCCGCCGCGCACTTGACCGACACCACGAAAGGAGGCGGCGCGAGGTGTCCACATGCCGTGGAATCGACCTGTCCGTCTATCAGGGGGCCCAGGACTGGAAGGCCCGTGCGGCGGAGGGTGTGGTCTTCGCCTTCGCCAAGGCCAGCGAGGGCGAACACACCCACGACCAGCGCTTCGCCCTGCACGTCAAGGGCATCATCGAGGCCGGGCTGGTGCCCGGCGCCTACCACTTCGGCTGGCCCAACCAGGATGTCGCCGCCGAGGCCGCCAACTACGTCGCCGCCGTACGGCCCTACGCCCGCCCGGGGTTCGTGCACTGGCTCGATCTGGAACGCAGGGCCGACGGCGCCAACTACGCGGGGACGACGGCGGGCGGGATCCGGGCGTACGCCACCGCGTGGATCGCCAAGGTGCAGGCGGCGTTCCCCGGCCAGCGGGTCGGCGTCTACACCTCGGCGAGCGATCTGGCCGCCGGCCACGCGCCCGCCACCGTCCCGCTCTGGTACCCCGCCTACCCCTGGTCCGGAGCCGCGACCTACGCGCAGGCCGAGGCGCACCCGAAGCCCGGCCCGTCCGGCAGATCACCGCTGTTCTGGCAGTTCACCTCGACTCCCCTCGACCGATCCATCTGCTACCTGAGCGAGTCCGCGCTGCGCGCGTGGGCCGCCGGAACGGAGACAGACATGGCGCTCACCACGGACGACATCGACAAGGTCGCGGCCGCGGTCGTCGCGAAGCTGGTCGCGGGCGGCGGTGTGCTGGAGACACAGGACATCAGCAACGTCGCGTCGGCCACCGCGAAGGCGGTCCTGACCATGGACGGGGTGATCGCGGCCCCCTCCGACGCGCCGGACGCGAAGACCAACCAGTACTGGGCTCTCCAGTCCTACGTGAAGGACACCAACGCCCGCCTGCGGCTGATGCAGGCGACGGAGGCGGCACAGAGCGCGGCCGTCGCCCAACTCACCACCGCCTTCGCGGCGTTCGACAAGTCGATCGACGTCGCCGCGCTGGTCGCCTCGGTCACCGCGGCGATCGAGGACGCCGTGCGCAAGGTCGTCATCCACCTCGACCCCGCTTCCTGACGTCCGGGACAGGCCTCCTCATGAACCTCTTCACCAGCTTCATGCGCACCGTCGTGCCGATCGTGGCCGGACTGGTGCTGACCCTCCTGGTCCACCTCGGCGTCCGGTTCGATTCGGCGTCCGTGGCGAGCGTGGTCACGACCGTCCTCACCGGGGCCTACTACACGGTCTTCCGGCTCCTCGAGAACCTCGCCGTGAAGATCCGCTCCCGGCCGCTCGCGACCGTCGCCGGCGTCTTCCTCGGCTGGGCGACCCCGCCCGACTACCCGACGGCGGAGCACCCGACACCCGCCCCCGCCAGTCCCTGACGGCCGACGACACAGGCCCGCGGCGCAGCTCCGCCGCGGGCCCTCCCGGGGACATCGCCGATCCTCCGGCCGTTCACCGTCGCACTTGCCAACGCGCCGGGAGTTTCGCTCTGTCCAACTTGGGACGGATAGTCGAAGATGTTCGTCATCTCCGGGGGAGATGGGTCGCCGTCGCTCCGGCGGTGCCTGGCGTGACTCCCGTCCGCAGCCGTGATGGCATACCGGCATGGAGTTGCGGGAGTTGCGCGCGTTCGTGGCGGTGGCGGAGGAGGGCGGCCTGTCGGCCGCCGCCCGGCGGCTGCACGTGAGTCAGCCCGCGCTGTCCCAGACGATCAGCGGACTGGAGCGGCAGCTGGGGGTGAAGCTGCTGGTCCGCGGAAGCGGCGGGGTGACGGCCACCGAGGCCGGGACCGCACTGCTGGGCGAGGCACGGGCGGTGCTGGCCCGGCACGACCAGGCGGTGCGGCTGATGGCCGGGTACGCGGGCCCTGGCGGCGGGGCGCTGCGCCTCGGGATCCCCCTGGAACTGCCGCCCGGCCTGCTGGATCCGGCGCTCGCCGAACTCGCCGAGGCGCATCCGGAGACCCGGGTGCAGGCCCGGCACCTGTCCACGGCGGAGCAGCTGACCGCGCTGCGCGCCGGTGAGCTGGACGTCGGCTTTCTGCGGGAGCGACCGTCCGGGCCGGAGTTCGACGCGCTGCTCGTCGTACGGGAGAGGCTCGGTGTGCTGGTCGCCGCCGAGCAGGCCGCCGAACTCGCCGGGCCCGACGGCATCCCGCTCGACGCGCTCGCGGCCCTGCGGTGGGTCGGGTTCCCGCGCGCCGGCAGCCCCGCCTGGTACGACGAGCTGACCGCGGTCCTGCGCGGCCACGGCCTCGATCTCGGCCCCGAGGCCCCCGAGGGGCAGACGCTGATCGCCGACGTGAAGCTGGCCGCGGTCGCGTCCGGGCAGGCCTTCGCGCTGGCCCCGCCGGGCTGGCAGCAGCCGCTGCCCGGCCATGTGACGTGGTCGCCGCTGGTCGGGCAGCCGCTGGTGCGGCGCACCTGGGTGGTGTGGCCGGCCGACTCGCGCCGCCGGGACCTGGGCCGGTTCATCGCCGCGCTGGACCGGCCGGTGCGGGAGTAGCAGCGGGCGGCGCCCGCACCGGTACCCGTGTGCCGGACGGCCGCACCCGTGTGTCAGACGGCCGTACGGCCGCCGTCGACCGGCAGGATCGCGCCCTGTACGAAGCTCGCCGCGTCGCTCACCAGGTAGGCGATCGCCTCGGCGATCTCGCGCGCCTCGGCGGGCCGGCCGGCGGGTGCCTGTGCGGCCAGGGCGTCCAGGTCGTCACCCATGACGGCCGTACCCTCGGTGCGGGTCGGGCCGGGCTCCACGGCGTTCACCCGCACCCCCTGCGGGCCGAACTCGGCGGCCCACGACTTGGTCAGCAGGTTGACCGCCGCCTTGCTGGACGCGTACAGCGCCATCCCCGCGACGCCGTACTCGGCGACCATGGTGCTGATGTTGACGATGGCGCCCTTCCCACGCTCGGCCATGGCCGGGGCGAGCTCCCCCACCAGGTAGAACGGCGCCTTCACGTTCAGGTCGTAGACGGCGTCCACCTGGTCGGCGGGCGTCTGCGCGGTCGGTCCGAACGGGAAGACGCCGGCGTTGTTGACGAGGATGTCGACATGGCCGCCGCCCAGTGCGACGGCCTCGCGGGCCAGGTGCCGTACCGAGTCGGCGTCCCGCAGGTCGGCCGCCAGGAAGTCCGCCTTGCCGCCGTGCTCCCGGACGGCGGCGACCACCTGTCCGCCGCGGTCCGCGTCCCGTCCCGCGACCAGTACATGCGCCCCCCGCTCGGCGAGCAGCGTCGCGGTCGCGGCGCCGATACCGCTGGTCGCGCCGGTCAGCAGGGCCACGCGTCCGGTCAGATCAGCAGAACTCATGAGGTGTCCTTAAAGTGTGGAAAGTGGGGCGAATCCATCGTCCCGCCGCCTCCTCCACGAGGCGACGGGAGTCCACAGCGGCCGCAGCGCCTCCGCGATTCCGTTCTCCCCATCGGCGGATCCGATGGCCGCCATAAGCGCGCGGCCAGAGGCGACGCTTATGGCGGCCATTCACCGGGCGCATGGCCCTGCCGCGATCAACTGCACACGTCCCGCGGTTACCTGACCAGGACGGCTCGGGGCCCCGCGGCCCGGAACAGTTCGCAACAGTTCGGACCGGCACCGATCGCCATGTGAGGCAGCAATGAGCGAACCGAACGCAGAACGGAACGCAGGACCGCACACAGCGCCGGGCGTGACCGGCGAGAACGGCACCTACGACGTGATCGTCCTGGGTGCGGGTCCGGTCGGGCAGAACGTCGCCGACCGGGCCCGGGCCGCCGGGCTCTCCGTGGCCGTCGTGGAGCGGGAGCTCGTCGGCGGCGAGTGCTCCTACTGGGCCTGCGTCCCCAGCAAGGCACTGCTGCGGCCGGTCCTCGTGGTCGCCGACGCCCGCCGCGTGGACGGCGCCCGGCAGGCCGTCACCGGACGTCTCGACGACGCCGCCGTCTTCGCCCGCCGCAACCGGTACGTCACCGACTGGGACGACAGCGGTCAGACGCTGTGGGTCAAGTCCATCGGCGCCGACCTCTTCCGCGGCCACGGCAGGCTCGACGGGCCGCGCCGGGTCACCGTCACCCGGGACGACGGCGCCCGGCAGACCCTCGTCGCCCGGCACGCGGTGGCACTCGCCACCGGCAGCCGGCCGGCGCTGCCCGACGTCCCGGGTATCGAGGAGGCCCGACCCTGGACCAACCGGCACGCCACCGACTCCAGCACGGTGCCCGGCCGGCTCGTCGTAATCGGCGGCGGCGGGGTCGGCGTGGAGATGGCGACGCTGTGGCAGGGGCTCGGGTCACAGGTCACCCTGCTCGCCCGGCGGCGCCTGCTCCCCCGCATGGAGGCCTTCGCCGGGGAACTGGTCACCCAGGGGCTGACCGAGGCCGGCGCGGACGTGCGGATCGGCGTGCAGGTGACCGCGCTGCGCCGCCCGGACCCGGACGGGCCGGTGACGCTCACCCTCGACGACGGGAGCGAACTGGAGGCGGACGAGGTCCTGTTCGCCACCGGACGCACCCCCGGCACCGACGACATCGGCCTGGAGACCGTGGGCCTGACCCCCGGGTCCTGGCTGGACGTGGACACGACCTGCCTGGTCGACGGGGTCGAGGGGGCGTGGCTGTACGGCCTCGGCGACGTCAACCACCGCGCACTCCTCACCCACCAGGGCAAGTACCAGGCGCGGACCGCCGGTGACGCCATCGGCGCCCGTGCCGCCGGGCGGCCGCTGGACGACGGGGACTGGGGCGACCACGCCACGACCGCCGACCGGCACGCCGTTCCCCAGGTCTTCTTCACCGACCCGGAGGCGGGGGCGGTGGGCCTGACCGCCGGGCAGGCGGCCGCCGCCGGGCACCGCGTCGAGACGGTCGACCTCGACCTCAACGCCGCCCAGGGCGCCAACCTCTACGCCGACGGCTACACCGGCCACGCCCGGCTGGTCGTCGACGTCGACCGGGACGTGCTGCTCGGGGTGACCATGGTCGGGTCCGGGGTCAGCGAACTGCTGCACGCGGCCACCGTGGCGGTCGTCGGCGAGGTCCCGCTGAAACGCCTCCGGCACGCCGTCGCGCCGTTCCCCACGGTCAGCGAGATCTGGGTGTTCCTCGTGGCCGCGTACCGGCGGCAGCGGGAGCAGGCGGACGCGGGCTGACGCCCTGCCGACCCGCGCGCTGACACCCTGCGGACCCGCGCCGGGCAGGATCCCGCAGGCCCCCGACGGCACAGACGGCGACGCGCCGCGGCTATCCGGAGCCGACCACCGCCCGGACGGCGGTGCCGACCTGCTCGGCGACCTTCTCCGGGCTGGACGTGTTGAGCTTGCCGTCGAGGTGCAGGAACGCCAGCCCGTGCACCAGGGCCCACACCGCGGTGGGCAGTCCGTCCGGGTTCCCGCCGGGAAAGGCCTTCCGGACGAGGGTGTCGACGTACGCGGAGAGCACGGCGGCCGCCTCGACCCGCTCGGCGCTGCCGGGGTCGCAGGGCTCCGCGAACATCGCCCGGAACAGGGCCGGGTGGTCGAGGGCGAACCGGACGTAGGCCACGGCGACGTCGACCAGGTCGTCGGGGGTCGAGGGCGCGGGATGGGCGGCCGCGAGACTCGTGGCGAGTTCGCGGTAGCCCTCCGCGGCGACGGCGGAGACCAGTGCGTCGCGGTCCGCGTAGTGGCGGTAGGGGGCCGTGGGCGAGACCCCCGCCCGCCGTGCCACCGCCCGCAGCGACAGCGCCCCGCTGCCGTCCTCCTCCAGCAACTCCCGGGCGGCGCGCAGGCAGGCGGCCCGGAGATCGCCGTGATGGTACGAGTCGCTCGGTGGTGGCATGGGGTCACCCTCAGGGATATGTACGCTGCTGACATTACCGGCCCGATGTGAATGCCGTACACATGAGGGGCGCCGCCCATATTTTACGGCCGCGCCGAGATCCCCCCCGGCTGCCGAGCCCCCCGCTCCCCCTCCCGCCCCCTCCCCCGCTCACGGCTACGGGGGTGCTGCCTCACACCGCCAGCGCACAGACCACCGACGGGACGGCGGCCGTGGCGACCGGCTCGCCGAGGGCGCCCGAGTCCAGGACCGGCAGTGCGGCCAGGGTGCCGCTGTGCTGGTTGGCGACGAGGAGGTGGCCCGGGACCGCGGTCAGACCGCGCGGCCAGGTGCCGCCGCACCGCGTCTCGCCGAGCGGCACCAGGGTGGTGCCGTCGGTCCGGAAGGCGGCCACGGTGTCGGCGCCCCGGTTGGTGACCCAGACGGACCGGCCGGAGACGACGATCCCGCCGGGCTGGTTGGGCACCCCGGCGGCCGTGACGGCCGTGGCGGGCACCCGGGACAGCTCGGCGAGGGTGCCGGTCTCCGGGTCGTAGCGATGGCAGGTCACCGTCGAGGAGAGCTCGTCGGCGCTGAACACCAGGTCGCCCGCGGGCGCGAACGCAAGGTGCCGGGGCCCGGAGCCGGGCCGCAGCCTGTTCACCGCCGTGCGGTGCAGGGTGCCCCGGACCGGGTCCAGGCGGTAGGTGAACACCGCGTCGGCACCGAGGTCGGTGGCGAGGAGGAACCGGCCCGCCGGGTCGACGAGGACCTGGTGGGCATGGCTGCCCTCCTGCCGCCCCGCGACCGGCCCGGAGCCCCGGTGCTCGGCCACGTCGACGCGGCCGGCGATCCGGCCGGCCGCGTCCAGCCGGTGCACGGCGACCGTGCCGGGCAGGGTGTCGGTGCCGTAGTTCGCGGTCAGCAGCCAGTCGCCGCCGGGGTGGACGGCGAGGTGGCAGGGGTTGGCGCCACCGCTGCCGACGGGTGCGCCGAGGGCGGTGATCCCGGCGGCGCCGACGGCGAAGGCGGAGACGGCGCCCTCGGTGGACTCATGGGTGGTGTAGACCACGGGGAGGTCCGGGTGGGCGGCCAGGAAGGAGGCACCGCTCGCGGGGACCGGCGGAGCCTCGGTGGTCAGCACCGGACCGGCCAGGCGCAGCGGGGTGAGACCGACGCCTTCACCGCCGGTGTCGGGGGTGTAAGAGCCGGCGAGAACTGTGGGCATGGGGTTCCTCGGGTCGGTCGGCGACGCGGTACACCGCTCAGCGCAGCACGTCGTCATGGTGGTCGAGCAGGGCGAGTTCGGTGCGCCGGGGCAGGCCCTCCCAGTCCCCGGCGGTGGTGACGGCGAACGCGCCGAGCCGGGCGGCGGTGCGCAGCCGGCGCTCCGGCTCCTCACCGGCCAGCAGTTCGGCGAGGTAGCCGGCGACGAAGGCGTCCCCGGCGCCCACGGAGTCGTGCACGCGCACGGGCAGCGCGGGCTGCCGGTAGGGCACCCCGTCGAGGAGCGCGTACGCCCCCTCGGCTCCGAGTTTCACCACGGCGCCGCCCGGCCCCAGCTCGCAGAGCCCCTTGGCGAGCTCCTCGGGCTCGCGCAGGTCGGGCACCACGAGCCGGGCCTCGTGCGGCCCCGCGAACACCAGGTCGCTGTCGCGCAGCAGCGGCAGTACGGCCCGCCGGGCGTCCTCCTCGCTCCACAGCAGGGAGCGGAAGTTGATGTCGAAGGAGACGAGGACACCGGCGTCCCGGGCGATCCGCACCGCACGCCGGACCGCGCTCGCGGGGGCGTCGCCGAGGGCCGGGGTGATCCCGGTGAGGTGCAGGACCGCGGCGCCGGCGACGACCTGTTCGGGGATGTCCTGGGGCGCGAGCCGGACCCCGGCGGTGGCGGTGCGGTAGTAGCGCATGCGGTGGTGGGTGCCGGTGCGCCGCTCCTTGAGGAGCAGGGAGGTCGGCGCGGGGTCGCGGACGGCCAGCGCGGTGACGCCCTCGGCACGCAGCTCGCGCAGCACGAGTTCACCGAGCTGGTCCTCGCTGACCCGGCCGATCCAGGTGGCCCGCCCGCCGAGCCTGCTCACCCCGACGGCGACGTTGGACTCGGCCCCGGCGATCCCGAGGCGCAGCTCGGTGCCCATGGCGAGCGGACCGGGCTCGGCGGCGGACAGGACGGCGAGGGTCTCGCCGACGGTGACGAGGTAGGGCTGGGGCGACGCCTCCGGGGCGGGCTGGGGTGACGCCTCCGGGGCCCGTGCGTCGTTCGCGGAACCGTTCACAGGCCGCCCTTCCCGGCCCGCGTCGCGGACCTGACCGTCTCCAGCAGGGCGCGCGCTCTCCCGGTGAGCGCGTCGAGGGCGGCCGGGTCGCCGGGGGTGCGGTCCGCTCCGCGCAGCAGCGGGTTGCCGATGCCCACGGCACGGGCCCCGGCGGCCAGGTAGCCGGCGGCCTCGTCGAGGCCCACGCCGCCGACCGCGACAAGCGGGATCTCCGGGAGCGGGGCGCGGAGTTGCCGCAGGTGCGCGGGGCCGCCCGTGGAGGCCGGGAAGAGCTTGACGGCGGCGGCGCCGGCCCGCCAGGCGGTGGCCACCTCGGTGGGCGTCCAGGCACCGGGATAGAAGGGGACTCCGAGGTCGGCGGAGGCGCGGACGACGTCGGGTTCGACGTTGGGGGCGACCAGGAACTGCGCGCCCGCGGCCACCGCGTCCCGCAGGTCGGCCCGGGTCAGGACGGTACCGGCGCCGACCGCGACGTCGCCGCCCAGCTCCGCCCGGATCCGGGTGATCGCGTCCAGGGCGCCCGCGGTGGTGAGGGTGACCTCCAGGCAGGTGACCCCGCCGGCGGCGAGCGCGCGGGCCACGGCGGGCAGTCCGGTGGCGTCGGCGGAGCGGAGGATGGCCATCGCGCGGGTGTCGGCCAGCTGGGGCGTGAGGGCGGGGCGCGGGATCGTCACTTGACCGCCCCCGCGGACATGCCGGCCACGACCTGGCGCTGGAAGAAGACGAAGATGACCAGCAACGGCAGCACCCCGAGCAGGGCGGCCGGGAACAGGGTGGTCGGCTGCACGGTGTGCGGGTCGATGAAGGAGTAGGCGTTCACCATGACGGTGCGCTTGCCCGGGTCCTGGAGGAACACCAGCGGCACCAGCAGGTCGTTCCAGATCTGCAGGGCGACGAAGGTCAGCAGGGTACTGGTGACCGGCCGCAGCAGCGGCAGCACCACGACGAAGAAGGTGCGGAAGGCGCCGCAGCCGTCGAGTGCGGCGGCCTCCTCCAGGTCGACCGGGATCGAGCGGATGAAGCTGGTGTAGAAGAACACGGCCAGCGGCAGGTTGATCGCGGTGTAGATGAAGACGACGCCCGCGTAGGTGTCGAGCAGGTTCATGTCCCGCATCAGCAGGTACAGCGGCGCCACCACCACGAAGACGGGGATGGAGGTGCCGAGGATGAACAGCCGGTACACCGCCGTCGACCAGCCCGCGGTGATCCGGGCCAGCGGATACCCGGCCAGCGAGCCCAGCACGGTGATGCACACGCACGACAGCCCGGTGATGAGCAGGGTGTTGAGGGTGCTCGGCCCGTAGTGGATCTGGCGGAAGGCGTCGCTGAAGTTCTTCAGGGTGAAGGTGTGCGGGATGCCCAGCGGGGCGCGGGCGACGTCGGCGGCGGTGCGCAGCGAGGTGACGACCGTGAAGAGGAACGGCAGCACGAAGAGCACGGTGCCCACCCACAGCAGGGCGGTGCCGAGGCCGCTGCCCGGTCGGCCGGTGCGGCGCGGGGTCCGGGGACTGACGGCACGCGCGGTGGCGGGGAGTCGGGAGGTCTCAGAGGTCATGGTGGCGATCCGTCCGGTTCGATCAGGTGCGGTACGACGTGACAGGCGCCGTCACACGCGACGTTCGCGCAGCCTGAGCAGGGAGTTGGTGGCGCTGGACAGGACGACCACGGTCACCAGGAGCAGTACCGACAGCGCGACGCCGAGGGCGAACTTCCCGCCGCCGAAGATGTTCCGGTACACCAGCAGGGTCAGGGTGTCGGTGGCGCCGGCCGGGCCTCCGTTGGTCAGGACGAGCGGGAACTCGAAGACCTTCAGCGAGCCGATCAGGCTGAGGGTGACGTTGACGGTGAGGGCGGGGGCGAGCAGCGGCCACTCGATGCTGCGGAACCGCCGCCAGCCGCGGGCGCCGTCCAGCGCGGCCGCCTCCAGCAGTTCGGCCGGCATGCTCATGTAGCTGGCGAGGAAGATCGCGCAGGAGTAGCCGGTGAACATCCAGATGTTGACGGCGGCCACCGCGTACAGCGCGGTGTGCGGGTCGCCCAGCCAGACATGCCGGAGGCTGCCCAGCCCGACCGCGTCGAGCAGGCCGTTCAGCCCGCCGCCGGGTGCGAGCAGGTACGACCAGATGAAGGCGGCCATCACCGGGGAGATCAGGGTCGGTGTCAGCAGGACGACGTTGAGCGCCTGACGGACCCGGGGCCGGCGGAACAGCATGGACGCGAAGAGCAGCCCGAGGCCGTTCTGTACGACGACGACCACCGCGGCGTAGAGCACGGTGTGCCACAGGGCCGCCGAGACGGCGGGGTCGTCCGCCATGGCCCGGTACTGCTGGAGCCCGACGAAGTGGGCGACCGGGCCGCCGAGGCTGTCCGTGAAACTCAGGTACAGGCCCCGGACCAGCGGATACAGCATGAAGACGCTGTACACGGCGATCGCCGGGAGCAGGAAGGCGGCCATGGTGGCGCGCCGGCGGTGGAACACGGGGATCGATCCTCCTTGGCCGGGGGCCGCGGTGGGGCGGGCGACAGGGGCGGGGAAGCGGCCGCACCCGCACCGCGGCGGTCCCGGGACGGGACGGGGCGGCCGGTCTACTTGGCGGAGGCCGCCGTCTGGATGTCCTTGAGGGTCTGCGCCTCGGAGGCCTGGCCCAGCAGGTAGGCCTGGATCTTGGAGCCGACGGCGGTCTCGGCGGTGGCGCCGTACCAGGAGTTGGACGGCAGCACCCGGTAACGGCCGTCGTTGAAGGCGGCGTTGAAGGTCTTGGTCTCCGTGGCGTCCGGGGTCGTACCGCCGGTGAAGGGCGACTCGGCGTGTTCGGCATCCAGGTACTTGGCGAGGTTCTCGCTCTGCGACCAGAAGTCCACATACTCCTTGGCCGCGTCGGCGTGCTGCGACTGGGAGTTGACGCCCCACATGGTGCCGGAGAAGAGCATCGCGTTGGGCTCGGTGCCGGCCGCGCCGGCCGGCCAGGGGGCGAACTGGACCGGGAAGCCGGCCTTGGCGACGTTGGAGACCTGCCAGGCGCCCTGGTACCAGAAGGCGCTCTTGCCTGCGCTGAAGTCCTGCGGACCCTGCGACCACTCGTCGACGCCGAGCTCGTTCTTCCAGCTGACATAACCCTTGTCCGCAAGGGTCTTGAGCTGCTCCAGCGAGGACTTCCAGTCGGTGCCGAAGGAGGTCTTGCCGGCCAGGAAGTCGGCGTCCCACTGCTTGTTCTTCTGGTAGACGAGCGTGGAGCCGATCGCCTGGAAGGTGGAGCTGCCGGTCCAGCCGGACTTGTCGGGCAGCGCGATCGGGGTGATGCCGGCCTTCTTCACCTTGGCGAGGTCGGCGAGGAACGTCGGCCAGTCCGACGGGACTTCGGTGATGCCGGCCTTCTTCAGCAGGTCCATGTTGGCGTACAGGCCGATGCCGATCAGCTCCATCGGCATGGCCAGGACCTTGCCGTCGCTGGTGGCGAAGGGCTTGGCGGCGTCGGAGATGCTGCTCGCCCAGGACTCCTTGGAGAGGTCGGCGAGGTAGCCGGAGGCGCCCCACTTGTTCATCTTGTCCGTGTCGACCATGATCACGTCGCCGGCCTTGCCGCCCAGCAGCTCGGGCTGGAGCTTCTGGGTGTAGGTGTCGTTCGCGGTGATGTACTCGAAGTCGACCTTGATGTCGGGGTGGGCCTTCTCGAAGGCCTTGTTGATCTCCGCGACGTTCGCGGGCTCCGCGCCGCCGCCCTTCCAGGCCTCGACCTTGATGTGCACCTTGCCGTCCGCGGAGGACGAGCCGGAGCCACCGCCGCAGGCGGCGAGCGTGGTCGCCAGGGCGGCGACCGTGGTGGCGACTGCGAGCAGTCTCCCGGAGCGCTTCATTGCACACCTCACCCATTCGTCGGCACAGGCCGACATCTCGTTGTTGATTGCGGGACGACCAGACCCTGGTCGATATTCGATATGTCGAACCAGGTCTGGGATTACGAACACAGTGGGGGGAAGCGGGGGGAGCAGGAGAGGGGGACGTCGGACGGGTCGGACCGGTCGGGGTTGTGCACGGTCCGGAGGGTCGAGCCGGTCGGGGTTTCGAACCGGTCGCCGATGGCGAGTTTCAGCCCTGCCGTTTCGGTAGGTTCTGCATGGATATATCACTGATATCCACTTGAGGAAACCGGTTGACCAAGACTTCGGCGAACGCTAGGTTGCGGCGCCAGAAGGTGTCAAGAGGCCAAACACAACCGACCACTTGGAGGAACCGCAGTGCCCGATCAGCCAGTACGGGCCAGGCTGGTGGATGTCGCCAGGGAGGCCGGCGTCTCCAAGGCGACCGTGTCCAAGGTGCTCAACGGACGGCAGGACCTGTCCGTCCGCCCCGAGACCAGAGCGCGCATCCACGAGGTGGCCGAGGCCCTCGGCTACCGCCCGCACTCCGGTGCCCGCGCCCTGGCCGGCGCGAGCACCCACGCCCTGGCCCTGCTGGTGCCGTCCCTCGGCAACCCGACCTACGTCACCATCTCCCGCGGCGCCTACCAGCGCGCCCGTGAGCTGGGCTATCTCTCCCTGCTCGCCGAGGACTTCGACGGGCAGGAGGCCGACGAGACCTTCAACGACCTGGTCAAGGAAGGCCGCGTGGACGGGCTGCTGATCGCCTCCGCCCGCCCCGGCCATCCGCTCCTGGAGACGCTGCGCCGCAGCCCCGTCCCGCACGTGTTCCTCAACCGCGCGGTCGAGGGCTCGGGGCGCAACGTCACCATGGACGTGGCCCGTTCCAGCGTCACCGCGCTCGACCACCTGCACGAGCTCGGCCATCGCGTGGTGGGCCACATCTCGGGGCCGGCCGGCATCACGCCCAGCGAGGACCGCAGGCAGGCGTTCCTGGACCGCGCCGGTGAGCTGGGACTGCTCGCCGCGCCGGTGGCCTCCGGTGACTTCACCGAGGAGGGCGGCGCGCTGGCCGCCCGGGCCCTGCTCGCCCCCACCGACACCCGGCCTCGGGTCACCGCGCTGTACACCAGCTCGCTGGCCCAGGCGATCGGCGCGCTGCACGCGATCGGCGAACTCGGCCTGCGGGTACCGCAGGACGTCTCCCTGGTCGGCAACGACGACCTGCCGGTCGCCGGCTACCTCACCCCACCGCTCACCACGGTCGCGATGCCCCTGTACGACCTGGGCACCGCCGCCGTCGACGCCCTGGTCGCCGAGATCGAGGGCAAGTCCCCCGGGGACGTGGTCGTCCCCACCGAGCCGCGGCTGGTCCGCCGCGGCTCCACCGCTCCCCCGGCCGAACCGGGCGGAAGACCCGACTGACGCACCTAACGGGATGACCGAGCCGCCGGTCGCACCGAGAGGAACCCCATGAGCCGCACCGTCTCCACCCGCTTCGCCGGGCGCACCGCCCTGCTCACCGCCGCCGCCTCCGGCATCGGCGCCGCCACCGCCCACCGGCTGGCCGGTGAGGGCGCGGCCGTCCTGGTCACCGACGTGAACGAGGAGGGCGCCGCCCGGGTCGCCGAGGAGGTCCGCGCCAAGGGCGGCGACGCCCGCCACCGCGCCCTCGACGTGACCGACCCCGACGCCTGGCCGCACGCGGTCCGGGCGGCCGAGCAGTGGACCGGCCGCCTGGACCTCCTCCACCTCAACGCCGGCCGCAACCTGCCCGGCGCGATCCACGAACTCGACGACGCCTCCTGGCACAGCCATCTCCGCCTCGCCCTCGACTCGGTCTTCTACGGCTGCCGCGCGGCCGTGCCCCTGCTCTCCGCCTCCCACGGCGCGATCGTCGTCACCTCGTCGGTCCACGCGGTCCTCGGCTTCAGCGGCTTCCCCGCCTACGCGGCCGCCAAGGGCGGAGTCACCGCGCTGGTACGGCAGCTGGCGGTGGAGTACGGCGGCCGGATCCGCGTCAACGCGGTCGTCCCCGGGGCCGTCGACACCGGCCTGTGGGTGAACGCCCCGGCCGACTACCGCGCCCAGACCGCCGCCCGCACCCCCGTCGGCCGCATCGGCGAACCCGAGGACATCGCCGCCGCCGTCGCCTTCCTCGGCTCCGCGGACGCGGCCTTCATCACCGGCCAGAACCTGGTGGTGGACGGCGGCCGCAGCATCAGCGCCCACGAGTAACGCGCAGCTCTCCCCTTCCTCGTACGTCACCGCCCCGGGCCGTCGTGCCCGCGGACCCGGAGGTCCCGCACCATGAAAATCACCGGATACGAGCTGTTCTTCGTCGAGCCGCGCTGGCTGTTCCTGCGCGTCGACACCGACGAGGGCATCTCCGGCTGGGGGGAACCCATCGTCGAGGGCAAGGCACACACCACCGCCAAGGCCGTCGAGGAGATGTTCGACCACCTCCTCGGCCAGGACCCGGCCCGTATCGAGGAGCACTGGCAGACGCTCGCCAAGGGCGGCTTCTACCGGGGCGGCCCGGTGCTCAGCAGCGCCCTCGCCGGCATCGACCAGGCCCTGTGGGACATCGCCGGCAAGACCCACGGCGTCCCCGTGCACCAGCTCCTCGGCGGCCACGTCCGCGACCGCGTCCGCATCTACGGATGGCTGTACGGCGAGACGCCCGAGGAACTCGCCGAGTCGGCGGCGGACCAGGTGGCCAAGGGCCTGACCGCCGTGAAGATGAACCCCTGCGCACAGCTGGAACCGCTGGCCACGCCGGCCGCGATCGCCGCGATCGTGGACCGGGTGACGGCGGTCCGCGAGGCGATCGGCCCCGACCGGGACCTGGCGCTGGACTTCCACGGCCGCTTCAGCGGAGCGATGTCGCGGCGGGTCCTTCCCTACCTGGAGCCTCTGCTGCCGATGTTCGTGGAGGAGCCGGTGCTGCCGGAGTTCACGCGCGACCTCGGCGAGGTCGTCCGTGCCACGTCCATCCCCATCGCCACGGGCGAACGCCTCTTCTCCCGCTGGGACTTCCGTGACGTCCTCGGCGACGGGATCGCGGTGGCCCAGCCCGACATCAGCCACGCGGGCGGCATCTCGGAGACCCGCAGGATCGCTGCGCTGGCGGAGACCTACGACGTCCTCGTCGCCCCGCACTGCCCCCTCGGCCCCATCGCCCTCGCCGCGAGCCTCCAACTCGACTTCGCCGTCCCGAACTTCCTGATCCAGGAACAGTCACTGGGCATCGGGTACGGCGACAGCAGCGGGTTGCTGGGGTACCTGGCCGACACCTCGCCCTTCGAGGTGAAGGACGGCTACATCGACCGGCTCACCGGGCCGGGCCTCGGCATCGAGATCGACGAGGCCGTCGTCCGGGAGGCGGCGGAGAAGGGCCACCGCTGGCGCAACCCGGTATGGCGGAACAGGGACGGTTCGCTGGCGTCCTGGTAGCGACGGTAGCGGCTCGGCTGCGGGCCGGTGGGGGTTGCTCGCGCCCCTATGAGGTGGGACCAGTCGACCCACCTTCTTGGGGGCGCGGGGAACTGCGCGACAAGCCACAGCGCACCCGCAGCCGAGAACGCTCCCGCACCCCACAGATTCCGGACGGGCCCGCGGCAACGGACCCGCCCGGCTTTCGGAGGACACTCACTCTCACCAAGGAGCGTCGCAATGAAGCGTCGCAGATCAACCTCGAGTACGGCCAGTCGAACAGCCCGCGTGCTGACTCTTCTGGCCACCCTGGCCGGCGCCCTGCTCGTCCCGGCCACCGCCGCGCACGCGGCCGGCACCGCCTACTACGTCGACTGCTCGGCATCCAGCAACGGCACCGGCACCCAGGCCAGCCCCTGGAACGCGGTCGGCAGCGTCAACGGCACCACCTTCGCCGCAGGCGACAGCATCCTGTTCAAGGCCGGCACCACCTGCACCGGCCAGCTCTCCCCCGGCGGCTCGGGAGCCTCGGGCAGCAACATCTCGATCAGCTCCTACGGCTCCGGCGCCAAGCCGGTCATCGACGCGGCCGGTGCCACCGGCGCGGTCGTCAAGCTGCTCAACCAGCAGTACTGGGACATCGGCGGCCTGGAGCTGGTCGACAACGCCTCCTCGCCCGCCTACCGCTCCGGCGTCCTCGCCGAGAACAGCTCCGGCGGCGTCCTGCACCACATCCGCGTGCACGACAT
Source organism: Streptomyces sp. NPDC047061 (assembly GCF_040643955.1). Lineage (NCBI taxonomy): Bacteria > Bacillati > Actinomycetota > Actinomycetes > Kitasatosporales > Streptomycetaceae > Streptomyces > Streptomyces sp. NPDC047061. The sequence continues at coordinate 76,516 of NZ_JBEYVI010000032.1, forward strand.
GTACATCCACAACATCGCGGGCTACGGCGGCGGCTGGTACTCCACCAACGCGGGCGTAGGCGTCCAGACCGACCACACCACCCCGGTCTCCACCTGGGACGACGTCGTCGTCGAGAACAACACCTTCGACCACGTCGACCGGATCGCCGTCGCCGTCACCCCGGACGGGGACGGCCAGGGCACCGGTCTGACCACGAACACCGTCATCCGCAACAACACGATGACCTACGACGGCGCCGACGACATCCTCGTCGTGAAGAACGACGGCGCCCTGATCGACGGCAACAAGGCGGGCTACGGCGGCGCCAAGTCCACCTGCCCGCCGTCCGGCCAGTACTGCAACGGCGCCTCCGCCGGCATCTGGATGTCCGGCAGCAGCAACACCGTCGTCCAGAACAACGAGGTCTACTGCCACGTCAACGGCGCCGACGGCACCGGCTTCGACGTGGACTGGGGCAACCACAACACCACGTTCCAGTACAACTACAGCCACCAGAACCTCGGCGGCTTCCTGCTGGTGATGCCGCCCTTCACCATCGCCAACGAGCCCACCTCGACGGTGCCCAGCGACGGCACGGTGGTCCGCTACAACATCAGCGAGAACGACGGCAGCAACTCCGGCTGCCCCGCCTCCGGCACCCAGACCCACGGCGCCGGAGTCCTGCACTTCGTCGGCGGAGTCCCCAACCAGAGCGGCAGCTCGTCCGCCGTCCCGCTGTTCTACAACAACACCTTCTCCGTCCGGGACGGCCTGAGCACCCCGATCCTGTACTCCCGCTCCGGCACCTCCATCAGCGGCGCCCTGTCCTTCCAGAACAACGCCGTCTTCAACTACGGCTCCGGCAACTACTTCACCACCACCGGCACGTCGACCTACTCCAACAACCTCTTCTACGGCAACCACCCGTCCCGCGAGCCCGCCGACGCCGCGAAGGTGACCGCCGACCCCGAGTTCCGCAACCCGGGCAACGCCGGCACCTCGTCCTCGTACACCGGCAAGAACGCCTACCAGGTGCACGCGTCCTCCCCGGTGATCCGGGCCGGCACGGTGATCAGCTCCAACGGCGGCTACGACGCCTTCGGCAACGCCGTCTCCGCGACGGCCGCCCCCAACATCGGCGCCTACAACGGCACCGGCGGCAACCTGCTCTCCAACGCGGGCTTCGAGACGGGAGCGTTGAGCCCGTGGACGCAGGCCAGCGGCAACGCCTCCTCGGTGACCGCGGCCAACGCCCGCACCGGAAGCTACGCGCTCACCACCACCGCGAGCAGCAGCGGCGCCAACCAGGCCCTGACCGGCCTCAGCCCCAGCACCACCTATCTGCTGACCGGCTGGGCCAAGGTCGCCACCGCGGGTGAGACCCTCGCGATCGGCGTGAAGAACTTCGGCGGCACGGAGACCTACACCAACATCGCCACCACGTCCTACAGCCAGGCGGCGGTGCTGTTCACCACCGGGTCGTCGAGCACCACGGCCACCGTCTACTGCTGGAAGAACGCCGGCGGCAGCGGCGCGGGCTACTGCGACGACCTCGCGGTGGAGCCCCTGTCCTCCGCCACCAACGCCGTCACCAACCCCGGCTACGAGACCGGCGCCCTGACCCCCTGGGCCCAGTCGACCGGAACGGCGTCCAGCGTGGTCGCCTCCAACGCCCGCTCCGGCACCTACGCGCTGCAGACCGGGGTCAGTGCCAGCGGCGCCATCCAGACGGTGAGCGGTCTCACCGCCGGCGGTACCTACCTGCTGGCCGGCTGGGCCAAGGTGGCCACCGCAGGTGAGGAGGTCGCGGTCGGCGTGAAGAGCTTCGGCGGTACGGAGACGTACCTGCGGACCTCGACCACGTCCTACGCCCAGCAGCCGATCTTCTTCACCACGGGCGTCTCCACCACCTCCGCCGGGGTCTACTGCTACAAGAACTCCGGTTCGGCGGCCGGTTACTGCGACGACTACTCAGTGATCAAGCTGTCGTAACAGCAGCGGCGGCGAGCGGGCGGGCGGGCCGGAACACCGGCCCGCCCGCTTCCCCGTCCCCGGACGAGCTCGTCATCTCCGGAAGAGCTCGTTCAGATCCGTCTGCGAGATCTGGTGCTCGGCGTACGAGAAGGTCCCCCGCTCCGCCAGCTCCCGCGCCGCGCCCAGCAGCTGCGCGTACATCGCCCGCGCGATACTCCCGCCCACCGTGACCCGGCGCACGCCGAGTTCACGGAGGTCGGCCAGGGACAGGGCGCCGCCCGTCAGCCCCATCACCACGTTCAACGGTCCGTCGATCTCCCTGACCAGCGTGCCGATCGTCGCCGCGTCCGCCGCGCCCGGCACGAACGCGCAGTCGGCGCCCGCCGCGAGATAGGCGTTGGCCCGGCGCACCGCCTCGTCGAGCGGGCCGCCGGTGAGCAGCACGTCGGTCCGGCCGACCAGGGCGAACGGCTCGCCGGCCGCGTCGATCACCTCGCGCGCGGCGCGGATCCGGTCGGCCGCCAGCTTCGGGTCGTACAACGGCTGTGCGCGGTCGCCCGTGAAGTCCTCGATGTTGCCGCCCGCGGCTCCGGCGCCGAGCGTCATCGAGATCGTTTCGGCCACGGTCTCGGGGGACTCCCCGAACCCGTCCTCCAGGTCCGCGCTCACCGGGATCCTCACCTCCGCGGCGATGTCCCGGATCCGCTCCACCATCGTCGCGCGGTCGACCCGGCCGCCGCCGTAGTCGTGGTCCGCGCGGCCCAGCGAGAAGGCGATGCCGGCGCTGGTGGTGGCCACGGCCGGGAAACCGGCCGCTTCCAGGATCCGGGCGCTTCCCGCGTCCCACGCGTTGGGGAGCAGGAAGCAGCCTTCCCGGTGCGACTCGACGAAGCGTGCGGCCAGTTCACGGCGTTGGGTGTCCACGTCGACGAGTGTGTCAGCCGGCACTGACAATCACGCGTCAGCTGCCCCCGGTGAGGTCCAGGGCGATGTCCGTGATCATGTCCTCCTGGCCGCCGACCAGCTTGCGGCGGCCCACCTCGACCAGGATGGCGCGGGTGTCGAGGCCATGGCGCCGGGCGGCGGCCTCCGCGTGCCGCAGGAAGCTGGAGTACACGCCCGCGTAGCCGAGGGTGAGCGTCTCGCGGTCCACCCGCACCTCGCGGTCCTGCAGCGGTCGTACGACGTCGTCCGCGGCGTCCATCAGCGGGAACAGCTCGCAGCCGTGCTCCCAGCCCATCAGGTCGGCGACCGCGACGAACGCCTCCAGCGGGCAGTTGCCGGCCCCGGCGCCCTGCCCGGCGAGGGAGGCGTCGACGCGGGTGACGCCGTTCTCGACGGCGACGACCGAGTTGGCCACGCCCAGGCCGAGGTTGTGGTGGGCGTGGATGCCGAGTCCGGTGGCCGGGTCGAGGACGTCCCGGTAGGCGCGGACCCGGTCGCGGACGCCGTCCATGGTCAGGCGACCGCCGGAGTCGGTGACGTACACGCAGTGCGCGCCGTAGGACTCCATCAGCTTGGCCTGGCGGGCGAGTTCGGCGGGTTCGGCGAGGTGGGACATCATCAGGAACCCGGCCACGTCCATGCCCAGTTCCCGCGCGGCGGCGATGTGCTGGGCGGAGATGTCGGCCTCGGTGCAGTGGGTGGCGATGCGGACCGAGCGGATGCCCAGGGAGTGGGCCTGCTTGAGGTCGTGGACCGTGCCGATGCCGGGGAGGAGGAGAGTGGTCGGGATCGCCTGGTGCACGGCGCCCACGACCGCCTCGATCCACTCCCAGTCGGTGTGCGCGCCGACGCCGTAGGTGACGCTGGAGCCGGACAGGCCGTCGCCGTGGGCGACCTCGATGGCGCGGACCCCTGCGGCGTCGAGGGCGGCGGCGATGGTGCGGGCCTGGTCGACGGTGTAGCGGTGGCGGACGGCGTGCATGCCGTCCCGCAGGGTGACGTCCTGGACGTACAGACGGGGACCGGTCATCGGGACGCCACCTCCTGGGTGCGGTGGGCAGCCATGCGCTCCGCGGTGCGCAGCGCGGCCGAGGTCATGATGTCGAGGTTGCCGGCGTAGGCGGGCAGGTAGTGGGCGGCGCCCTCCACTTCGAGGAAGACGGAGACCTTCACGGCGTCGCCGGGGGCCAGGGTGCGCAGCGGGTCGTCGGCGGCCACCCGCTCGAACTGCACCTTCTGCTTGAGGCGGTAGCCGGGGACGTACGTCTGCACGCGCGCGACCATCTCCTCGACCGAGGCCGTGACCGCCGCGTCGTCGCAGTCGCCGACCAGGCAGTGCACGGTGTCCCGCATGATCAGGGGCGGTTCGGCGGGGTTGAGCACGATGATCGCCTTGCCGCGGGCCGCGCCGCCGACCTTCTCGATGGCGGACGCCGTGGTCTCGGTGAACTCGTCGATGTTGGCGCGGGTGCCGGGCCCGGCGGAGCGGGAGGAGATCGAGGCGACGATCTCGCCGTAGTGGACGGGTGTCACGGCGTTCACCGCGGCCACGACCGGGATGGTGGCCTGGCCGCCGCAGGTGACCATGTTGACGTTCGGGGCGTCCAGGTGGGCGTCGCCGTTGACGGGCGGGACCACGTACGGGCCGAGCGCGGCGGGGGTGAGGTCGACGACCGTACGGCCGCGGGCCCGCAGCACCTCGTCGTGGCGGCGGTGGGCGCCGGCGGAGGTGGCGTCGAAGACGATCGAGACGTCCTCGAACTCGTCCAGGCCGACCAGCCCGTCCACGCCCTCGTGGGTGGTGGCCACCTTCAGGCGGCGGGCGCGGGCCAGGCCGTCGGAGTCCGGGTCGATACCGGCCATGGCGGCGATCTCCAGCGACTCGGAGAGCCGCAGGATCTTGATCATCAGGTCGGTGCCGATGTTCCCGGACCCGATGACGGCGACCTTCGTGGTCATGCTGCTCCCTCGGTGGCGAAGGTGACCCCGACCGTGCCGAGGCCCTCGATACGGGCGGTGAACTCGTCGCCCTCGGCGGCGACCGCCATCGGGCCGAGCGCTCCGGTCAGGACGATGTCGCCGGCCCGCAGCGGGTCGCCGAGCCCGGCCAGGGTGGCGGCGAGCCAGCGGGCGGCGGTGAGCGGGCTGCCCAGGCAGTCGGCGCCGGTGCCCTGCGAGACGGTCTCGCCGTTCTTGGCCAGGGTCATCCGGACCCCACGCAGGTCGACCCGGTCCAGCGGGACCGGTGTGCCGCCGAGGACGAACAGGCCGCTGGAGGCGTTGTCGGCGACGGTGTCGACGATGGTGATGTCCCAGTCGGCGATCCGGCTGTCCACGATCTCCAGCGCGGGCAGCGCGAAGGCGGTGGCCCGCAGCAGGTCGGCGACGGTCGGGTCGCGGTGCGGCAGGTCGGTGGCGAGGACCAGGGCGACCTCGGCCTCGACCTTGGGCTGGAGGAGCCGGCCGGCCGCGACCTGCTCGCCCTCGGCGACCGCCATGTCCGCGAAGAGGGCCCCGAAGTCGGGCTGTCCGACCCCGAGCTGCCGCTGCACGGCGGGCGAGGTCAGCCCGATCTTGCGGCCCACCAGCCGGCGGCCCGCGGCCACGCCCCGCTCGACGTGCAGCCGCTGCACCGCGTAGGCGGTCTCGATGTCGTCCTCGGGGAGGAGGGCGCGCACAGGGGCGCAGGGGATGCCGGTGCGGGTGGCTTCGTCGAGGACGTCGGCCACCTTGGTGACGAGGTCAGGGCTCATGCCGACAGGTATAGGCGGGCGCCGGGAAACGAGGCAAAATATGTTCCGTGGTACGGAACAGCAATCAGGGAAACATGCTCGACAAGGCCGTGGCGGTCCTGGACTGCTACCGACCGAACGGCGGTGCGTTCCGTCTGACGGAACTGACCGAGCGGTCCAAGCTGCCCAAGACCACCGTGTTCCGGCTCTGCGCCGAGCTGGTCCGGCTCGGCCTGCTGGAACGGGACGCGGACACCTACCGGCTGGGCGGCGCCCTCTTCGAGCTGGGGTCGCTGGTGCCGCGCCGGCAGGATCTGCGGGAGGCCGCGCTGCCGTTCCTCCAGGACCTGTTCGAGGCCACCCACGAGACCGTGCACCTCGGGGTGCGCGAGGGCCACGAGGTGGTCTACGTCGAGCGCATCCACGGCCACGACGTGCTGCGGCTGCCGTCCCGGATCGGCGGCCGGCTCCCGCTGACCTGCACCGGGGTCGGCAAGGCCCTGCTGGCGTTCTCGGGCGCCGAGCTGGTCGAGGAGGTGCTGGCGGCGCCGCTGCCGCGGTTGACGGCCCGCTCGGTGACGGAGCCCGCGCGGCTGCGTACGGCAGTGGAGCAGGCGCAGGTCGCGGGGCTGGCGTACGAGGAGGAAGAGGCGGCGGAGGGGGTCAGCTGTATCGCGGCGCCGGTTTTCGACGGGCCGACGGCGGTGGCGGCGCTGTCGGTGGCGGTGCCGTGCGGGCGGTTTCGGCCGGCGCAGCTTGCACCTGCGGTGCGGACGGCCGCGTTGGGGTTGTCGCGGGCGTTGCGGTCGGGTCGGTGAGTTGTTCGGGTCTGGGGACGCGCCTACGGGGGTGGGGGTGTTCAGGGACGGCGGGTGCGGGTTCGTGCGTGGCTGGTCGCGCAGTTCCCCGCGCCCCTTTGGGGCGCGGCAGGCGCCGGGGTCGTAAGGTGGGCCGCGCAGCTGGTTCGCCCTGTCCGCCAGGCGGGGTGTCGTAAGAGGGAACCCGGTGTGAGTCCGGGACTGCCCCGCAGCGGTGAGTGGGAACGACCGCCGTCATACGCACTGGATCCACCGGATCCGGGAAGCGACGGCCAGTAGGTGTCTCATGCGGTTCCGAGACGCGCCCGCGAGTCCGAAGACCTGCCGACTGCCCGTGTGCGAACCACTCGTGCGCGGACATCCCGGTGACCTCGTGGGCGGGTCGGCGTGCACATCGGAGGGGCGGTCGTATACGACCGTCGCCGTCCGGTCCGTCATCCCTTCGCGCTCTCGTCCCGTCACCGGGATCTCAGGGAATCGTCTCGCGAAGGAGATCTCCGTGACAGCCAAGTCCGCAGCCGCGGCAGCCCGGGCCACCGTGTACGGCTACCCCCGCCAGGGGCCGGCCCGGGAACTGAAGAAGGCGATCGAGAGCTACTGGCAGGGCCGGGTCACCGCCGGCGCCCTGCGCGCCACCACCGCCGAACTGCGCCGCTCCACCTGGCGGCAGCTCGCCGAGGCCGGCCTCCATGAGGTGCCGACCGGCGACTTCTCGTACTACGACCACGTCCTCGACACCACCGTGATGGTCGGCGCCGTCCCCGAGCGGCACCGCGCCGCCGTCGAAGCCGATGCCCTGAACGGCTACTTCGCCATGGCCCGCGGCACCCAGGACAGCGCGCCGCTGGAGATGACGAAGTGGTTCGACACCAACTACCACTACCTGGTGCCGGAGTTGGGTCCCGACACCGTCTTCACCGCGAACTCCGCCAAGCAGGTGGACGAATTGCGGGAGGCGCTGGCCCTCGGGCTCGCGGCCCGGCCGGTGCTGGTCGGCCCGGTCACCTATCTGCTGCTCGCCAAGCCGGCGCCCGGTGTGCCCGCCGGCTTCGACCCGCTCACCCTCCTCGACCGGCTGCTCCCGGTGTACGCCGAGGTCCTCGCCGACCTGCGGGCAGCCGGCGCCGAGTGGGTGCAGCTCGACGAGCCCGCCCTGGTCCAGGACCGCACCCCGGGCGAGCTGGCCGCCGTCGCCCGCGCCTACCGCGACCTGGGCGCCCGCACCGACCGGCCGAAGCTCCTGGTCGCCTCCTACTTCGACCGGCTCGGCGAGGCCCTGCCGGTGCTGGCCAAGGCCCCGGTCGAGGGGCTCGCCCTGGACTTCACCGGGGCCGCGGCCGCCAACCTGGACGCCCTGGCCGCCGTCGGGGGGCTGCCCGGCAAGCGGCTGGTCGCCGGTGTCGTCGACGGCCGCAACGTCTGGGTCAACGACCTGCCGGCGTCCCTCACCACCCTCGGCACCCTGCTGGGCCTCGCCGGCCGGGTCGACGTCGCCGCCTCCTGCTCCCTCCTCCACGTGCCGCTGGACACGGCCGCCGAGCGGGACATCGCACCGCAGGTCCTGCGCTGGCTGGCCTTCGCGAAGCAGAAGACCGCCGAGATCGTCACCCTCGCCAAGGGGCTCGCCCACTCGCCCTGCGCGACGAGGTCGGCGACCTGGAGAGGGCGGGCACTTCGGTCATCCAGGTCGACGAGCCCGCGCTGCGCGAGACCCTGCCGCTGCGGGCCGCCGACCGGGACGGGTACCTGGCGTGGGCGACCGAGGCGTTCCGCCTGACGACCGGCGGAGTCCGTCCGGAGACCCAGATCCACACGCACATGTGCTACGCCGAGTTCGGTGACATCGTCCGGGCCATCGACGACCTCGACGCGGACGTCATCAGCCTGGAGGCGGCCCGCTCGCACATGCAGGTCGCCCGCGAACTCGCCGCGCACGGTTATCCGCGCGAGGCGGGACCCGGGGTCTACGACATCCACTCGCCCCGGGTGCCGAGCCCGGCGGAGGCCGCCGACCTGGTGCGGACCGGCCTGCGGGCCATCCCCGCCGAACAGCTCTGGGTCAACCCCGACTGCGGGCTGAAGACCCGCGGCTGGCCTGAGGTCCGGGCCTCCCTGGAGAACCTCGTCGCGGCGGCACGTTCGGTGCGCGCGGAGCTCTAGCCGGGTCCTGGTGCGGGTGCCGGACGGCGTACTGTCGTGCGCGTCCGGCACCCGCCGTCACCACCGCCGTCACCCGTCACCGCCACGACCGGACACCGCCCGACATCACCAGACTCCGCCCGACACCGCCCGACACCGATGGACGACCATGGAGGAACCGCCCCGTGACCTGCCGAGTCATCCTGATAGCCCCGGCCTTCACCCCCTCGCTGCGGCGGGCCCGCTTCTACGACGGTGACTCGATCGAGAACCCCGGGAAGGTCACGCTGTCCCTGCCGGCCGCGGGCGAGGTCGTCCACTCCCCCGGCGTGCGCTGCCGGGAGACGGCGGCCGCGCTGGGCCTGGACGCCTCGGCGGAGCCCGAGCTGTCGGGCCTGGACGCGGGCCGTTGGCGGGGCCGGGCGCTGGACGAGATCGGCGCCGCCGAACCCGACGCGCTGCTCCAGTGGCTGACCGACCCGGGCGCCGCGCCCCACGGGGGCGAGTCGGTAAGGGAGTTGTGCGCGCGGGTCACCGGCTGGCTGGACCGGACGGGCCTGACCATCGGCAGGACGATCGCCGTGGTGGAGCCGGAGGTGGTGCGGGCCATGGTGCTGCACGTACTGGGGGCCCCCGATACCGCGTTCTGGCGCGTGGACACCCCGCCGCTGTCGGCGACGGAGATCACGGGCGGGCCCGGTCGCTGGAACCTGCGGCTCGGCCAGGTCGGCGGGTAGCCCCGGCGGGGCGCCGGAAATGTGGTGGAGCGGTGCGCCCCGTCCTGCCTAGGGTCGCGCCATGACCACCCGCACCTTCCGCGTGACCGTCCGCGGCGTCTTCGACGGCCTCAGCGCCGGGCAACGCGCCGAACTGCTCTCCCGGGCCGCCGAACACGACGTGCTGCGCGCGGCCTTCACCCCCGAGGGCCACCTCAGTTACGACATCGCCGCCCGTCCCGCCTTCACCTTCCGCTTCCAGGACAGCGGGGAGGACGAGGAGGACATCCTGGAGGCCACCGAGCGTGCCGAGGAGGCAGCCAGGGCGTGGCTGGCCGAGCGCGGCTACGGCTACAAGAACCTCCGGTCCAGCGCGGAGGACCTCTCCCAGGCGCCCCTCGGCAAGCGGCAGCGCCGGGCGGCCGCGCGGCAGCAGGGCTGACCCGCGCGCCGCCCCCTCGCGGAAACGGCCACGGCGGCCTGAAGTCGCCGTGGTTCAGGTCACGTCGGGATGTGACCTGATGGTGGAGTTCCTGTGCCGCAGGCGTGGCATGCTCGGGGCCACATCGAGTTACCGACCAGTTCTACCCATCGGTAACAAAGTCGATGTTCCTTCGCGACCCCCCACCCTCAGGACCGACCTTGCGCAGACGCACGAGGCCAGGGCATGCCCTCATGCCCGCCTTCGCCGTGACCGCCCTCCTCCTCGCCGCCGGCTGCTCCTCGCCGCAGCACCAGACCTCCGCCGGCGACCACGCCCGGGAGACCGCCCGGGTCTCCGACGGTGCCTCCGCCGCCGCCCGCACGGACGGCCAGGCGCTCGCCGTCGCCGCCGCACCCGCCGCCACCGCGACCACGGCCGCCGGCTCGGCGGGTGCCGGCCGCCCGGCCCACCGCACCACGCTCACCGTCAGCTCGTACGACAGCAAGACCCGACGGGCCGTCATATCCGCTGCTGCGAAGGGGAATTCCCCGGGCAAGGGAAGTCCGGCCGCCCCGACGGTCTCCGCCACCCCCTCGCCATCGGCCTCCGCCGCCGCCCGCCAGGCCGCCGTCGGTGACGTCATCGCCAGCACCCCCGCGCCCGGCGCCCCGGACGGACTGCTCGCCAAGGTGACCAAGGTGCTCGGCGAGACCGACGCCGGCACCGAGGTGCAGACCGAGCCCGCCACCCTCGACGCCCTCCTCGGCGACGACACCGCCAAGGGCACCGCGCCCGTCGACCCGGCCGCCTTCGACGTCGACAAGCTGCTGCCCGACGTCAAGGTCTCCTGGTCCAAGGCCGGTGACGTGCACGTCGGTCCCGAGGGCGCCCACGTACCGCTCGGCAGCCTCCGGCTGGACGTCAGCACCGAGATACCGACCGCCGAGGGCGCCCCGGCGTCCGCCGCGGCCTCGGTCTCCGGCTTCGTCCAGGTCGCCCCGCAGGTCGACTTCGCCTACGGCGGCGCGGGCACCGGCAGCGCGCCCGGCTCCGCCTACCTCGGCGTCTCCGGCGACTGGGACTCCGGCTGGGCGGTCAAGGGGCGGGCGGCGGCCACGGCCACCCCGCTGCGCATCCCGTTCGCCAAGCTGCACGCCGACCCCGTGCTCCAGGTCGGCGCGGTCCCCGTCGTCGTCAACCTCGACCTGACCTGCTACCTCCAGGTGAGCGGCGACGGGAAGATCTCCGTCGACGTGGAGCAGAACCTGAAGGGCGACTTCAAGGCGGGCGGCACCTTCGGCACGGCCCAGGGCTGGACGCCGGTCAGCAGCTCGACCATGACGAGCACGCCGGTGCGCACCTCGGTGACCACCGCGGGCGGCGTCAGGACCACGCTCGGCGCCGAGGCCTCCGTCGGCCTCTACGGCAGCGTCGGTGTCACCGCCGACCTGGCGCCGTACCTGCGCGGTGAGGCGACCGGCACGGTCACCGCCACCTCCGCGACCCCGGGCGCGGACGTCCAGGGCGACTGGAGCCTGTACGGCGGGGTCGACCTCTCCGGCACCCTGCGCCTCCAGCTGTCGGTCTTCGGCACCCCGGTGCTGGAACGGGGCATCCCACTGGGCACCCTGCACCGCGAGTGGAAGCTGGCGGGCGGCAGCCTATGACCCCGGGTCAGACCGCGCCGCCCGGTCTCCAGCCCTGGCCGCGCAGCACCGCCGAGACGTCCGGCGCCCGGTAGTGCTCGCCCTTGAGCACCTTGCCGTCGGCCCGGCGGGCCACCTGCCCGTCGGGCCCCAGCTTGCTCATGTTGGACCGGTGGATCTCGGCGAGCACCGCGTCGAGGTCGATCCCGTGCACCAGCGCGGTGCCGTACGCCACGTAGACCACGTCCGCCAGCTCGTGCGCGAGCCGGTCGAGGGGCCCCTCCACCGCGACCTCGGCGACCTCCGCGGCCTCCTCGGCGAGCAGCTCCCCCCGGTGCGCGGCCAGTTCCGGGGACACCTCGGTCGGCGTGGTGCGGGCGTCCAGGCCGAAGGCGTGGTGGAACTCCCGGACGAGGCGGGCGGGCGAGGTACCGGTCGGGGCACCGGGGACGGAACTGGTCATGCGAACGACTCTAGCCGCCGCCACTGACAGTCCGGGGCCGCCGCCGTGCCCCCGGCTCTGGCTCCAGCACTCGCCCCGGCCCCCGGCCTTGGCCCCCTCCCCTGGCCAGGATCGTGCCCTGCTGGCAGGATCGCGCGCATGCCCAAGGTCTTCCCCCGTATCGGCAGGCGCCGCGCCCTCCAGGGCGCGGCCGCCTGCTTCGTCGCGTCCGGCCTGCTGCTGTGGTGGCTGCTGCCGCTGGGCGAGAAGCCGCCGACCGGGACGATCACCTTCAGCACCGGGACCCTGCGCGGCGTCTACCAGGAGTACGGCGAACGGCTGCGCACCGAGCTGGCCAGGGACATGCCCGGGCTGAAGGTGAAACTGGTGCAGAGCAACGGCTCGTACGAGAACGTGCAGCGGGTGGCGACCGGCCGGGCCGACTTCACCATCGCGGCGGCCGACGCGGTGGAGACGTACGAACTGAACGGCGGAAAGGGCGCCGGAAAGCTGCGCGGGGTGGCCCGGCTCTACGACGACTACGTCCAGCTGGTCGTGCCCGGCGACTCCGGGATCACCAGCGTCGCGCAACTGCGGCACAAGAGGGTGGCGATCGGGCTGCCCGACTCGGGGGTGCGGCTGATCGCCAACCGGGTGCTCAGGGCCGCCGGGGTGGACCCGGCGAAGGACATCACCCCGGTGTCCGAGGGCATAGACACCGGCCCGGACCAGCTGCGGAAGGGCAGGATCGACGCCTTCTTCTGGTCCGGCGGACTGCCGACCAAGGGGCTGCTGGACCTGGCCGAGAAGTTCAGCTTCACGTTCGTGCCGATCAGCGGCAGCCTCGTCACCAAGCTGCACACCGAGAGCGAGGCCGCGCTCTACTACCGGGCGACCAACATGCCGGAGTCGGCGTACCCGTCGGTGCAGCAGGGCACGGCGGTGCCCACGATCGCGGTGTCCAACGTCCTGATGACCCGCAAGGACATGGACCCGCGCCTCACCGAATGGGTGACCCGCACGGTCATCAAGAGCCGCGACGACATCGGCAACCACGTCCACTCGGCCCAGCTGGTGGACCTGCGCACGGCGATCTACACGGACCCGCTTCCGCTGCAGGAGGGTGCCAGGCGGTACTACCGCTCGGTGAAGCCCTGAAGGACCTCTGAGAGGAACGCCCCTTCGAGGGCGGGGCCCTTCCGACAGGCCTCAACGGCAGCGCCCCGACAGGGGCGCGGGGCTGTACCGACTTGCGGCTCCGCCGCGTGGGCGCGACCAGCCCCCACCGGCCCGCACCCGACCCACAACCGCACCCACCTCTCTCACCCACTCCGCGGCACCGAAACCGTCACCCGCAACCCCCGCGGCTCCCCGTGCTCGTACGACAGCGCACCCCCACCCGTCGCCAGCAACGCCCGCGTGATCGACAGCCCCAGCCCCGACCCCTTCACGTTCTGATGCCGCCCGCTCCGCCAGAACCGGTCCCCCACGCGCGCGAGCTCCTCGTCCGTCAGCCCCGGTCCCGTGTCGGTCACCACGACCGTCGACACGTCACCGGCGGCCGCCACGGTCACCGTCACCGTGCCCCCCTCCGGCGAGAACTTCACCGCGTTGTCGATCACCGCGTCCAGCGCGCTGGACAGCGTGACCGGGTCGGCCCACCCGGTGGTCGGCGCGCAGTCCCCGGTCAGCCGGACCCCCTTCGCCGTGGCGGCCGGTGCCCACGCGGCGATCCGCTCCTCGGCCAGCCGCCCGAGGTCGGTCAGCATCAGGTCCGCGTCGGCATGCTCGGCCAGCGCCAGGTCGAGCAGGTCGTCCAGGACCTGTGCGAGCCGCTTGCCCTCGGTGCGGACCGAGGCGATCTCCTCGTTGCCCTCGGGGAGTTCGAGGGCGAGCAGTTCGATGCGGAGCAGCAGTGCGGAGAGGGGGTTGCGCAGCTGGTGGGAGGCGTCGGCGACGAACGCCCGCTGCTGCTCCAGCACGTCCTCGACGTTGTCCGCCATCTCGTTGAACGCCCGGGCCAGCCGTCTGAGTTCCGGCGGACCGCCGGCCGCCGCGACCCGGGACTTGAGCCGGCCGCTGGCGATCGCGTGCGTGGTGGCGTCGAGCACCCGTACCGGCCGCAGCACCCACCCGGTCAGCCGCAGCGCCGCGCCGACGGCGAGCAGCATCGCCGCGCCCTCGCCGGCGCCGATGAGCAGCCAGCCCCGCAGGGTGCGGGAGCGCATCGGCCCGGTGGGCGAGTCGGTGACCACCACGGCGACGACGTCACCGTCCCGGATCACCGGCGAGGCCACCACCAGCCGGCTGCGCTGCCAGGGCCACACCTGCTCGGGGTCGTGGCTGCGCCGGCTGAGCAGGGCCTCCTCGAAGGCCTCGCGGACCTCGCCGCCGGTCGGCAGCACCCAGTCGTCGGGCGCGTTGGCCATGGAGGAGGCGTTCCGGTAGAAGACGCCCGCGCGGATGCCGTAGACGCCGTAGTAGCTGGCCAGTTCGCGGCGGAGGGTCTCCAGGCGGTCGTCCGTGCGTATGGGGCGCGCGGTGGTGGGCGTGTCGGTCACGAACTGGGCGAGGGCCGCGAACCGCGCGGTGTCGTCGATGCGGTCGACGACGACCTTCTGCTGCTGCGCGGAGGCCGTGCTGACGGCGAGCGGAACGCCGAGCGCGAGCAGCACGGCCGCCATCAGGACGATGAGCAGCGGAAGGAGACGTGTGCGCACCCGTCCTCGCTACGCGGCCGGGGCGACGAGCCGGTAGCCGACGCCGCGTACGGTCTCGATGAGCGCGGGCATGCGCAGCTTCGCGCGCAGGGAGGCGACGTGCACCTCCAGGGTGCGGCCGGTCCCCTCCCAGCTGGTGCGCCAGACCTCGCTGATGATCTGTTCCCGGCGGAAGACCACGCCGGGGCGCTGGGCGAGCAGTGCCAGCAGGTCGAACTCCTTGCGGGTGAGCTGGACGACCTTGCCGTCCACGCTGACCTGGCGGGTGGGCAGTTCGATGTGGACGGGGCCGAGCCGCAGCGCGCTGTCGCCGGCCGGGCCGTCCTCGTGGTGGGTACGCCGGCTGACGGCGTGGATCCGGGCCAGGAGTTCCCCGGTGTCGTACGGCTTCACCACGTAGTCGTCGGCGCCGAGGTTGAGGCCGTGGATGCGGGAGCGGACGTCGGAGCGGGCCGTCACCATGATCACCGGGGTGCTGGTGCGCTTGCGGATCTTGCCGCAGACCTCGTAGCCGTCCTGGTCGGGCAGGCCTAGGTCGAGGAGGACGACGTCGTAGCCGTCGCTCTCGGGGACGAGGGCCCGGAGGGCCTCCTCGCCGCTGCGGGCATGCGTGACGGAGAACCCGTGCCGGGCCAGGACCGCGGAGAGCGCGGCGGCGACATGGTTGTCGTCCTCAACGAGCAGCAGTCTCACCCGGCCCCCTCCGGTTCAGCGGTCGTACGGTCGTCGTTCGTCGTCGGATCGTTCACGGAAAACCCGCGCATTGTAGAAAACGCGTGCCCGCGCGGGTGCACGAGGGCAGTCACGCTGATGGACGCCGACGGCGTCAAGTGGGTTCCGGCGACGCGCGGTTTCCGTTACGCGGCCGAAACGCGGGCGGCCGGTGGCGCTACGACTTGTGGCCGACTGCTATCGGATCGTGATCCTCAGATCTCGCTCAGATGTAATGACGCCGGTCGTCAACGAAAAATACATTCCTCCGCAACCGAGGAGGACGGAGCCCGAAAGCGATGACCGAAGTATCGGTGGCCAAGGAGGACTTGGCCGCGGTCGACGAACTGGTCGCCCTGAAGAGCGTCAACAAGCACTTCGGCGCGTTGCACGTGCTCCAGGACATCGACCTGACGATCGCCCGCGGTGAGGTCGTCGTGGTGATCGGACCCTCCGGGTCCGGCAAATCCACCCTGTGCCGCACCATCAACCGCCTGGAGACCATCGACTCCGGAACGATCACGATCGACGGCAGGGCGCTGCCCCAGGAGGGCAGGGAACTGGCCCGGCTGCGCGCCGACGTCGGCATGGTCTTCCAGTCCTTCAATCTCTTCGCGCACAAGACGGTGCTCGAGAACGTGATGCTCGGGCAGGTCAAGGTCCGCAAGGCGGACAAGAAGCAGGCCGAGGAGAAGGCACGCACCCTGCTCGACCGGGTCGGCGTGGGCAGCCAGGCCGACAAGTACCCCGCGCAGCTCTCCGGCGGCCAGCAGCAGCGTGTCGCGATCGCTCGGGCGCTGGCGATGGACCCGAAGGTCATGCTCTTCGACGAGCCGACCTCGGCCCTGGACCCCGAGATGATCAACGAGGTCCTGGAGGTCATGCAGCAGCTGGCCAGGGACGGCATGACGATGATCGTCGTCACCCACGAGATGGGCTTCGCCCGCTCGGCCGCGAACCGGGTCGTCTTCATGGCCGACGGCCGGATCGTCGAGCAGGCCACGCCGGACCAGTTCTTCAGCAACCCGAGCAGCGACCGGGCCAAGGACTTCCTGTCGAAGATCCTGCACCACTGATCCCTGATCCCTGATCCCTGATCCGCCGATCCGCCGATCCGCGGATCCCTGATCCGCACAGCGATCCGCGTCGCGTCACCCGTCCCGCACGGACCTCGTCTTTCACCACGCAAAGGATGTTCATCATGCAGCTCCGCAAGGTCACCGCCGCCTCTGCCGCCGTGCTCGCGCTCGCCCTGTCCGCCACGGCGTGCGGCAGCGGCGACAAGGACGACAGCGGTTCCTCGGGCGGCGGCAAGATCAAGATCGGCATCAAGTACGACCAGCCGGGTCTCGGTCTCCAGGAGCCCGACGGTTCCTTCTCGGGCTTCGACGTCGACGTGGCCACCTACGTCGCCGGGCAGCTCGGCTACAAGCCGAACCAGATCGAGTTCGTGCAGACCAAGAGCGCCGACCGGGAGACCGCCCTCGCACGCGGTGACGTGAAGTTCATCGCGGCCACCTACTCGATCAACGACGAGCGCAAGGCGAAGGTCGACTTCGCCGGCCCGTACCTGCTGGCCCACCAGGACCTGCTGGTCAAGAAGGACTCGACCATCGCCAAGGGCACGGACCTCAACGGCAAGAAGCTGTGTTCCGTGACCGGTTCGACGTCGGCGCAGAACATCCAGCAGACGATCGCCCCGAAGGCCAACCTCAAGGAGGTCAGCACCTACTCGGAGTGCATCGCCGGCCTCCAGAGCGGCTCCGTCGACGCGGTGACCACGGACGACTCGATCCTCGCGGGCTTCGCCGCGCAGGACAAGTACAAGGACCAGTTCAAGCTCACCGGCCTGAAGCTGAGCAACGAGAACTACGGCATCGGCGTCAAGAAGGGCGACTCCACGACCGTCGACAAGATCAACAAGGCGCTGGAGAAGATGGTCAGCGACGGTTCCTGGCAGAAGGCCGTCGACAAGAACCTCGGCCCGGCGAACTACAAGAACGAGCCCGCCCCGAAGGTCGGCGTGATCGTCAAGTAAGGCATCAGGTAAGGCGGAACCCGCGCGTATCGCACGTATCTCACGTATCGCGGAATTCCGCAGACGCAGGAATCCGGCAGGTTTTCGCACGGTTCCTCGGGCGCGCCGCCCGCCACCGCTTCCCCGGCGGCGGCGCGCCATGCCCTCCACGTACGCCACACACCCGGAAGCGCGGGAGATCGTGTTCGACTTTCTTCAAGGCTACGACGTCCTAGGGGCGTTCTGGACGACGGTGAAACTGACCGTCTTCTCCGCCGTCGGCTCCCTGGTCTGGGGCACCCTGCTGGCCGGGATGCGGGTCAGCCCGGTTCCGCTGATGCGCGGGTTCGGCACCGCCTACGTCAACATCGTCCGGAACATCCCCCTGACCGTCATCGTCATCTTCACCTCGCTCGGCCTCGCCGACATCTTCGGCGTGACGCTCGGTGCCTCCGACTTCAAGGTCCAGGGCTTCCGCCTCGCGATACTCGGCCTGACCGCCTACACCGCGGCCTTCGTCTGCGAGGCGATCCGCTCCGGCATCAACACCGTGCCCGTGGGACAGGCCGAGGCGGCCCGCGCGATCGGGCTGAACTTCACCCAGACCCTCCGGCTGATCGTGCTGCCGCAGGCCTTCCGCGCGGTGATCGGTCCGCTGGCCAACGTCCTGATCGCACTGACCAAGAACACCACGGTGGCGGCGGCGATCAGCGTCGCCGAGGCCGCCGCCCTGATGAAGACGATGATCGAGAACGAGGCCCAGACGCTGGCCATCGGCGCGGTCTTCGCCTTCGGCTTCGTGGTCCTGACCCTCCCGACCGGCCTGCTCCTGGGCTGGCTCGCCAAGCGCCTGGCGGTGAAGCGATGAGCTCCGTCCTGTACGACACACCGGGGCCCCGCGCCAAGCGGCGCAACCAGCTGCTCTCCGTCGTCTTCCTCCTGCTCCTCGCCCTGCTGGCCTGGTGGGTCTGGCAGCGGCTGGACGACAAGGGCCAGCTGAAGTGGGACCTGTGGCAGCCGTTCACCACCTCCGAGGCATGGAGCACGTATCTGCTGCCGGGCCTCGGCAACACCCTCAAGGCCGCGGCGCTCGCCATGGTGATCGCCCTTCCGCTGGGCGCGGTCTTCGGCATAGCGCGCATGTCCGACCACGCCTGGGTGCGGATCCCGGCGGGCTGGGTCGTGGAGCTCTTCCGCTCGATCCCGGTCCTGCTGCTGATGCTGTTCGCCCAGGAGTTCTACGTCCGCTCCACCGACGTCGGCAGCGACGAACGACCGTTGTACGCGGTCGTCACCGGCCTGGTGCTCTACAACGCCTCGGTGCTCGCCGAGGTCGTACGGGCCGGCGTCCTCGCGCTTCCCAAGGGGCAGACGGAGGCGGCGTACGCCATCGGGCTGCGCAAGGGGCAGACGATGACGGGCATCCTGCTGCCGCAGGCGGTCACCGTGATGCTGCCGGCCATCGTCAGCCAGCTCGTGGTGGTCGTGAAGGACACCGCGCTGGGCGGTGTGATGCTGCAGTTCACGGAGCTGCTCACGGCACGCGGCACGCTGGCCGCCAACTATGCCAACGTCATCCCGAGCTTCGTCGTCGTGGCCGTCATCTTCATCCTGCTGAACCTCGCGCTCACCACGTTCGCCTCCTGGCTGGAGGGCCGGCTGCGGCGCAGCAAGCGGGGCACGGGCGCGATCCTCGGCCCCGACGTGGACGACATCAACGCGGGCGAGATCGCCGGCACCTTCGCCACGGGGGCGGGCGGCGCCAATCCCTGACCCCGGGTCAACCCGGATGACGGACACGGAGGCAGCGGTCGTACGGCCGCTGCCTCCCCTTCTTTCACCCGGGTTCCGGGGCCCGCGCGCCCGCCATGCTGACGTGTCCCCGGGTGCGCCGCTTGACCGGGTGGCGCCCAGTCTGTTGCATACGTTCTGTGATCGTGCACCCTGCTCCACCCACCTGTTCACCCATCTCCGCCGGGACTTGCGCACGGGCAGGGGGCGCCGCGCCGTGGACCCGGTGATCATCGTCGGAGCGGGGCCCGTCGGGCTCACGCTCGCCCTGGCGCTGGCCCGCCAGGAGGTGCCGTCCGTCGTCCTCGACGAGGGTCCGGGCAAGGACGAGCCACGCCCCGCGCGCACGGTGGTGCTCCGCGAGGACACCGCCGCCCTGCTGGCGCGGCTGAGCGGCGCGCCCCTGGACGACCTGGGCGCCCGCTGGACCGGCTGGCGGTCGATGCGGCGCCGTCAGGTGATGCGCGAGGTCGTCTTCGGCGACGCCGGCGAGCCGGCCCCGCTGCACATCGCCCAGCAGGTGCTGACCAACGCCCTGCGCGCCGCGATCGCCGACGAACCGCTGGTCAGACTCGTCACCGACAGCCGCCTGGACACCGTCGAGCAGGAGCGCTCCGGAGTCACCGCGCACACCCGGGGCCCGAAGGCCACCTGGTGGCGCGGCAGCTACCTGGTGGGCTGCGACGGTCCCCGCTCGACCGTGCGCAAACTCCTGGACATCCGCTTCCCGGGCCGTACGGCGGTGGAACGGCACGCGGTCGCCGCGCTGCGCACGGAACTTCCGTGGCCGGGTCGGGCGTTGCTCCATCGGACACCGCCGTGGCGGATGACCGGGCCCTCGGCCGGGGAGGTGACCGCCCGCCCCCTCCCGGACGGCGTGTGGCGCCTGGACTGGCTGCTGCCGCCCGGCAAGGACCTGGTCACACCCGAACTGCTCGTGACCCGGATCCGCGAGACCCTCGCGGGCTGGACGGACGGCACCACCCCGCCGTACGACCTGCTCGACACCGGAGTCCACACCGTCCACCACCGCCTCGCCCGCAGGTGGCGGGTGGGCCGGGTGTTCGTCGCCGGGGACGCCGCGCACCTGCTCGGCGCGCTCGGGACGCACGGGCTGGACGAGGGGCTGCGGGACGCCGACAACCTCGCCTGGAAGCTGGCCCCGGCCTGGCACCACGGCCCGCACGAGGCGCTGCTGGACAGCTACCAGACCGAGCGGCGCGCCGCGGTCGCCGGCCGGCTGCGCGCCGCCGACCAGGTGCTGCCGGTGCTGCGCGGCGGTGGCGGGCTGCGCGGGTTCGTGCCCGGCACCTCCCGGGGGCAGGACACGCTCCTCACGGATGGTCACTTGGGGCACGGCCCGCTCGGTGCGCCGGGGGCGTACGCCGACTCGCCGCTCGCCCCCCGGCACCTGGAGCACGAGATCCCGGTCGACACCCCGCCGGGGGCGCCGGTCACCGATGTCCGGGTCACGGCGGAGGACGGCACCTTCGTACAGCTCCGCTCACGGCTCGGGCGCTGCGCGCTGCTCGTCGTCCTGATCGCGCCGGGTACGGGCGTATGGGACCGCAAGCACTGGGTCTCCGCCGGGGTCATGCCCCGGCTCGCGGCGGCCGTGACCGCGCTGCCGCACCCCGCCGAGCTGCTGGTCGCCGAGGCCTACCCGGGCGCACCGGCGCACACCGTGCTGCTCGTGCGCCCCGACGGCCATCTGGTGACCGCCCTCAACGGGGTCCGCCCGGCCGATCTGTACGCGGCGGCCGAGGCGACGCTGGGCGGCAAGGACCAGGAGAAGAGCGAGCAGACGGAGCCGAGGACGGAGGCGGAGGCCGGTTCCCCCGCGCGGTGACCGGGCTGTCCACATTCTGACGGTGAGTTGACCGGCCCGCACCGGCGTGGTGTACTCCGCATCGTGAACGACACCACTGTGCGCCTGTGGCGGAAGGTCCATGTGGACCTGGTCCGCTATGCGGGCTGCGTGTGTCTTCCGTCCTGCTGATTTCGCATTCCTCTTCTCTCCGGGCGCAGTCTGCGCCCGCTTCTGCGAACCCTCTTCAGGATCGGTGCACGTGTCTGCCTCTCTCTCGTCGTCCTCCGTTTCCCCGTCCGCCCCTGCGCCCGGCGCCGCGCCCACCCAGGCGGACCTCCTCGACTTCGTCCGGCGTACGGCCGCCGACACCGAGCTGATCGCCTCGCTCCCGCTCGACCCCGAGGGCCGCACCTGGGTACGGCTCGACGGCCCGGCCGGCAGCGAGGCCTGGCTGATCGGCTGGCCGCCGGGCTCCGGCACCGGCTGGCACGACCACGCCGAGTCGGTCGGGGCCTTCCTCACCGCCACCGGTGAGCTGAAGGAGTACTCACTGGCCACCCGGCTGCCCACCGACGGCTGGCAGACCCTGGAGCTCTCCGAGGGAGTCGACCGCGAACGCCGGCTGCCCGCGGGAAAGGGCAGGTCCTTCGGCCGCGACCACGTCCACGAGGTGCACAACGAGTCCACCGAGCAGCACGCGGTCTCCGTCCACGCCTACTACCCGCCGCTGCCGCGGATCCGCCGCTACAGCCGCACCGGACAGGTGCTGCGCCTGGAGCAGGTCGAACGCCCGGCGGACTGGCAGTGAGCGGCACGGAACCGGTGGAGCCGCGGCCGGTGGGCATCGACGAGCTGCTGGAGCGGGTGCGTACGGGCTACCGGCGCATCGAGGCGCAGGAGGCGTACGACGCGGCGCAGGCCGGCGAGGCCCTGCTCGTCGACATCCGGTACGCGGCGCTGCGCGACCGGGACGGAGCGATACCCGGTGCCCTCGTCATAGAGCGCAACGAACTGGAGTGGCGGCTGGACCCCCAGGGCAGCCACAAGACCCCGGAGGCCACCGGCCACGGCATCCGGGTCGTCGTGATCTGCAACGAGGGCTACGCCTCCAGCCTGGCCGCGGCCTCCCTGCACCAACTGGGCCTGCACCGGGCGACGGACCTGGTCGGCGGCTTCCAGGCCTGGAAGGCGGCTGGCCTGCCGGTCACTCCCTGAGACGGCGGCCCGGCCTGTCCCGCGGAGAGTGCGCACGCCGTGGCCGACGTCGTCCCGGTGGATCCTTGCCGAAGCCACATCCGAATCGCGGCAAGGATGAACGACATGAAGCTTCTCCTCACCGACTCCGGCGTCAGGAACGCGAGCATACGGGCGGCCCTGGTCGATCTCCTGGGCAAACCGATCTCCGAGGCAAGCGCCCTCTGTATCCCCACCGCTGGGTACGGGGGCCCGTATGGGGATCCGGGCGGGCCCTGGCGTTTCGTCAGCGGGCGGTCCCCGAGTCCCATGACCGGGTTGGGGTGGAAGTCGGTGGGCATGCTGGAGCTCACCGCACTGCCCGGCATCGACAGGGAACGCTGGGTCTCCTGGGTCCGGGAGGCAGACGCCCTGCTGGTGAACGGCGGCGACACGCTGTACCTGTGCCACTGGATGCGGGAGTCCGGACTGGCCGACCTCTTTCCTGCGTTGCACGACACGGTCTACGTGGGGCTCAGCGCCGGGAGCATGGTGCTGACTCCCCGCGTCGGGGAGCACTTCGCCGGCTGGAAGCCGCCCACCGGTGACGACAGCACGCTGGGAGTCGTCGGCTTCTCCGTCTTCCCGCACCTCGACAGCCCGGACTGTCCGGAAAACACCATGGCCGAGGCGGAACGGTGGGCCGCCGGGACAGCGGGTCCGGCGTACGCCATCGACGCCGAGACCGCCATCAAGGTGACCGACGGCACCGTCGAGGTCGTCTCCGAGGGGCACTGGAAGCTGTTCAACCCGGCCTCATGAACGCCGCCGGGGCCGACGCCCCGTCAGAAGTCCCCGCCCTCCGGGAACTCCGTGTCCTCGCCCTCCTCCTCCAGCGCCCGCCGGACCACGCGCAGGGCCATGCCCTCGGAGTACCCCTTGCGGGCAAGCATGCCGGCGAGACGCCGGATGCGTCTGTCGCGGTCGAGGCCCCGGGTGGAGCGGAGCCTGCGGGCGACGAGTTCGCGGGCCGTCTCCTCCTCCTGCTCGGAGTCGAGCTGCGCGACGGCCTCGTCGATGAGCGTGGACTCGACGCCCTTGGTGCGCAGTTCCTGGGCGAGCGCGCGCCGGGCCAGTCCCCGGCCGTGGTGCCGGGACTCCACCCAGGCGTCCGCGAACGCGCTGTCGTTGATCAGCCCGACCTCCTCGAACCGCGACAGCACCTCCTCGGCGACGTCGTCCGGGATCTCCCGCTTGTGCAGGGCGTCCGCGAGCTGTTTCCGGGTGCGCGGGGTCCCGGTGAGCAGGCGCAGGCAGATCGCCCGCGCCCGCTCAGCCGGGTCCGCTGGAGGTTCCCCCTGCTCGGCCCTCGACGAGGAGGAGGAACCCCCGTCCTCACCGGACGGCTCCCCGAAGCCACGCCGCCGGCGCGTCCCGGGCTTCCGCGGGCCACGGCCGGGTGACCCGTGCCCGCGGGGGCCGCCCGGGGCGCCGTACGAACCGTCGTCGTACGAACCGTCGCCCCGGTACGTGCCGCCCTCGTCCGTCCCGCCCCCGTGGTTGCCGCCGCCCGTGCCGTAGGCCTCGTCGCCGTCCCGGGCGGAGCCCGAGTCGCCCCCGGTGCCCCTCCCCCGTGGGGCACCGGGGGACGTGTACTCGTGGTCGGCCCAGTCGGTTCGTCGTGTCACGGCGTCAGCTCTTGGCGGTGGCGGCCTTGGGCTTGGTGACCTTGGCGGCGGCCGGGGCGGGCACCGTCTTCGCCGCGTCGTCGGTGGCCGCGGTGGCGACCGCCGCGTCCGCGCCCGGCTCGGCGGCGGGCTGCTCCGGGCGGACGCCGACGCCCAGCTTCTCCTTGATCTTCTTCTCGATCTCGTTGGCCAGGTCGGGGTTGTCCTTGAGGAAGTTGCGCGCGTTCTCCTTGCCCTGACCGAGCTGGTCGCCCTCGTACGTGTACCAGGCGCCGGCCTTGCGGACGAAGCCGTTCTCCACGCCCATGTCGATCAGGCCGCCCTCACGGCTGATGCCCTGGCCGTAGAGGATGTCGAACTCGGCCTGCTTGAAGGGCGGCGCGACCTTGTTCTTGACGACCTTGACCCGGGTGCGGTTGCCGACCGCCTCGGTGCCGTCCTTCAGGGTCTCGATGCGGCGGATGTCGAGTCGCACCGAGGCGTAGAACTTCAGCGCGCGGCCACCGGTCGTGGTCTCCGGGGAGCCGAACATCACGCCGATCTTCTCGCGGAGCTGGTTGATGAAGATCGCGGTGGTCTTGGACTGGTTGAGCGCGCTGGTGATCTTCCGCAGCGCCTGGCTCATCAGGCGGGCCTGGAGACCGACGTGGCTGTCGCCCATCTCGCCCTCGATCTCCGCGCGCGGGACGAGCGCGGCGACGGAGTCGATGACGATGAGGTCGAGGGCGCCGGAGCGGACCAGCATGTCCACGATCTCCAGGGCCTGCTCGCCGTTGTCGGGCTGGGAGAGGATCAGGTTGTCGATGTCGACGCCGAGCTTCTGCGCGTACTCGGGGTCGAGGGCGTGCTCCGCGTCCACGAACGCGACCTGACCGCCCGCCTTCTGCGCGTTGGCCACGGCGTGCAGGGTCAGGGTCGTCTTGCCGGAGGACTCCGGTCCGTAGATCTCCACGACGCGGCCGCGCGGCAGACCACCGACACCGAGGGCGACGTCGAGCGCGGTCGACCCGGTCGAGATGACCTCGATGGGCTCCTTCGTCCGGTCGCCCATGCGCATGACCGCGCCCTTGCCGAATTGCCGTTCAATCTGTGCGAGCGCGGCGTCGAGCGCCTTCTCGCGGTCGGTTCCTGCCATGGGTTCCACCCGGTTTGCTTGAGTCGATCGCTTCACGTCAAAGACGCTAACGCCTGCCACTGACAATGCGCCCCGACGCCGGTTCGGCCTGTGGACAACTCGGGAACTTCTCCCCCGAAAACGTGTCGAACTGCCCCTGGAATCCCCACCGGGAGCCTCGCCGGAACCTCCATGAGAATGGATGTTCGATTTTTGTGTCAAGCGCACCACGCGGTACTCCCGCCACTTCCCCACAGGGTGCTCACCCACCGCCACGGAGACGGAGCCGGGGCGCACGGGGCAGGTACGCACGGCGCGCGAGGCGGGGAAGCACGGCGCGCGAGGCGGGGAAGCAGGGCGTGCGAGGCGGGGAGACACGGCGCGCGGGGCGGGGGCGAGGGCGCTCGGGAATCGGGCGCGCGCGGCACGCGGGCGGGAGCGCGCGGCGGGCAGGGGGGCGGCAGCGTGAGGCCGGACCGCGGCACGGCGATCCGCACCACCCCGCGACCACCCGGCAAGGCGTTCACCCGATCGTGAGTTTCCGCATGCCCGCGCCCGTCGTGCCGCGATGCTCGAAGAGGCGGCCGGGGAGCGGCGCCGCCCTGTGTGCCGTGGGTGGGAGAGCGCATGACACGTGAGACGGAACGACAGACGGGACGACGCGGCCTGGACGAACAGGCCGTGCTGCTGGCGGCGGGGCTGGCCGACCTGGCGGTGAGCACGGTGGGCACCGCCTTCGGGACGTTACGGGGCCTGCTGCGCCGCTCGGACGCCGGCGCGCTGGCGGCGGAGGCCGAGCACGACCTGACCGCGCGCGGACGCCTGGTCCTGGACCGGTACACGACCGTGCCCCCGGCCCATCTGGAGGTCCTCGCCCGGCACGCCCTCGCCCGGCGGACCGCCGGCGATGACTGACCGGTGGGATCCGGGCGCCTTCAAGGACCGCGTCGACGAGGTGCTGCGCGGGTTCGTCGCCCAGGAGGCCGACCTGTTCGCGGCGGTCGACCCGCTCCTGGGCCCGGTGGCCGAGCAGCTGGAGGCGGCGGTCGCGGACGGCAAGCGGCTGCGGGCGGCGTTCTGCTACTGGGGCTGGCGTGCGGTGGGCCAGCCGGACAGCGACGCGCTGGTGCGGGCGGCGGCCTCCATGGAACTCGTGCACGCCGCCGCCGTCGTGCACGACGACCTCATCGACGACAGCCCCCTGCGGCACGGGCGCCCCACCCCGCACCTCGCCCTGCGTGCCGCCGTACGGGACCGTCCGCACGCCGACGACACCGCACGGTGGCTGGCGATGCTCGTGGGCGATCTGCTGATGTCGCTGGCCGGGCAGCTGTTCGCGACCTGCGGGCTGCCCGCCGCCTACCTCGCCCGGGCCCGCCCCCTGTGGTCGGTGCTGGCGCGGGAGCTGATCGCGGGCGAGTGCCTGGAGATCCTGCGCACCGGAGCCGGCCCGGACACCGCGGCCTCGCTGAAGGTGGTCCGGTACAAGACCGCCAAGTACACCGTCGAGCAGCCCCTGTTGATCGGCGGCGCCCTGGCGGGGGCCGGCGAGCGGCTGAGCGAGGGGTACTCCGCGTACGGGCTGCCGCTGGGCGAGGCCTTCCAGCTGCGCGACGACCTGCTCGGCCTGTTCGGGGCACCGGAGCACACCGGCAAGGCCAACGCCGACGACGTGCGCGGCCACCGGCCCACCGCCCTGCTCGCGGAGACCTGGCGTCTCGCCCGGGACGACGACCGGGAGCGGCTGGGCGCGTTGCTGGGCAGCCGTGATCTGGACGCGGACGGCCTGGACGCGGTCCGCGAGGTGATGCGCCGGCTCGGGGCGCCCGACCGGATCGAGCACATGATCGGCGCACGGGTCGCGGAAGCGCTCGACGCCCTCCACGGACTGAACGTGCCGGCCCCCGCCGCCGGCGCCCTGACCGCACTGGCCCATTCGGCCGCGGTCCGCCTGTCCTGACACCCGCCGCCTGTTTCCTGACGCCGACCGGCGCCCCGGCCGGCGCGCCGCACGACACCCGCACGACACCCGGACGACATCCCGGACGACACCCGCGATGACAAGGAGCCCTGCCGTGACCCACACCGAGGCCTCGATGGACACCCTGCGGCACGCCGGTGACGAACTCGCCGACGCCACGGTCGCCGCACTCTTCGAGCGTGGGGAGGTGGGCACGTTCAACACCCTGATGCGCTACGTCTCCACCGCTGGCGCACCCCTGCCGGACGGGCTGCCCGATGTCGCG
Source organism: Streptomyces sp. NPDC047061 (assembly GCF_040643955.1). Classification (NCBI taxonomy): domain Bacteria; kingdom Bacillati; phylum Actinomycetota; class Actinomycetes; order Kitasatosporales; family Streptomycetaceae; genus Streptomyces; species Streptomyces sp. NPDC047061. The sequence goes on from NZ_JBEYVI010000032.1 coordinate 103,602, forward strand.
CGGGAGTACCTGGAGGCCACCCGGGTGCCGCCGTCCTGGGTGGACTGGGGCGAGATGGAGAAGGCCCGGCTGTTCTTCATCGACAACAACGTGCACATCTCGACCGCGCTGTCCTTCGCCTCCATGCCCGCCTGTTACGTCGTCCCGCGCGTGGCGAAGCTGCTGTCCGCCACCCACGGGCTGCGGTACCCGTCCAAGCGCATGGCGGAGACCGGTCAGTTCACCGTCTACCTCATGCGGCCCGACGCCTTCGAGGCCGGCAGCCGCTTCGTCCCGGCCGCCCAGAAGGTGCGCCTGCTGCACGCCTCCATCCGGCACCACCTGGGGCGCGAGAACCGCTGGGACACCGAGGCGCTCGGCACGCCGATCTGCCAGGAGGACATGATCGGCGGGCAGATGTTCTTCTCGCTGCTGGTCCTCGACAGCCTGCACCGGCTGGGCGTCCATCTGTCCACGGAGGGCGCGGAGGCCTACTACTACGCGTGGCGGGTGGTGGGCGCCATGCTCGGCGTCGACCAGGAGGCCGTCCCGAAGACCCTCGACGAGGCGCGCGCCTACCTCGACCTGTACATGGTCCGGTACATGGGCCCCTCCGAGGAGGGCGCGGTCCTGACCCGGCAGCTCATCGACCTCTACGAGGAGGTCGTCCCCGGCACCTTCTTCGATCCGGTCGTCTCGGCCCTGATCCGTCATCTGGTCGGCGACACCTGCGCCGACTGGCTGGAGGTGCCGCGCACCCCGTGGGACACCGTGGTCAAGGCCGTGCCGCACCTCCTCGGCATCCTGGAGACCATCGAGGACCGCTCCCCGCTGGGTGCCTGGGCCCTGGACCGCCTCGGTCACCTCACCACCGTCCTGGAGCTGTCCTCCCTCACCCGTGGCCGCGTCATGCACTACGCCATCCCCGAACACCTCAGGAAGGACTACGGCGTCCAGGGCGGCGTGCCCCGCACCCGGCGGTGGACCCCGCCGGCCGCCACGGTCTCCTGATCCCCCCCGGCATCCCCCTGCTCCGCACCTCTACTCCGCACGGCGTACGCCCGCTGCCTTCGGCCGGACGACGACCACGCGGGCGGGCCCCGGAAGGCTGGGCGCATGCCCTCCTCCCTGAAGAGTCCGCCCCGAAGGCCACCGGCGAACCCGCTGACCGGGGTGCGCCCCGCCGAGCGTCTCTGTCACACGACCGGTGCGCTCCTCGTCCTCTCCGGCCTGGTGCATCTGGTGGTGTTCGCGGTGGACGGCGGCCCCTGGTACGGCCCGGTCTCCTGGCGCAAGCCCGTCACGTTCGGGCTCTCCTTCGGGCTGACGCTGATCGCGGTCACCTGGGTCACGTCGTATCTGAGGGTCGGGGAGCGGCTGCGGACCGTCCTGCTGCTCGTGTTCGCCGCCGACTGTGTGGTGGAGGTAGGCGGGATCACCCTGCAGGCGTGGCGCCGGGTGCCTTCGCACCTCGACATGGAGACGCCCTTCGACTCGGCGGTGTCGATGGCGCTCGCGGTGGGCGGCGGGGTCCTGGTGGTGCTGCTCACCGTCTTCGCGGTGGCGTCCTTCCGGCGCCGGCCGGCCGGTCCCGTGGGCATGGCGCTCGCGGTGCGCTCCGGGTTCGCGGTCCTGCTGGTGGCGCTGGCCTCGGGAGCGGCGATGATCGCGCGCGGGGTGGTGCTCGTCCGGACCGGCCACCAGGAGGCGGCGTACGCGTCGACGGCCCCGCTCAAGCCGCTGCACGGGGTCAGCCTGCACGCGGTGCTGGTCCTGCCGACGCTGGCCTGGCTGCTGTCCCGCACCTCCTGGAGCGAACAGGTCCGGTGGCGCACGGTGGCCGTGGCGGTGGGCTGCTACGCGGCGGCCGTCGCCGCTGCCGGGGTGTGGGCCGCACTCACCTATTGATCACGGCTCACCTATTGATCGCGGCTCACCTGCGGATCGCGGCCGGCCTACGGATCACGACCGGCCTACGGACGGCGGCGACCGTCAGGCCGAGCTCCCCTCGGACTCCGGCTCCTCGGCCGGCCGCTGCCATATCAGCCGCCGCACGCGCGTGAGCAGCCCCGGGCCGCCCGGGCCGCGCCGGGGGTGCCCGTGCACCCGCGGGTCGTCCGTGACGTCGTAGCGCTTCACATAGGCGCCCAGGAACGCCTGGAGGGTGGCGACCGCCGGGATGGCGATCAGCGCGCCGACCGCGCCGAGGAGCGCGGTGCCCGCGATGACCGAGCCGAAGGCGACCGCCGGGTGGATGTCGACCGACTTGGAGGTCAGCTTGGGCTGGAGCATGTAGTTCTCGAACTGCTGGTAGATCACGACGAACACCAGCACCCACACCGCGTACAGGGGGTTGACGGTGAACGCGATCAGCATCGGCAGCGCACCCGCGAGATAGGTGCCGATGGTGGGGATGAACTGCGAGACCAGCCCCACCCAGACGCCCAGCACCGGCGCGTACGGCACGCCCAGGGCCTCCAGCAGGATGTAGTGGGCGATGCCGGAGATCAGCGCCATCACGCCGCGCGAGTACAGATAGCCGCCGGTCTTGTCGACGGCGATCTCCCAGGCGCGCAGCACCTCGGCCTGGCGGGCGGGCGGCAGCACGGAGCACAGGGTGCGGCGCAGCCGGGGGCCGTCGGCGGCGAAGTAGAAGGCGAACAGGGTGATCGTCAGCAGCTGGAACAGGCCGCCGAGCACCTGGCCGGAGACGTCGAGCACGCCGGCCGCGCTGTTCTGCGCGTACTTGCGCAGCCAGTCGGAGTGCAGCAGGCCCTCCTGGACGTCGACCCGTCTCACATGGCTGTGGAAGGTCTCGTTGACCCAGTTGATGACCGAGTCCAGGTAGTCCGGGAAGTCTTCGACGATCTTGTTGATCTGTCCGGCCAGCATCGAGCCGAGCAGGGTGACGAAGCCCGCGACGGCGACCGCCAGGCCGAGGAAGACCAGGAAGGTCGCGAAGCCCCGGCGCATGCCGCGGGAGGCCATCCAGCCCACCGCGGGCTCGATGGCCAGCGCCAGGAAGAACGCGATGAGGATGTTGATCAGCAACCCGGTGAGCTGGTGGAAGGCCCAGCTGCCCAGCTGGAAGGCGGCGACGAGGGCGAGCGCCAGCACCATGGCGCGCGGCAGCCAGCGCGGCATGCGGCCGCCCGGTACCGCGGCGCCGGCGGCCGGGGATCCGGCGCGCGGCGTCGTGTCGGCGGTGTCCAGCGTGTCCACCGGGGATGCGTCCTGGGCGGTCCGCCCGTCGTCGTCAGTGAGTGCCACGGTGCAAGTCTCGCCCACGCCACTGACAACGCGTGGCCCGTATCCGATCTCCGTGCACGGTCAGTGCCTCTCCCCCGGAACGTTCATGACCGTGCAGACCACGCGCCACACGTCCTTGGCCTCCCAGCCGGAGTCCAGCGCCTCGTGCACCGTCAGTCCGCCGAGTTCCGTCATCACATGATCGCGCGCGAAGGTTTCGGAGTACCCGGAACCGAAGTGATCCGCCATCCGCTGCCAGAAGACCGTCAACCGCATGAAACCAGTATCCCGCCCCTGAGAGTGGGCCCTGCCCGGGACCGCATTGCGAGACCGCTTTCCGCCCTACGGTCTTTCGCATGGCCGAAACCGGAGCTTCCCCACTCCCCCCTACGCCCCCGGCGCACTCCCCGCTCTCGCGCGCCGAACAGTTCGTGTGGCTCACCGCGCGCGTGCTGGAGCAGCGTCTCTTCGCGTACCACTTCCTGAACGGCGGCCCCGATCCGGTGGAGACGGCACTGGACGCCTACCGCAACGAGGACGGCGGCTACGGCCATGCGCTGGAGCCGGATCTGCGCGGCCCGGTGAGCCAGCCGCTGCACACCGGGCGCGCGCTGCGGGTCCTGGACGCCGTCGAGCGGTGCGGCGGGCAGCGGATGGAGCGCGTGTGCCGCTATCTGACGGCCGCCTCCACCGCGGACGGCGCGCTGCCGGCGGTCCGGCCGAGCCAGCGCGGCTATCCGGCGGCACCGTTCGTCCCTGTCGTCGACAACCCTCCGAGCGAGCTCCTCGCCACCGGTCCGGTGGTGGGCCTGCTGCACCGCAACGAGGTCTGGCACGCGTGGCTGTTCCGGGCCACCGACTTCTGCTGGCAGGCGATCGACCACCTGGAGAAGTCGCACCCCTACGAGATCGAGGCCGCGGTCGCCTTCCTGGACATGGTGCCGGACCGCTCGCGCGCCGAGGCGTCCGCCGACCGGCTGGGCCGCCTGGTGCGCGGGCAGCGCCTGGCCGCGCTGGACCCGGGACACCTCGACGCGTACCGGGTCGCGCCCGGCTACGCCCCGGACGAGCACCATTTCCCGCACGACTTCGCGAAGTCTCCGGACTCGCTCGCGCGCACGTGGTTCACCGACGAGGAGATGACCCGCTCGCTCGACTTCCTCGCCGCCGAGCAGGAGGCGGACGGCGGCTGGCCGATCCGCCGGCGCCGGTGGGCGCCGGCCGCCGCCCTGGAGGCCCGCCCCGTGGTGACGATCGAGGCCCTGCACACGCTCCGGGCGTACGGCCGCTTCGTGGGGTGACGGAAACCGGAGACCGGGTGACGGAAGCCGGAGGCCGGATAACGGAGACCGGATGACAGACGTCTCAGCCGGTGACGACGCGCAGCCCCGCCGTGACCAGCACGGCGACTCCGACGACGACCAGGAAGGGCGCGCGCAGTACCAGCGCCACGGCGGCCGCCCCGAGCCCCGCGGCCCGGGCATCCAGCACGAGCACGTGCCCGTCGGCGAACGTCTGCTGGGCCGTGAGAGCCGCCAGCAGGGCCACGGGCAGCAGGGCGGCCAGTCGCCGCACCACCGGCCGCTCCAGCACGCCCGCGGGCACCAGCAGTCCGGCGAGCTTGACGGCGTAGCAGCCGAGGGCGGTCGCGCCGATCGCGATCCAGAAGTTCACGGGGTCTCCTCGGATGCCTCGTCGCGGGTACGGTCGCGCCCGAGGCGGCGGCCGGAGACGAACAGGGCGGCCGGTGCCGCCAGCGCGGCCACCAGGACCGGCACCCCGGCCGGCAGCACGGGCAGCAGGCCGAGGCCCAGCAGCACCGCGAGGGCGGCGACCGCGCGGTCGGTGGTGGTCTTCAGCATCGGGGCGAGCAGGGCCAGGAAGACGGCGGGTCCGGCCGCGTCCAGGCCCCAGGCGTCGGTGTTCCCGACGGCCTTGGCGCCGAGCGCGCCGAGCAGGGTGGTGAGGTTCCACAGCACGTACAGGCTGAGCCCGGTGACGGTGAAACCGAGCCGGGCGGCGCGCCGCGTCGGCTGGGCCAGGGTGACCGCGGTGGTCTCGTCGATCACCCACTGGGCGGCGAACGGCCGCACCGCGCGCGGGAGGGGGGCCAGCACCTGGGAGAGGCGCAGCCCGTAGAACGCGTTGCGCACGCCCAGGAAGAAGGCGCCGGCTGCCGCGGTGAGCGGGTTGCCGCCCGCCGCGAGCGCGCCCACCAGGGCGAACTGGGAGGCGCCGGTGAACACCAGGAGGCTGAGCGCGCAGGTCTGGAGCAGGCCGAGCCCGCTGCCGGCCGAGGTCACCCCGAAGGCGAACCCGGACAGTCCCACGGCGACCCCGACCCCGAGGGCGTCCCGGACGACGGCGGAGTCGGGCTTCGGCCCGCCTTCGTCGCGTATGTCTGCGAGTGCTGTCTGTTGTGCCACGCCCAGGACGCTACGGGCGGCCGTCCCGCGCGTCTTGTACGTTCTTGCGCTCGCGCTGGTAGGCGCCCGGCGGGACACCGACGATCCGGGCGAAGTGCCGGTTGAGGTGCGGCTGGTCGGTGAAGCCCACGGCGACGGCCGCCTCGGCGGGCGGCGTGCCCGCGTCCAGCAGCAGCCGGGCGCGTCGCACCCGGGCGTCGGTCAGCCAGGTGTGCGGCGGCATGCCGTAGGCGTCGCGGAACGCCCGCAGCAGCGCGAAGGGGCTGGTGCCGAGGTCGGTGGCGAGCCGCTCCAGGGTCGGCGGCTCGGCCATCCGCTCCTCCAGCACGGCACGCGCGCGTGCGGCGAGCCGGGCGCCGGCGGTGCGCACCTGCCGCTGCGGCAGCGGGCCGCCGTTCAGCCGCAGCAGCCGGGTGATCGCCACCCGCAGCAGGGTGTCGGCAGCGAGCGCGTTGCCCTCGTCGGCGGCGCGCAGCACCCGGTGCACGAGGGAGACGCTGTACGGATCGTCGAGCACCGGGCTGACGAAGCCGGGGGTGCCGCGGAGCCCGGTGGTCTCGGCGGCGATCCCCGCCACGAGGTCCGGCGCCGGGTAGACCGCCCCGTACCGCCAGCCCTCGGGCACCCCGGCCCGCCCGGTGTGCGGGGTGTCCGGGTTGACCAGTGCGAGCGCACCCGCCCCCGCGGACACGTCGGAGCCCCGGTGGTGGAAGACCTCGACGCCGTCCGCGATGGCGGCGATCACGAAGTTCTCGTGGGTGTGCCGGACGAACGTCTTGCTGATGTACCGGGCACGCAGCAGATCGACACCGGGCAACGCCTCGTACCGCCAGTGCCGCGCCCGCTCCTCCGATCCCGTCATACGCCCATTGTCACCGTCCTCACCCGCCACCCCGCTTCTTGACTGGGTAGGGGCAGCGCCCCTGAAAGGGGCGCGAGGAACTGCGCGACCAGCCCCCACCGGCCCGCACCCGAAATGCCGCCCGCCCGACTCTCCCGCCCGCCGCCCTCGCGCTGCCGCCGACGGCGAATCCGCCCCACCGGGGCCACCCGCACCCGACGACGAAACCGTCACGGGTGGTGCGGGTGGGAAGACAAGGGCCGAAGGCGTAGCCGAGGTCTCTCGACCCCGGCTGTCAGTGGCCAGGTGCAGGATGGACCCATGCCGAAATCCGCACACCGGGCCCTCGACGGCTTCTCCCCCGCGACCCGCGGCTGGTTCACGGGGGCGTTCTCCGCGCCCACCGCGGCCCAGGCGGGCGCGTGGCAGGCCATCGGCGCGGGCTCGGACGTGCTGGTGGTCGCCCCGACCGGCTCCGGCAAGACGCTGGCCGCCTTCCTCGCCGCCCTGGACCAGCTGGCCTCCACCCCGCCCCCGGCCGACCCGAGGAAGCGCTGCCGGGTGCTGTACGTGTCGCCGCTCAAGGCCCTCGCGGTCGACGTCGAGCGGAACCTCCGCAGCCCCCTGACCGGCATCCGCCAGGAGTCCGTCCGTCTCGGCCTGCCCGAGCCGGAGGTGAAGGTCGGCATCCGCTCCGGCGACACCCCGGCCGCCGAGCGCCGCGCCCTGTCCACCCGCCCGCCGGACATCCTGATCACCACCCCGGAGTCCCTGTTCCTGATGCTGACGTCGGCCACGCGCGACGCGCTGACCGGCATCGAGACGGTGATCCTGGACGAGGTGCACGCGGTCGCCGGCACCAAGCGCGGCGCGCACCTCGCGCTCTCCCTGGAGCGGCTGGACGAACTGCTGCCGAAGCCGGCCCGCCGGATCGGCCTGTCGGCGACCGTCCGCCCGGCCGACGAGGTGGCCCGCTATCTCTCGCCGCGCCGCAAGGTGGAGATCGTCCAGCCGAAGTCCGGCAAGGAGTTCGACCTCTCCGTCGTCGTCCCGGTGGAGGACATGGGAGAGCTGGGCGGCTCCCCGGCCACCGACGGCGGCGAGGGCGCGGAGAAGCCGTCGATCTGGCCGCATGTGGAGGAGCGGATCGCCGACCTGGTGCAGGCCCACCGCTCGACGATCGTGTTCGCGAACTCCCGCCGCCTGGCGGAGCGGCTGTGCAACCGGCTCAACGAGATCGCCTACGAGCGGGCGACCGGCGAGCCCCTGGACGAGCACCATTCGCCGGCCGAGCTGATGGGCGGCTCGGGCGCGGCCCAGGGCGCCCCGCCGGTCCTCGCCCGCGCGCACCACGGCTCGGTCTCCAAGGAGCAGCGCGCCCTGGTCGAGGAGGACCTGAAGGCCGGCCGGCTGCCCGCCGTGGTGGCCACTTCCAGTCTCGAACTGGGCATCGACATGGGCGCGGTGGACCTGGTCGTCCAGGTCGAGTCCCCGCCGTCGGTGGCCTCCGGCCTGCAGCGTGTCGGCCGTGCGGGACACCAGGTCGGCGCGGTCTCCACCGGCGTGGTCTTCCCCAAGTACCGGGGCGACCTGGTGCAGGCGGCCGTGGTCACCGAGCGGATGCGCACCGGCTCCATCGAGTCCCTGAAGGTCCCGGCCAACCCTCTCGACGTGCTGGCCCAGCAGCTGGTCGCGATGACCTCGCTGGACACCTGGCAGGTCGACGATCTGCTCGCCACGGTCCGCCGTGCGGCCCCGTTCGCCTCGCTGCCGGAGTCGGCGTTCACCGCGGTCCTCGACATGCTCGCGGGCCGCTACCCGTCGGACGCGTTCGCGGAGCTGCGCCCGCGCGTGGTCTGGGACCGGGTCGCGGGGACCGTCACCGGCCGCCCGGGCGCCCAGCGGCTCGCCGTCACCTCCGGCGGCACCATCCCCGACCGGGGCCTCTTCGGCGTCTTCCTGGCCGGCGCGGACCCCAAGAAGGGCGGCGGCCGGGTCGGCGAGCTGGACGAGGAGATGGTGTACGAGTCCCGGGTGGGCGACGTCTTCACCCTGGGCACCAGCTCCTGGCGCATCGAGGACATCACCCGCGACCGCGTCCTCGTCTCCCCCGCCCCCGGCGTCCCGGGCCGGCTGCCGTTCTGGAAGGGCGACCAGCTGGGGCGCCCGCTCGAACTGGGCCGCGCGGTCGGCGCGTTCCTGCGCGAGGTCGGCTCGCTCCCCAAGGACGACGCCCGGCTGCGCCTCCTCGCGGCCGGCCTGGACGCCTGGGCGGCGGACAACGTGCTGTCGTACCTGGACGAACAGCGCGAGGCCTGCGGCCATGTCCCCGACGACCGGACGATCGTGGTGGAGCGCTTCCGCGACGAGCTGGGCGACTGGCGGGTTGTCGTCCACTCCCCCTTCGGCGCCCAGGTCCACGCCCCCTGGGCCCTCGCCCTCGGCGCCCGCCTCTCCGAGCGGTACGGCATGGACGCGCAGGTCATGCACGCCGACGACGGCATCGTGCTGCGGCTGCCCGACGCCGACCTGATGGGCCTGGACCTGCTCGACCAGGCCCCCATGAAGGCGGGCACGGAGTACGACGCCGAGCAGGCGCCGGTCGGCGCGGCGGACGTCGCCTTCGACAAGGGCGAGGTCGACCAGATCGTCACCGACCAGGTCGGCGGCTCGGCCCTGTTCGCCGCCCGCTTCCGCGAGTGCGCCGCCCGCGCGCTGCTGCTCCCCCGCCGCAACCCCGGTAAGCGCACCCCCCTGTGGCAGCAGCGCCAGCGCGCCGCCCAGCTGCTCCAGGTGGCGAGCGAGTTCGGCTCGTTCCCGATCGTCCTGGAGGCCGTCCGCGAATGCCTCCAGGACGTCTTCGACGTCCCGGGCCTGGTCGAGCTGATGGGCGATCTGGAGTCCCGCAAGGTCCGCCTGGTCGAGGTCACGACCCCCGAGCCCTCCCCGTTCGCCCGCTCCCTCCTCTTCGGCTACGTCGCGCAGTTCCTGTACGAGGGTGACTCCCCGCTCGCCGAGCGCCGCGCGGCCGCGCTGTCCCTGGACTCCCGGCTGCTGGCCGAGCTGCTGGGCCAGGCGGAGCTGCGGGAGCTGCTCGACGCGGAGGTGCTGACCGAGCTGGAGCGTGAGCTCCAGTGGCTGGCCGAGGACCGCCGGATCAAGGACCCCGAGGGCGTGGCGGACGTCCTGCGGCTGCTCGGGCCGCTCACGGACGCCGAGTTGGCGGAGCGGGGCGCCGAGCCGCAGTGGGCCGCGGAGCTGGCGGGCGCCCGGCGGGCCATCAGGGTGCGGATCGCCGGGGCCGAGCACTGGGCGGCGATCGAGGACGCGGGCCGGCTGCGCGACGCCCTCGGCACCGCCCTGCCCGTCGGCGTCCCCGAGGCCTTCACCGAGCCCGTGAAGGACCCGCTCGGCGACCTCCTCGCGCGGTACGCGCGCACCCACGGCCCGTTCACGTCGACCACCGTGGCCGTCCGCTTCGGGCTCGGGGTGGCGGTCACGGAGGGCGCGTTGCAGCGGCTGGCGGCGAGCGGGCGGGTCGTACAGGGCGAGTTCCATCCGGCGGGCATCGGCCAGGAGTGGTGCGACGCGGCGGTGCTGCGCAGGCTGCGGCGCCGTTCGCTGGCCGCGCTCCGGCACGAGCTGGAGCCAGTGGCACCGGCCGCGCTCGCCCAGTTCCTGCCGCAGTGGCAGCACATCGGCAAGGGGCACGGGCTGCGCGGCGTCGACGGACTGGTGCGCGCCGTGGAGCAGTTGCAGGGCGCGTCGGTGCCGGCGTCGGCCCTGGAGAAGCTGGTCCTGCCGTCCCGGGTGGCGAACTACTCGCCCGCGATGCTCGACGAACTCACCGCGGCGGGCGAGATCGTGTGGGCCGGCGCGGGCGCCCTGCCGGGCAAGGACGGCTGGGTCTCCCTGTACATGGCGGACACGGCCCCCGTGCTCCTCGCGCCGCCGCACCCGCTGGAGCTCACCGCCCTGCACCAGTCCGTCCTGGACGCCCTCTCCGGGGGCTACGGCCTGTTCTTCCGCCAGATCGCCGACCAGGTCCGCGCCACCACGCACCCCGACGCCACCGATCCCCAACTGGCCGACGCCGTCTGGGACCTGGCCTGGTCCGGTCGGCTCACCAACGACACGCTGGCCCCGATGCGCTCCCTGCTGGGCTCGGGCCGTACCGCGGGCTCCACCGCCCACCGTGCCAAGCGGGCCGTTCCGCGCGGTCGCTACGGTTCCCTGACGGCCGCCGCCCGCCCGGCCTCCCGTACCGGCCCGCCGACCGTCGCCGGCCGCTGGTCCCTGCTGCCGCAGCGCGAGCCGGACACCACCGTGCGCGCCCACGCCCTGGCCCGCACCCTCCTCGACCGGCACGGCGTGGTGACGCGGGGCGCGGTCGCGGCGGAGGGCGTCGAGGGCGGCTTCTCGGCGGTGTACCGGATCCTGTCGGCGTTCGAGGAGAGCGGCCAGGCGCGCCGGGGTTACGTCGTGGAGGGCCTGGGCGCGGCCCAGTTCGCGATGGACGGCGCGGTCGACCGGCTGCGCGCGGTGTCCAACGCCCGCGAGCGGGGCGAGGGCCTGCCGGGTACCGGCTTCGGTGGCGCCGGAGCCCCCGGCGCCACCGCGTTCACCGACCCGAGCGGCGGCCACGGCACTCACGCGACCGACCCACTCGCCTCCCTAGACCCGCTCGGCCCTTTCGACGGGGCCGAATTCGCCGACCTGGACGGCGACTTCACCTGGCCGCCCGAGCCGCCCACCGCCCCCGGCGACTACGTCTCCCCCAAGGACCGCGCCCCCGCCGACCCGTTCACCGCCCCCGGCTACGGCGGCCCCCGGGGCGGCAGCCCCGCGAACCCGTACGGCCCGAACCCCTACGACCCCAACTCCTCCGGCCGGAACCCCTACGCCTACGGCAACCACCGCACCCGCGCCCCCTCCGCCCCCGACCCCAGAGCCGTCCTCCTGGCAGCCGCCGACCCGGCGAACGCCTACGGCGCCGCCCTCCCCTGGCCCGAACCCCCCACCGGCGCCGGGCACAAACCCGGCCGCAAGGCCGGCTCGCTGGTGGTCCTGGTCGACGGCGAGCTGACGCTCTACATGGAGCGCGGTGGCAAGACCCTGCTGGCCTGGCCCTCCGCCCCGGACACGGCCGCCACCGACGACACCCGGCTCCGTACGGCGGCCGAGGCCCTCGCGGCGGCCGCCCGCGCGGGCACCCTCGGCACGGTGACGGTGGAGCGCGTCAACGGCGCCTCGGCCCTGACCTCCCCGCTGGGCACCGTCCTGGAGGGAGCGGGCTTCATCGCAACCCCGCGCGGCCTGCGGCTGCGGGCGTGAGCCCCTGTGCGAACCTCGCCTCTCGTCCCCTCGTGCCACCCTTGACCCATGCCCGAAGGTGACACGGTCTGGCAGGCCGCGAGGCGCCTGCACGACGCGCTCGCCGGCCAGGTGCTGACCCGCAGCGACTTCCGGGTGCCCAGGTACGCCACGGTCGACCTCACCGGCCGTACGGTCCTCGGCACCACCCCGCGCGGCAAGCACCTGCTCACCCGCTTCGAGGGCGGCCTCACCCTCCACACGCACCTGCGGATGGAGGGCGCCTGGAAGGTCTACGGCAGTGCCGAACGCTGGAAGGGCGGTCCCGCGCACCAGATCCGGGCGATCCTCGGCACCGCCGACCGCACGGCCGTCGGGTACCGCCTCCAGGTCCTGGAGTTCCTGCGTACCGGCGAGGAGGAACGCGCCGTGGGCCACCTCGGCCCCGACCTCCTGGGCCCCGACTGGAACCCCGGCCGCGCCCTCGCCAACCTCCTCGCGGACCCGGCCCGCCCGCTCGGCGAGGCCCTGCTCGACCAGCGCAACCTCGCCGGGATCGGCAACATCTACAAGAGCGAGCTCTGCTTCCTGATCGGCGCGACGCCCTGGCTCCCGGTCGGCGCGCTCCCCGCCGACCGCGCCGCGATGCTCCCCGGCCTCGCCCAGCGCCTCCTGGCGGCCAACCGCGACCGCCTCGTGCGCCGGACCACCGGCCTGCGCGACCACGACCTCTTCGTCTACGGCCGCGCACCCCGCCCCTGCCTGCGCTGCCGGACTCCGATCCGCCTCGCCGACCAGGGCGACGGCTCCCGGGAGCGCCCCACCTACTGGTGCCCCGCCTGCCAGACCGGCCCGGCCCCCGCCCCGGGTTCCCGGCGCACCCCCGGAGTCCGCCCCCGCCCAAGTAATTGACGACCCGTCAGAAATGCTCGTACCGTCCCTTCATGCCCCTCAAGGCGTACGACCTCACCGGACGCACCGCATTCGTCACCGGCGCCGCCGGCGGTATCGGCCGGGCCTCCGCGGTCCTGCTCGCCGAGGCGGGCGCGACCGTGCACTGTGCCGACCGGGACGCGGACGGCCTGCACGAGACGGCGACGCTGATCAAGGACCGGGGCGGCAGCGCCCGCACCCACACCCTCGACGTCACCGACCGGGCCCGGCTCGGGGAGGCCGTGCGGTCCTGCGAGCGGCTGGACGTCATGGCGGCGATCGCCGGGATCATGCACCGCAGCCCGGTCCTGGAGACCCGGGACGAGGACCTCGACCGGGTGCTGGGCGTCAACTTCAAGGGCGTGCTGTACGCCTGCCAGGAGGCGGCGCGGCTGATGCTGGCGAGGGGGGCCGGGGGCAGCATCATCACGATGGCCTCCGGCGCGATCGACACCGGCGGCCCCGGCCTGCTCTGCTACGGCGCGGCGAAGGCGGCCGTGGTCCAGCTGACCAGAACGCTCGCCAACGAGGTCGGCCGGCAGGGCATCCGCGTCAACGCGGTCGCCCCGGGCTGGACCCGCACCCCCATGACCGACCGCGACGACCGTGCCGAGCAACAGCGCACGGAGGACCGGATGGCCCGGATGTCGCCGCTGGGCCGGGTCGGCGAGGCCGAGGACGTCGCGCACGCCGTGCTCTATCTGGCGTCCGACGCCTCCTCGTTCACGACGGGCCAGATCCTGCGCCCGAACGGAGGGGTGGCGATGCCCTGGTAGCGCCCTGCGTCCGCCAGGCCGTCCGCCAGCGCGCCGGCCCCAGGGCCCCGGCCGCCCGGGACCTCGGCACACAGTTCACCGGCAGCAGGCTCAGCCCCCACCCGCCGGCGGCCACGGTCCCCTCAAACGCCCCGGCGCCGTCGGTGAGCGCGATCCGCAGTACCGCCCACCACCACACCGCCGCGAGCCCCAGGGCAACCCCCCAGCGCACTATCCGCCCCACCATGGTCGCCACCTCCAGCCGGACGCTAGAACGCCACCCGGCCCGCCGGGGAGGCGCACCGAGGGCTCACCGATGCAACGGCCGTGGACGGGCATCGGCCTCTGCTACGCGTTCTCCGCCTGGAACATCCAGTGATGCTTCTCCAGATCCGCCGTGATCCCGATGAAGAGGTCCTGGGACACCGGATCGGCCTCCGCGGTCTCCGTGACCCGCTCCCGCATCCGGGTGATCACCGCGCCCAACCCGTCCACCAGGGCCGACACCGCGTCCGAGTCCTTGACCCAGCCGCCGGGGACCGGCCCGATGCCGCTGCCGGCGGCCACGGTGGCGGCGCGCCCGTCCGGTGAGACACCCAGCGCCGACGCCCGCTCCGCGACCGTGTCGGAGTGCGCCCGGGCCGTGTCCACGACCTCGTCGAGCTGGAGGTGGACGGTACGGAAGCGGGGCCCGACCACGTTCCAGTGGACCTGTTTGGCGGCCAGCGCCAGATCCACCAGGTCGACGAGGGCGCCCTGCAGCGCCTCCGCCACGGTCTTCAGGTCCGCGTCGGACAGCGGGCTCTTCACGACGTACATGCGTTCCCTCTCCGGTCGTTCGCCCCCTGTCACGTCCCTCCACCATGACCGGACCACCGGACACCGGCAAATGGACGCATACGGTCCGCAGACAATCCGCGGACAAATCGGCGGACAGTCCGCAGAAGGTCCGCAGACGCACCAAAGCCCCGGCCGCACCTCCCCAGGTCTCCCCGGGAAGGCCCCGGCCGGGGCCTCGCGCACTTCTTCGACGCCAGGTCGGCGCCGCGTCGGTCTACACCCGCGCAGGCGTCACGCGGCGACCACGTCCACCGCCTCGGCGGGTGCCTTGATGGTCACCCGTTCCGGTGGCACGCCGGTCACCGAGACGGTACCCAGCATCGGGCGAACCGGCGTGGGCACGGGCTCGGTGGCCCGGGCGGACTGGGCCAGCTCGGCGAGGGCGAGCTCGTCGCTCACTTCTCGCATGAGCTCGGACATCCGTACGTCCAGCGCGTCGCAGATGGCGGCGAGCAGTTCGGAGGAAGCCTCCTTCTGCCCCCGCTCCACCTCGGAGAGATAGCCGAGTGAGACTCGGGCGGACGAGGAGACTTCGCGCAGAGTACGGCCCTGGCGCTGGCGCTGCCGACGCAGCACGTCACCCAGCAGGCGACGGAGCAGAATCATCGGTGGCTCCCTCCTCGGACCGCGTAGCCGCATCCTTCACGCCCCACCGTACCGCCTTGCGCCGCGGCCGTGCGGGGAGCGATGTCGTGTTCACTCAGGGCTGCAAACATCAAAACCCCCCGTTCTGTTCCGTATCCTGTGTCCGCTCATTCCCGGTCTGTTCGCTCGCAAGCTCCCTCAGAAGGAGTGCGAGTACGCTCCGTACACTCTCTCTACGAATTTCCGCGCGGTCGCCGTTCAACCGCAGGGCCTCCACTTTTCCGCCAGCGGCAGAACCGGAACCAGGGCCGAACGGCCCGTCCACGGCCACGAAAACCGTCCCGACCGGCCGGCCGTCCTGCGGTTCCGGGCCGGCGACTCCGGTGGTCGCGAGGCCCCAGTCGGCGCCCAGCGCCTTGCGCACTCCGGCGGCCATCTGGGCCGCGACCTGCGGATCCACCGCTCCGCGCTGGGCCAGCAGGGTGGCGTCGACGTCCAGCAGGTCGTGCTTCAGCTCGGTGGCGTAGGCGGTGACGGAGCCCCGGAACACCTTGGACGCCCCCGGGACCGTCGTGATCTCCGCCGCAACCAGGCCGCCGGTCAGCGACTCGGCGACAGCGAGGGTCTGCCCTCTCACCGTCAGTAGTCGCACCAGTTCGGCGGCCGTGGAACTCACGCTTCCGTCTCCTCCAACGCTGCTGCGCGCTCGGCGATTCCCTGCCGCCGCAGCACAATGGCTTGTCTCACATAGTCGACGCCGGTGACGACGGTCAGAACGACGGCCGCGGCCATCACCCAGAACCTCAGGGTGGCCAGCCACCCCGTCAGTGCCAGCACGTACATCCCCACGGCCACGCCCTGGGTGAGCGTCTTGAGCTTGCCGCCGCGGCTGGCCGGGATCACGCCGTAGCGGATGACCACGAAACGCATCAGCGTGATGCCGAGTTCCCGGACGAGGATGACGATCGTCACCCACCAGGGCAGATCGCCCAGCCCGGAGAGGCAGATCAGCGCCGCCCCCATGATCGCTTTGTCGGCGATGGGGTCGGCGATCTTCCCGAAGTCGGTGACCAGGTTGTAGGTGCGTGCCAGATGCCCGTCGAACAGGTCGGTGATCATGGCGATGGCGAAGGCCGCCCAGGCGAGCGAGCGCCACGCCGGGTCGTATCCGCCGCCGGCCAGCATCAGGGCGACGAAGCCGGGCACCAGGACCAGCCGGAGCATGGTCAGCAGATTGGCGACGTTCCACAGGCTCGCCTGGTTGACGGCGGCAGCGGCGATCTTCCCGCCGCGCACGGACCGCTCGCCGTCCTGGGAACCGTTGCCGTGAGCAGCGTTGTCGTGAGCACCGTTGTCGAGGGAACCGGAATCACGGGAACCGGAATCCGGGGCGGCACCGGAGGTGGCGGCGGAGCCCGGGACGCCGTGCGCGCCGGGGGAGCCGCCCGCGGCGGACGCCGGGACTCCGGTCATCTGCCGGCCTCCTCACTCCATACGGGCGAGCCCTGCAGCGGCTCGGCCACCAGGTCGACACCTTCCGTACCGACCACCTTCGCCTCGACCATACGACCCACGGACAGACCCGCGCCGCTCGTGAGCAGCACCTGTCCGTCCGTCTCGGGCGCCTGGTGGGCCGCGCGGCCGTAGACGCCGTCCTCGTCGTCCACGGACTCCACGAGGACGTGCACGGTCTCGCCGACGCGTTCCTCGGCCCGCTGCGAGACGAGCTCCTCGGCGAGCCGGGAGATGTGCGCGAGGCGGTCGGCGACGACCTCCTCGGCGAGCTTGTTCTCGTACGTCGCCGCCTCGGTGCCCTCCTCGTCGGAGTACCCGAAGACGCCGATGGCGTCCAGCCGCGCGCCGTTCAGGAAGCGCTCCAGCTCGGCCAGGTCGGACTCGGACTCGCCGGGGAAGCCGACGATGAAGTTGGACCGGACGCCGGCCTGCGGGGCCTTGCCGCGGATGGTGTCGAGCAGCTCCAGGAAGCGGTCGGTGTCGCCGAAGCGGCGCATCGCCCGCAGCACGCCGGGCGCGGAGTGCTGGAAGGACAGGTCGAAGTACGGGACGACCTTCGGGGTGGAGGTCAGCACGTCGATCAGGCCCGGGCGCATCTCGGCGGGCTGGAGGTAGCTGACGCGCACCCGCTCGATGCCGTCCACCTCGGCCAGCTCCGGCAGCAGGGACTCCAGGAGGCGGATGTCGCCCAGGTCCTTGCCGTAGGAGGTGTTGTTCTCGGAGACCAGCATGATCTCCGTCACGCCCTGTTCGGCCAGCCATCGGGTCTCGTTCAGCACGTCGCTGGGCCGGCGTGAGATGAAGGAGCCGCGGAAGGACGGGATGGCGCAGAAGGAGCAGCGCCGGTCGCAGCCGGAGGCGAGCTTGACCGAGGCCACCGGGGACCCGTCCAGGCGGCGGCGCAGGGGCGCACGCGGGCCGGAGGCGGGCGCGACGCCCTCCGGGAGGTCGGTCGGTCCGTGTCCCGGGAGAGCCACCTCGGCGGCCGAGTCCTGCCGCTCGGCGGGGCTGATGGGCAGCAGCTTGCGCCGGTCGCGCGGGGTGTGCGAGGCGTGGATGCCGCCGTTGAGGATGGTCTGCAGCCGGTCGGAGATGTCGGCATAGTCGTCGAAACCGAGCACGCCGTCCGCCTCGGGCAGCGCCTCGGCGAGTTCCTTGCCGTACCGCTCGGCCATGCAGCCCACCGCCACGACGGCCTGGGTTCTGCCCTGCCCCTTGAGATCGTTGGCCTCGAGGAGGGCGTCGACGGAGTCCTTCTTGGCGGCCTCGACGAAGCCACAGGTGTTGACCACGGCGACGTCGGCGGCCGAGGCGTCCTCGACGAGCTGCCAGCCGTCCGCCTCCAAACGGCCTGCGAGCTCCTCCGAGTCCACCTCGTTACGGGCGCAGCCGAGAGTGACAAGTGCGACGGTACGGCGTTCAGGCATGGGCTCAAGACTACTTTGTCTCACTGACAGCCCACGTCGAAGGGGCTGGCCGATCATGGCCAACCCCTTGTGTACGTGCGTGATCCGAACGGTTATCCGACTTCCGGGTCGCCCTTGGTGTACGTCAGACGCTCCACCGCGCCGGGCTGGAACTGGTCCTCGATCTTCTTGCCGTTGACGTAGAGCTGGATGGCTCCGGCGTCGCCGAGGATCAGGTTGATCTTGGAGCTGTCCTGGAAGGTCTTGGAGTCGCCCTTCTTCAGGAGCCCGTCGAAGAGCATCCGGCCGTTGTGGTCCTTGGCCGAGATCCAGCTGCGTCCGTTGACCGCGCTGACCTGGACGGTGACCTTGTCCTGGGGCGCGGCGGCGATCGCGCTGTCGGAGGGCTCGGGGGTCTTGTCGGGCTTGCTCTCCTTCGGGGTCGGCGAGACCGGCTTGCTGGTCGACGGGGCGGGGCCCTCGGCGACCGACTGCTTGGCGTCGTCGCCGTCGCCGCCCTTGAAAGCGGTGAAGCCGACGAAACCGATCACGACGACGATCGCGGCGACCATGGCCGCCGTCCAGTTGGGTCCGCGCCGCTCGGGACGGATGCGTTCCGCCTCGAACAACGGTGCGGCGGGCGTCGGCGCGGGCCGCCCACCACCGTGCTCCGCCGCGAACTGCGCGAGCAGCGGCTCGGGGTCGAGGCCGACGGCCTTGGCCAGGGTCCGGATGTGCCCGCGGGCGTAGACGTCGCCGCCGCAGGGGGCGAAGTCGTCGGCCTCGATCGCGTGCACGATCGCGATACGGACCCGGGTGCTCCCGCTGATGTCGTCGACGGTCAGCCCGGCGGCGATGCGGGCCTGTTTGAGGGCTCGGCCTACGGAGGGGCGGTTTTCCTCGGACACGTCTGAGAACGGACGCTCGTCCTCAGGGGAGTTGCTGCCGATGGACACGGGGGCGCCTTTCGAGCGTGTAGCCACCTGTGCTGGAGGTTCAGTCTAGGGGGGGTGCGAAAGGGTGAAGCAACCGGGCGGTACGACTTTGTACGCCATCGGTATGGCCGGACATCCCGATGACGGGTCAGGTGTGCGCCCCAGGATGGAGTACACACCTTTCCTCTCGCTCAACTTGACGTGCGTCAAAGGGAAACGGTTGCCCGACGATCCCTAACGGGTGGATCACGACAATGACTCCACCCGGTGACAGGCACCCGTGGCCCTGGGATACACCTACCCCGCGGACTCCCCGCGGATCACAGCAAGCACCCCATCCAGCTCATCGGGTTTCACCAGAACGTCGCGCGCCTTGGACCCCTCGCTCGGTCCGACCACGCCGCGCGACTCCATGAGGTCCATGAGCCGGCCGGCCTTGGCGAAGCCGACGCGCAGCTTGCGCTGGAGCATGGACGTGGAGCCGAACTGCGTGGAGACGACCAGCTCGGCCGCCTGGCACAGCAGGTCGAGGTCGTCGCCGATGTCCTCGTCGATCTCCTTCTTCTGCTTGGTGCCCACCACGACGTCGTCCCGGAAGACCGGCGTCATCTGGTCCTTGCAGTGCTGGACGATCACCGCGACCTCCTCCTCGGTGACGAACGCGCCCTGCATGCGGGTCGGCTTGTTCGCCCCCATCGGCAGGAAGAGGCCGTCGCCCTTGCCGATGAGTTTCTCGGCGCCGGGCTGGTCGAGGATGACGCGGCTGTCGGCGAGCGAGGAGGTGGCGAAGGCGAGCCGGGAGGGCACGTTCGCCTTGATGAGACCGGTGACCACGTCGACCGAGGGCCGCTGGGTGGCGAGCACCAGGTGGATGCCGGCCGCGCGCGCGAGCTGCGTGATGCGCACGATCGAGTCCTCGACGTCGCGCGGGGCGACCATCATCAGGTCGGCGAGCTCGTCGACGATCACCAGCAGGTACGGGTACGGATGGAGCTCGCGCTCGCTGCCCTCG
Source organism: Streptomyces sp. NPDC047061 (assembly GCF_040643955.1). NCBI lineage: Bacteria > Bacillati > Actinomycetota > Actinomycetes > Kitasatosporales > Streptomycetaceae > Streptomyces > Streptomyces sp. NPDC047061. The sequence goes on from NZ_JBEYVI010000032.1 coordinate 123,391, forward strand.
GGCGTCTTGAGCTTGCCGTCGCGGATGGCCTTGTTGAAGTCGTCGATGTGCCGGTACCCGAAGGCGGCCAGGTCGTCGTAGCGCAGGTCCATCTCGCGGACGACCCACTGGAGCGCCTCGGCGGCCCGCTTCGGGTTGGTGATGATCGGCGTGATGAGGTGCGGGATGCCCTCGTAGGCGGTCAGCTCGACCCGCTTGGGGTCGACGAGGACCATCCGCACGTCCTCCGGGGTCGCCCGCATCATGACCGAGGTGATCAGGCAGTTGATGCAGGACGACTTGCCGGAGCCGGTGGCGCCGGCGACGAGCATGTGCGGCATCTTCGCCAGCGAGTGCATGACGTAGCCGCCCTCGACGTCCTTGCCGAACGCGACCAGCATCGGGTCGTCGTCCTCGGCGGACTCGGCGAGCCGCAGCACGTCCCCGAGGTTGACCATCTCGCGGTCGGTGTTGGGGATCTCGATGCCGACCGCGGACTTGCCGGGGATCGGGCTGATGATCCGCACGTCCGGGCTGGCGACGGCGTACGCGATGTTCTTGGTGAGCGCGGTGATCCGCTCGACCTTCACGGCCGGGCCGAGTTCGACCTCGTAGCGGGTGACCGTCGGGCCGCGGGTGAAGCCGGTGACGGCCGCATCGACCTTGAACTCCGAGAAGACGTTGGTGAGCGAGGCGACCACCCGGTCGTTGGCCTCGCTGCGGGCCTTGCCGGGGCCGCCGCGGGTGAGCAGGTCGAGGGACGGCAGCGAGTAGGTGATGTCGCCGGAGAGCTGGAGCTGCTCGGCGCGTGGCGGCAGGTCGCGGGGCTCCTCGGGCGCCGGTTTGGTCAGGTCCGCGACGACCGGCTCGACCTTGAGCCGCTCCTGCTTGGGCCGCGCGGCCGGCACCGGGCGCGGACTCGGGCTCGGCGCGGGCACGGGCGTCGGCGTGGTGTCCTCGCGGTCGCCGACGCTGACGCCCTGGGTGAGGTCGGCGACGAGCGGGGAGGGCGGCATGCCGTGCAGGACGGCGCCGTCGAGCGCGGCCGCGGCGGCCGCCGCGACGTCCACGGCGTCCATCTGGCGGCCCAGCTCGGGCTGCGGCACGGCGGAGCGCCGCGGGCGGCCCCGGCGCTTGGCGAGGGCCTCCTGCTCGGCGCCGTCGGGGTCGTACTCCTGGGGGGCGCCGGGGCGCCTGCGGGAGCGCGGGGGCAGCGCCTGGCGCCACTGCTCGTCGTAGCGCTCGTCGTCCTCGCCGTACTCCGGGTACTCGTCGGGTTCGGGGTCGTGCAGCAGCCCGAGGCGCACGCCGAGCGCCCGCAGCCGCTGCGGGATGGCGTTCACCGGGGTCGCGGTGACGACGAGCAGTCCGAAGATCGTGAGCAGCACCAGCAGGGGTACGGCGAGGACCTCGGTCATGGTGTACGTCAGCGGGGTCGCCGCCGCCCAGCCGATGAGGCCGCCGGCGTCCCTTATGCCCTGCATGCCGTCGCTGCGGGCGGGCGAGCCGCAGGCGATGTGGACCTGGCCGAGCACGCCGATGACCAGTGAGGACAGGCCGATCACGATCCGGCCGTTGGCCTCCGTCTGCTCGGGGTGGCGCATGAACCGCACGGCGATCATCGCGAGCAGTATCGGCACCAGGAGGTCGAGGCGGCCGAAGGCGCCGGTGACGAGGATCTCGACCAGGTCGCCGACCGGACCGCGCAGGTCGGCCCAGGTGCCGGCGGCGACGATCAGGGCGGTGCCGAGCAGCAGAAGGGCCACGCCGTCCTTGCGGTGCGCGGGGTCCAGGTTCCTGGCTCCCTGTCCTATGCCGCGGAAGACGGCGCCGACGGCGTGCGCGACGCCGAGCCAGAGGGCGCGCACCAGGCGGTACACGCCCCCGGTGGGGCTGGGCGCCGGCTTGGGTGCCGGCGCGGACTTCTTCGCCGCGCCCCTCTTTGCGGGCGCCTTCTTGGCCGGGGCTTTCTGCGCGGCGGCCTTCTTCACCGGAGCCTTCGAGGGAGCGGCCTTCTTCGCGGGCTGCTTCTTGGCTGCCGAGGGACGTGAGGCCATGGATGTGAGGTTACCGGGGGAGACGGCAGGGGACACGCGTGCCCGCTGCTTCACCCGTTCGTGTCGCCTTTACCAAGGCACGAAACTGACGCGCGCTCATGGGCAACTGTGTCCGCCGTCGCGGTCAGTTCTGCGACGGCAACGCTGCCGTGCCACCGCCCGTGCCCGGTTCCAGGGCGTCGAGCGCCCGGCGCAGACCGGTGAGTTTGCGCTCCAGATGAGCCGCCGTGGCGACCGCGGCCGCGTCCGCGGACTCGTCGTCCAGCTGCTTGGAGAGCGCCTCGGCCTGCTCCTCCACGGCCGCGAGCCGGGCGGACAGCTCGGCGAGCAGCCCCGCGGACTCCTTGCCGGCGACCGCGCCCTTGCCGCCGCCCTCCAACTGGAGCCGCAGCAGCGCCGCCTGCTCACGCAGCTGGCAGTTCTTCATGTACAGCTCGACGAAGACCGAGACCTTGGCGCGCAGCACCCACGGGTCGAAGGGCTTGGAGATGTAGTCGACCGCGCCCGCGGCGTAGCCCCGGAAGGTGTGGTGCGGACCGTGGTTGATGGCCGTGAGGAAGATGATCGGGATGTCTCGGGTCCGCTCCCGCCGCTTGATGTGCGCCGCGGTCTCGAAACCGTCCATGCCCGGCATCTGCACGTCCAGCAGAATGACCGCGAAGTCGTCCGTGAGCAGTGCCTTGAGCGCTTCCTCCCCGGACGATGCCCGCACCAGTGTCTGATCGAGCGCAGAGAGGATGGCCTCCAGCGCCAGCAGATTCTCCGGCCGGTCATCGACCAGGAGGATCTTGGCCTTCTGCACCATGGCCCGCCCTCCTCGCCCCGGATGTGCACCGGGCGCCGCCCCAGGGGACGACTCCCTTTCGCCGCCCGTCCTTGTGCCGGTCATGGTAGCCGCACCCCGCCTGTCGCCACACCCTGTCACCGCGATGTCACTGTGCACGTAGCAGAAACGCAGCCGGAGACCAGAAGGTTCCCCCAATCCCGCACTTCTACACGGGTTCGGCCACCGTGAGTCAGCAACTCCCCGTGCACACGGAAGGTTCCCGAAACGTTCACATCACACCGGGCCGTTCCGGTCACTCCTCGCGCATCCACTGCTCCATCACCGCCAGAAGGTGATCGGGGTCGACCGGCTTGGTGACGTAGTCGGAGGCGCCCGACTCGATGGCCTTCTCCCGGTCGCCCTTCATCGCCTTCGCGGTGAGCGCGATGATCGGCAGCCCGGCGAACTGCGGCATCCGGCGGATCGCCGAGGTCGTCGCGTAGCCGTCCATCTCGGGCATCATGATGTCCATCAGGACGACCGCGACGTCGTCGTGCTGTTCCAGGACCTCGATGCCCTCCCGGCCGTTCTCGGCGTACAGCACCGACAGGCCGTGCTGCTCCAGGACGCTGGTGAGCGCGAAGACGTTGCGGATGTCGTCGTCGACGATCAGCACCTTCTCGCCGCCGAACCGCATGCCCCGGCGCGGCTGCGGCGCCATCGCCTCCTGCTCGGCCAGCACCGGCCAGGCCTCGGCCACCGGAGCCCCGCGCCGCCGGCGCCGGAAGAGCGCTGCGGCGCCGTTCTGGGTCTCCTGGTACGACTTCACCTCGGCCGGCGTCTCGATCTCCGCGCCGGACAGCTCCAGGCCGTGGTTCTGGGAGGCCACCAGGTCGCCGGCCTCCAGCGCGGGCATGGACTGCTGGTAGCCCTGCGGCGGCAGCTCACTGGGGTGCAGCGGCAGGTACAGCGTGAACGTGGAGCCGCGGCCCGGCTCGCTCTGCGCGTGGATCTCACCGCCGAGCAACTGCGCGATCTCCCGCGAGATCGACAGTCCGAGGCCCGTACCGCCGTACTTGCGGCTGGTCGTGCCGTCGGCCTGCTTGAACGCCTCGAAGATCACACGCATCTTGCTGGCCGCGATCCCGATGCCGGTGTCGGTCACCGAGAACGCGATCAGCGGCGCGTCCGGATCACTGAGCGAACCGGCCTCCAGGAGCTGTTCCCTGATCCCCACCGGCACCGCGCTGCCGGCCGGCCGGATCACCAGCTCCACCGAACCGGAGTCGGTGAACTTCACCGCGTTCGACAGCAGGTTGCGCAGCACCTGAAGGAGCCGCTGTTCGTCGGTGTGCAGGGTGGCGGGCAGCTCCGGCGAGACCCGGACCGACAGGTCGAGGCCCTTCTCCGCGGTCAGCGGCCGGAAGGTGGCCTCCACGTAGTCCACGAGCTGGACGAGCGCGATACGCGTCGGGGAGACGTCCATCTTGCCCGCCTCGACCTTCGACAGGTCGAGGATGTCGTTGATCAGCTGAAGCAGGTCGGAGCCTGCGCCGTGGATGGTCTCGGCGAACTCCACCTGCTTCGGCGAGAGGTTGCCCTCGGCGTTGTCGGCGAGCAGCTTGGCCAGGATCAGCAGCGAGTTGAGCGGGGTGCGCAGCTCGTGCGACATGTTGGCGAGGAACTCGCTCTTGTAGCGCATGGAGACGGCGAGTTGCTCGGCGCGCTCCTCCAGGACCTGCCGGGCCTCCTCGATCTCGGTGTTCTTCACCTCGATGTCCCGGTTCTGCTGCGCCAGCAGCTCGGCCTTCTCCTCCAGTTCGGCGTTGGAGGCCTGGAGGGCCTTCTGCCGGTTCTCCAGCTCGGCCGACCGCTCCTGGAGCTGCTCGGTCAGCTCCTGCGACTGCTTCAGCAGCACCTCGGTCTTGGTGTTGACGGAGATCGTGTTGACGCTGGTCGCGATCATCTCGGCGATCTGGTTGAGGAAGTCCTTCTGGATCTGCGTGAACGGCGTGAACGACGCCAGCTCGATCACGCCGAGCACCTTGCCCTCGAACAGCACCGGCAGCACGATCACCTGCGCCGGCGGAGCCTCGCCGAGCCCGGAGGAGATCTTCAGATAGCCGGTGGGCGCCTTGTCCACCAGAATCGTGCGCTTCTCCTTGGCCGCCGTGCCGATCAGGGCCTCACCGGGCCGGAACGACGTCGGCATGGAGCCCATCGAGTAGCCGTACGACCCGAGCATCCGCAGCTCGTAGGCGTCCTCGGCCTCGGCGCTCGCCTCCTTGCCGTCGACCAGGGGCATCCCGAAGAAGAACGCGCCGTGCTGCGCGGAGACCACCGGCGTCAGCTCGCTCATGATCAGCGAGGCCACGTCCGCCAGGTCGCGGCGGCCCTGCATCAGCGCGGAGATACGCGCCAGGTTGCCCTTGAGCCAGTCCTGCTCCTGGTTGGCGACCGTGGTGTCGCGCAGGTTGGCGATCATCTTGTTGATGTAGTCCTGGAGTTCCTGGATCTCGCCGGCCGCGTCCACGTCGATCTTCAGGTTCAGGTCGCCGCGGGTCACCGCGGTCGCCACGCGCGCGATGGCACGCACCTGCCGGGTCAGGTTCCCGGCCATCTCGTTCACGGACTCGGTGAGGTCCCGCCAGGTGCCGTCGACGTCACGCACGCGTGCCTGGCCGCCCAGCTGCCCCTCGGTGCCCACCTCGCGGGCGACCCGGGTGACCTCCTCGGCGAAACTCGACAGCTGGTCGACCATCGTGTTGATCGTCGTCTTGAGTTCGAGGATCTCACCACGGGCGTCAATGTCGATCTTCTTGGTCAGGTCGCCCTTGGCGATGGCCGTGGTGACCATCGCGATGTTGCGCACCTGGCCGGTCAGGTTGGACGCCATCTGGTTCACCGACTCGGTGAGGTCCTTCCACGTCCCCGCCACACCCGGAACGTGCGCCTGGCCGCCCAGGATGCCGTCCGTGCCCACCTCACGGGCCACCTTGGTCACCTGGTCGGCGAACGAACTCAGCGTCTTCACCATCTGGTTGATGGTGTCGGCGAGCTGGGCCACCTCACCGCTCGCCTCGATGGTGACCAGCCGGGTCAGGTCGCCGTTGGCGACCGCCGCCGAGACCTGGGAGATGTTCCGCACCTGCGTGGTCAGGTTGTTGGCCATCAGGTTCACGTTGTTGCTGAGGTCCTTCCAGATACCCGTGATACCCGGAACGTGCGCCTGGCCGCCCAGGATGCCCTCGGTGCCCACCTCACGGGCCACCCGGGTCACCTGCTCGGCGAAACTCGACAGCTGGTCGACCATGGTGTTGACCGTCGTGACGAGTTCGAGGATCTCGCCCTTCGCGTCCACGGTGATCTTCTTCGACAGGTCGCCCTTGGCGACCGCGGTCGTGACCTCGGCGATGTTGCGCACCTGGATGGTCAGGTTGTTCGCCATGAAGTTGACGGACTGGGTGAGGTCCTTCCAGGTGCCCGCGACCCCCTGCACCTCGGCCTGGCCGCCGAGGATGCCCTCGGTGCCCACCTCGCGCGCCACACGCGTGACCTCCTGGGCGAACGACGACAGCTGGTCGACCATCGTGTTCAGGGTGTTCTTCAGCTCCTGGATCTCACCGCGCGCGTCCACGGTGATCTTCTGGGAGAGGTCACCGCGGGCCACCGCGGTGGCGACCTGGGCGATGTTGCGCACCTGTGCCGTCAGGTTGCCGGCCATGCCGTTCACGGAGTCCGTCAGGTCACGCCACACGCCGGCCACGCCGGGCACCTGCGCCTGACCGCCCAGCCGTCCTTCCGTACCCACCTCACGGGCCACCTTGGTGACCTGGTCGGCGAAGGCGGACAGTTGATCAACCATCGTGTTGATCGTGTTCTTCAGCTCGAGGATCTCGCCGCGCGCGTCGACGTCGATCTTCTGGGAAAGGTCGCCCCGCGCCACCGCCGTCGTCACCTGGGCGATCTGCCGCACCTGCGAGGTCAGGTTGCCGGCCATGAAGTTGACGGAGTCCGTCAGCTCCTTCCAGGTGCCCGAGACGCCGTCCACGCGCGCCTGGCCGCCGAGGCGGCCCTCGGTGCCCACGTCCCTGGCCATCCGCGTCACCTGGTCGGCGAAACTCGACAGCTGGTCCACCATCGTGTTCACGGTGTTCTTCAGCTTCAGCATCTCGCCGGAGACGTCGACCGTGACCTTCTGCGACAGATCACCGTTGGCCACCGCCGTCGTCACCTGGGCGATGTTGCGGACCTGGCCGGTGAGGTTGCGGAATGCGGTGTTGACGGAGTCCGTCAGGTCCTTCCAGGTACCGGCGGCTCCGGGCACCTGCGCCTGGCCGCCCAGCTCACCCTCGACACCGATCTCCCTGGCCACGCGGGTGACCTCGGCACCGAACGACGACAGTTGGTCAACCATGCCGTTGACGGTGTTCTTCAACTCCAGCATCTCGCCGGCCACGTCGACCGTGACCTTCTGCGACAGATCACCGTTGGCCACGGCCGTCGTCACGGCGGCGATGTCGCGCACCTGGGTGGTCAGGTTCCGGAAGACCGTGTTGACGGAGTCCGTCAGGTCCTTCCAGGTCCCCGCCGCGCCCGGCACGTTCGCCTGCCCGCCGAGCCGCCCCTCGCCGCCGACCTCGTTCGCCACGCGCGTGACCTCGTCCGCGAAGATCCGCAGCGTCTCGGTCATCTGGTTGATCGTCTCGGCGAGCTGCGCGACCTCACCACGGGCCGGGACGGTCACCTTGCGCGACAGGTCACCGTTGGCGACCGCGGTGGTCACCTCGGAGATCCCGCGGACCTGGGCCGTCAGGTTGCCCGCCATCGTGTTGACGGAGTCGGTGAGTTCCTTCCACGTACCGGCCACACCCGGCACGTTCGCCTGGCCGCCCAGGATGCCGTCGGTGCCCACCTCGCGGGCGACCCGGGTCACCTCGGAGGAGAACGCCGACAGCTGGTCCACCATCGTGTTGACGGTTTCCTTCAGCTCCAGCATCTCGCCGGCGACCTGAACCGTGACCTTCCGCGACAGATCACCCTTGGCGACCGCCGTCGTCACCAGCGCGATGTCCCGCACCTGCGCGGTCAGCCGGTACGCCATCGTGTTCACCGAGTCCGTGAGATCTCGCCACGAACCGGACATACCTCGCACCCGGGCCTGCCCGCCCAACTTGCCCTCGGTGCCCACCTCGCTGGCCACGCGCGTGACCTCGTCGGTGAACGTCGACAGCTGGTCGACCAGGTTGTTGACGGTCCGCCCGACCTTCAGGAACTCACCACGCAGCGGATGCCCGGCCCCGTCCGCCGACTGCGACCGCAGCTCCATGCGCGGCGACAGGTCGCCCTCGGCCACCGCCGTGAGCACCCGGCCCACTTCGGAGACCGGCCGCACCAGGTCGTCGACGAGCGCGTTGGAGTTGTCGATGGCAGCCGCCCAGGAACCCTCGCAGGCGCCCGTCTCCAGCCGTTCCGTGAGCTTTCCCTCACGTCCGACGACACGTCGTACCCGCGACAGCTCACCCGTGAGGTGGAGATTTCGGTCGGCCACCTCGTTGAAGACCGCCGCGATCTCCGACATCACGCCGTCCCCGGACACCGTGAGCCGCTTGCGGAAGTTGCCGTCCCGCATCGCCAAGAGCGCCACCAGCAACCGGTTCAGGGACGCCGTGTCCACCGCGGTGGTCCCGTCACCGCCCCGCTGCCTGCTCAGGGACGGTCCGCCCTTCGCGCGCGCCTTAGTGCCCCGCGCCGCTGCGCCAGACTCCACTGTGTCCCTCCCGCAGGGGTCGACCGTTACTGCTGTGCTCGGACACCGCCATACTCGGCGTACCGCTTACTTCGGCGTACCAGTTACTGCTGCGTAGTTCTGCCAGACGAGAACCGGCCACACCAGGGGCTGTTGCCCGCCGTACACGGAATGCACTCAGGCTGACCGGACCTTCATCAGAAGCTTGCCCAGTGTTTCACCCTGGCCGAACCAGGCCATAACAGTTCGGCAGCTTCGCACATCGTCCGCACACCCTGGGGGCGTAAACACTGGCGACCGGCATCCGCTCGGACGGCGAAGGTAAGTAACCTTGCATGCGGCTGTCCAGCCGCACCGGTCCGTCCGGCCTGGGCGGTGGCACGAGAACGAGCGGGCATTCGGAGGGGCGGCCGCAGACCATGACCACCGGAGTGATCCCCGGGGGACACAACCCGGAGCCACGGCCCACGGGCGAGCGCATGCCGCACCAGCGGCACCAGCCGGCCGGCCAGGGAAGCCCGCATGTCGAGACCCGGTCGAGGAGTTCTGTGATCACCGCGCGCGCGGACGCCAGCTTCGAGCCCGTCGGGCGATCCGTCGCGACCGCCCGGTCCTTCGTCCGCGACACGCTCCAGGGCTGGGGCTTCGCGGACGTCGTCGACGACGCCGTGGTCCTCACCAGCGAACTGGTGACCAACGCGGTGGTGCACGCCGGCACCCACGCCGACGTGCTGTGCCTGCGCGCGGACGACGGGGTGCGCATCGAGGTCTCCGACCGCTACCCGGAACGCGAGGTCCCGCTCCAGGGCTCCCCCGTCAACATGGGCAGCCCCGACCGCGAGGGCGGCCGCGGACTCCAGCTCTGCGCGGCCCTCGCCGCCCGCTGGGGCGTCGAGTACACGTCCACGCACAAAAATGTCTGGTTCCAGCTCGATCTCCCCGAACGCCCGGTGGGCACCCGCGCCGCGGGGCCGTCCCTCCCGGCCGACCTGCTGCCGCTCGCTGACGGCCGGGTCCGGGTCGCGGTCGTCCAGATCGACCGCAAGGGCTCCATCTCGGCCTGGAACGAGGACGCCGAGGAGATCTTCGGCCACACCTCGGGCGAGGTCACCGGCAAGCCCCTCACCGACCTCGCGGCCTGGCCGCACACCCCCGGCACCGGCACCGGGATCGCCGAAGCCCTCCAGCTCTCCCGCTGGGAGGGCAGCTATGGCATCCGCGGCGCCGACGGCCGCGTGACCCCTGTCTACGCCTCGCACCTGAGAGTCCGCGACACCGGCGGCGAGCCCTCCACGGTCTGCCTGCTCGTCCGCGACCACGAACGGGCCGTCCTGCAGACCCCGTTGCGCGTCCCCGCCTCCGACGCCGGCGGCGCCTCCGACGGCCAGAGCAGTGACCCCTTCGAGGTGTTCATCGGCTCCCCGGCCCCGGACGACCTCGACGGCCTCCTCCAGCGCACGGTCGAGCGCGCCCGGGACATGCTCGACGGCGACTCCGCGTTCCTGCTCCTCGCCACCGACGACGAGACCGAGTTGGAGGTCCGCGCCTCCACCGGCCTCCCGTCCGCCCGTCAGCGCTTCGCGCGCGTGCCCGTGGAAGCCGGCCCCGGCCGCTACGGATCGGCCCGTATGCCGGCCGTACACGACGATCTGGCGGCCGTTCCGGGCGCGGTCCCCCTCCTGGCCGGCACCGGCATGCGATCGGTCGTCACCGTGCCGCTGAAGGTCGAGGGCCGCCTGACCGGCTCCCTGGGCGTCGCCGCCGAGGCACCGGACAGATACTCCAACGAGGAGGCGCTGCGCCTCCAGTTCGCCGCCGACCGCATCGCCCTGGCCGTCGAGTCGGCCCGCCTGGGCGAGCTGGAGCGGCTGCGCCGCGGCTCGCTCAGCTTCCTCGTCGAGGCCTCCGACCTGCTCGCCGGCACCCTGGACCGCGACCAGACCCTCGCCCTGATGGCCCAGATGACGGTCCCGACCCTCGCCACCTGGTGCGCGGTCTACACGATCGCCGACCAGGCCTCCGACCCGTACCTGTCGTACGTCCTGCACGAGGACGAGGAACTCATCGACGGCATCAAGTCGTTGCTCTCCAAGGTGCCCCCGCCGGACCCGGTACCCACGCCCGGCGCCCGCATCTGGACCGCCCCCGGCGAGCACGCCCACCAGGCCGCCCTGCGCAGCTCCATGCGCAGCCTCGGCCTGACCGGCGGCCCCACCCGCCAGGTCTCCTCCGGCATCGGCCCGACACTCGCCACGGCCTCCGCCGTGGGCGGCGAGACCGTGGTCCTCCCCCTGGTCGCCCGCAACCGCGTCATCGGCATGCTCACCCTCGGCAAGCCCACCGACGAGCACTTCCGCCAGGAGATCCTCGAACTGGCCGAGGACCTCTCCCGCCGGGCCGCCCTGGCCCTGGACAACGCCCGCCTGTACTCGGAGCGCACAGCCATCAGCCAGGCCCTCCAGCGCAGCCTCCTGCCCCCGGGCACCCCGCACATCGAGGGCATGGAGGTCGAGGTCATCTACCGCGCGGCCGGCGAGGGCAACGAGGTCGGCGGCGACTTCTACGACGTCTTCCCGATCTCCGACAACGCGTACGGCTTCGCCATCGGCGACGTCTGCGGTACGGGCCCGAACGCGGCCGCCGTGACCGGCCTCGCCCGGCACGCGCTCCGCCTGCTGGCCCGCGAGGGCCTCAGCGGCCCGGCCGTCCTGGAGCGCCTCAACTCGGCCATCCTGGACGAGGGAGCCCGCAGCCGCTTCCTGACCCTCCTGTACGGCGAGATGCGCCCCCAGGAGGACGGCAGCGCGGAGATGAAGGTGGTCTGCGCCGGCCACCCGCTCCCCCTCCGGCTGCGCCAGGACGGCACCGTGGAGGCGGCCGCCGAGCCGCAGCCCCTCCTCGGCGTCATCGAGGACCTGGAGCTGTACGAGCAGACGGTCACCCTCGACCCGGGCGACGTCCTCCTCTGCGTCACGGACGGCGTGACGGAACGCCGGGAGGGCACGCGCATGCTGGGCGACGACGGCCTCGCGGACGTCCTCACGACGTGCACGGGTCTCACGGCGGGCGCGGTCGCCGCACGCATCATGCGCGCGGTGGAACGCTTCGCGTCGGACGCCCCGTCGGACGACATGGCCATCCTGGCGATGCGAGTCCCCGGCCTCCAGAAGGACTGAGGGGGACGGGGAAAGAGGGCATGAAAAAGGCCTCGCCCTTACGGGCGAGACCTTTCGATCGGAGCCCCCAAACGGAATCGAACCGTTGACCTTCTCCTTACCATGGAGACGCTCTGCCGACTGAGCTATGGGGGCCTGTTGCCTTTTCGAGGTTTCCCCCGCCGCAACGGAATAGATCATACCCCGAACAGGCCCGAGTTCCCAAACTCGTTCAGAAGGCGGGCTGAAGCAGTCCGCCGAGCGCATTGCAGGCGGACACGATCCGCTGCATCTCCCGCTTCGTCAACGAGGCGTCGACGGGAAGCGCCAGTGTCTCGTCCGCGGCCACCTCCGTCTGCGGCAGCGAGACACAACGCCGGAATTCCGGCAGTCGGTGCACCGGGGTCTTCACCGGTACCCGGCAGTCAACTCCCTTGCCGCGCAGGGCCCGAGCGAAAGCATCCCGGTCGGGCCGGCCGTTCCCCGGCACCCGGACCACGTACTGCTGGTAGGTGTGCCCGTCACCGCCGTCGGGCGTCCGCACACCGCGCAGCTTCCCATCGAGATAGGCGGCCCGCTGCCGCCGCTGCGCGATCTCGTCGTACGGAGCCTCGGACTCGCCCTGCTCCAGCACCAGCAGCCCGTGCCGCTGCCCCAGCGCACGCAACTGCTTGATGCCGGCCCACCGCCCGAACCGGTGGACGACAACCACCGCCGCGGAACGGGCAGTTACGGCCGCCTCCACCGCCGACGTGTCGAGGCAGTAGGTCACCGGATCTATGTCGGCGAACACCGGAAGCGCACCGGCCAGTGTCACGGCCTCGGCGACTTCGACGTTCCCGAAGGCCGGCACGATGACCTCGTCGCCCACTCCGACACCGGCGGCCCTGAGCATTGCAGCAGTACCCATGCTGGGATGCTCGGCGCGGAACGTGAACGACACGTTACGCAGAACAAAAAAGGGTTGGACCCGGAACCGAAGTTCCAGATCCAACCCTTTCAATATTTGTTCGGCGGTGTCCTACTCTCCCACAGGGTCCCCCCTGCAGTACCATCGGCGCTGTAAGGCTTAGCTTCCGGGTTCGGAATGTAACC
>NZ_JBEYVI010000033.1:0-135735 GCF_040643955.1 Streptomyces sp. NPDC047061
GCGGGGGGGCCCACACCTCACTTCCCCCCCCCCCCCCGGCGGCACGTTTCTGCTCAGTCGTTGTAAGGGTCAGGCCTCTTCGTGGGTGGCCACCGCGCGGCGGGCGTCCGCGTCCAGGACGCCCCAGCTGATCAGCTGCTCGGTGAGGACCGAGGGGGACTGGTCGTAGATGACGGCCAGTGTGCGCAGGTCGTCCTGGCGGATCGACAGCACCTTGCCGTTGTAGTCACCGCGCTGGGACTGGATCGTCGCCGCGTAGCGCTGGAGCGGGCCCGCCTTCTCGGCCGGCACGGTGGCCAGCCGCTCCAGGTCGAGGACCAGCTTCGGCGGGGGCTCGGCGGCACCGCCGGGGGTCGTGCCGGGCAGCAGCTCCTGCACCGGAACCCCGTAGAAATCCGCCAACTCTGCAAGGCGCTGTACGGTCACGGCACGGTCGCCGCGCTCGTACGAACCGACCACCACGGCCTTCCAGCGCCCCTGGGACTTCTCCTCGACACCGTGGAGGGAAAGGCCCTGCTGGGTGCGGATGGCCCGGAGCTTGGCCCCGAGCTGTTTGGCGTATTCGCTGGACATATGGCTCCCCGGACACTGTGTCGACGCGGCCGGCCTTGGTTCCTGCCGCGCGGCTGGTAACTCACTGTGAGGTTACGCAGCGTTACTCTGCTGCGTCAAGCCGAATGGTCCGCACCGACTCTTCCGTGGTAGCGATGACCGATTACGCCAGGGGGGTGATCAGGGGCCTCTCCGCCACCTGCTACCGTGGATGGCGCAAATCCGACGTCCTTTAAAGTCCGTCCCGTGAGGCGGAGAAGGGGGTCCGTTTCGTATGGACAAGCAGAACCAGCAGGAAAAGCCCGACACCGCGGTGCAGGCTTCCGACGCCCGGCCCGTTCTCGAGGGCCCGGACATCGCGCGGGTGCTGACCCGCATCGCCCACGAGATCGTCGAGCGCGCCAAGGGCGCCGACGACGTGGTGCTCCTCGGCATCCCGACCCGCGGCGTCTTCCTCGCCCAGCGGCTCGCGGCCAAGCTGGAGGAGATCACCGACCGCAAGACGCCCGTCGGTTCGCTCGACATCACCATGTACCGCGACGACCTGCGCATGCACCCGCCGCGGGCGCTGGCCCGCACCGAGATCCCCGGTGACGGCATCGACGGCAGACTGGTGGTCCTCGTCGACGACGTGCTCTTCTCCGGCCGCACCATCCGCGCAGCCCTCGACGCCCTGAACGACATCGGGCGCCCCCGCGCGGTCCAGCTCGCCGTCCTCGTCGACCGCGGCCACCGCGAACTGCCCATCCGCGCCGACTACGTCGGCAAGAACCTCCCCACGTCGTTGCGGGAGACGGTCAAGGTCCTGCTCGCCGAGGAGGACGGTCGCGACACCGTGCTGCTCGGCGCGAAGCCGGCCCAGTAGCGGACCGAGGGGCCCGCGCCGGTCCGGCGCGCCCCGGCCTGCCCGCAATCTCCCGATATGTGAACTGCCTTACGGAGCCTGACAGATGCAGCGTCATCTCATCTCGGCCGCCGATCTCACCCGCGACGACGCCGTCCTGATCCTCGACACCGCCGAGGAGATGGCCCGGGTCGCCGACCGGCCGATCAAGAAGCTGCCGACCCTGCGCGGCCGCACCGTCGTCAACCTCTTCTTCGAGGACTCGACCCGGACCCGGATCTCCTTCGAGGCCGCAGAGAAGCGCCTCTCCGCCGACGTCATCAACTTCACCGCCAAGGGGTCCAGCGTCTCCAAGGGCGAGTCCCTGAAGGACACCGCCCAGACCCTGGAGGCGATGGGCGTCGACGCCGTCGTCATCCGGCACGGCGCCTCCGGAGCGCCCTACCGCCTCGCCAACTCCGGCTGGATCGACGCCGCCGTCATCAACGCCGGCGACGGCACCCACCAGCACCCCACCCAGGCCCTCCTGGACGCCTTCACCATGCGCCGCCGCCTGGTCGGCCGGGACGCCGGGATAGGGCAGGACCTGGCCGGCAGGCGCATCACGATCGTCGGCGACGTCCTGCACAGCCGCGTCGCCCGCTCCAACGTGGACCTGCTGCACACCCTCGGCGCCGAGGTCACCCTGGTCGCCCCGCCCACCCTGGTGCCGGTCGGGGTCGAGCGGTGGCCGTGCGAGGTGTCGTACGACCTCGACGCCGTCCTGCCCAAGTCCGACGCCGTGATGATGCTCCGCGTGCAGCGCGAGCGCATGAACGCCGCCTTCTTCCCGACCGAGCGCGAGTACTCGCGGCGCTACGGCCTCGACGGCGAGCGCATGGCGAAGATGCCCGAGCACGCCATCGTGATGCACCCCGGCCCGATGGTCCGCGGCATGGAGATCACCGCCGAGGTGGCCGACTCGGAGCGCTGCACCGTAGTCGAGCAGGTCGCAAACGGAGTCTCCATCCGGATGGCGGTTCTGTACCTCCTGCTCGGCGGCAACGAACCCGCCGTCAGCCACGCCCGCACCACCGAGGAGAAGTAAGACCCATGAGCAAGATCCTTATCCGTGGTGCGAAGGTGCTCGGCGGTGAGCCGCAGGACGTACTGATCGACGGCGAGGTCGTCGAGGCGGTCGGCTCCGGGCTGTCCGCAGAGGGCGCGGACGTCGTCGAGGCTGCCGGAAAGGTGCTGTTGCCCGGCCTCGTCGACCTGCACACGCACCTGCGCGAGCCCGGCCGCGAGGACTCCGAGACCGTCCTCACCGGCACCCGCGCGGCGGCGAGCGGCGGCTACACGGCCGTGTTCGCCATGGCCAACACCTTCCCGGTCGCCGACACCGCCGGTGTCGTCGAGCAGGTCTACCGGCTCGGCCAGGAGCACGGCTACTGCGACGTCCAGCCGATCGGCGCCGTCACCGTCGGCCTGGAGGGCAGGAAGCTCGCCGAGCTGGGCGCCATGCACGAGTCCGCTGCCGGGGTCACCGTCTTCTCCGACGACGGCAAGTGCGTCGACGACGCCGTGATCATGCGCCGGGCCCTGGAGTACGTGAAGGCCTTCGGCGGGGTCGTCGCCCAGCACGCCCAGGAGCCGCGGCTGACCGAGGGCGCCCAGATGAACGAGGGCGTCGTATCGGCCGAGCTGGGGCTGGGCGGCTGGCCGGCGGTGGCCGAGGAGTCGATCATCGCGCGGGACGTGCTCCTCGCCGAGCACGTCGGCTCCCGCGTCCACATCTGCCACCTGTCCACCGCCGGGTCCGTCGAGATCGTGCGCTGGGCCAAGTCCCGGGGCATCGACGTCACCGCCGAGGTCACCCCGCACCACCTGCTCCTCACCGACGAGCTGGTGCGGTCGTACAACCCGGTCTACAAGGTCAACCCGCCGCTGCGCACCGAGCGCGACGTCATGGCCCTCCGTGAGGCGCTGGCCGACGGCACGATCGACATCGTCGCCACCGACCACGCCCCGCACCCGCACGAGGACAAGGACTGCGAGTGGGCCGCGGCCGCCATGGGGATGGTGGGCCTGGAGACCGCGTTGTCGGTGGTCCAGGAGACCATGGTGGACACGGGCCTGCTGACCTGGGCGGGTGTCGCGGACCGGATGTCCGTCAAGCCCGCGCGGATCGGACAGGCCGCCGGTCACGGCCGTCCCGTCTCGGCAGGTGAGCCCGCCAACCTCGTCCTCGTCGACACGGAATACCGTGGCGAGGTGGACCCCGCGGGCTTCGCCTCGCGCAGCCGCAACACCCCGTACGAGGGACGCGAGCTGCCGGGCCGTGTCACCCACACGTGGCTGCGGGGCAAGGCGACGCTCGTGGACGGGAAGCTGACGTGACACCTCTGATCCTGCTGGCCGACGAGAAGAAGTCGGCCGCGGTCACCGACTGGTCCGCCCGCATCGGCTGGCTGGTCGGCCTCGCCCTGTTCGTCGCGCTCGTCTACTGGCTGATGCGCGAGGGCTGGAAGTGGCGCGGCACCCTCCAGGGCGACCTCCCGGAGCTGCCCACCGCGCCGGACGACCCCGGCGAGGCCAGACTGACGATGAGCGGCCGCTACCACGGCTCCACCACCGCCGGGCAGTGGCTGGACCGCATCGTGGCGCGCGGCCTCGGCTCCCGCAGCCGGGCCGAGCTCACCCTGACCGACGCGGGCCTGGACGTCGTACGCCCCGGGGCGACCGACTTCTTCATCCCCGCCGACGCGCTCCGCGAGGCCCTGCTCGGCAAGGGCATCGCGGGCAAGGTCCTCACCGAGGGCGGACTCCTCGTGGTGACCTGGGCGCACGGCGACAAGCTGATCGACTCCGGTTTCCGCTCGGACCACGCGGCCGAGCACACCGAGTGGGTCCACGCCATCAACTCCATGATCAAGACACCCAGCACGGAAGGCGCCGAACGATGACGACCTCCACAAGGGGAGCCAGCAAGGTTCCCGCCGTACTCGTCCTGGAGGACGGCCGGATCTTCCGCGGCCGCGCCTACGGGGCCGTGGGGGAGACCTTCGGCGAGGCCGTGTTCTCCACCGGCATGACCGGCTACCAGGAGACCCTCACCGACCCCTCGTACGACCGCCAGATCGTGGTGGCCACCGCCCCGCAGATCGGCAACACGGGGTGGAACGACGAGGACGACGAGTCCAGCCGCATCTGGGTCTCCGGCTACGTCGTGCGCGACCCCGCGCGCGTGCCCTCCAACTGGCGCGCCAAGCGTTCGCTGGACGCGGTACTGGTGGCGCAGGGCGTGGTCGGCATCTCCGGGATCGACACCCGCGCCCTCACCCGCCACCTGCGCGAGCGCGGCTCGATGCGGGCCGGCGTCTTCTCCGGCGAGGCGATCACCACCGACGCCGAGCTCCTCGCGCGCGTGCAGGCCCAGCCGCACATGAAGGGCGCGAGCCTGTACGAGGAGGTCGCGACCAAGGAGGCGTACGTCGTCCCTGCGGTCGGCGAGAAGCGGTTCACCGTCGCCGCCGTCGACCTCGGCATCAAGGGCATGACCCCGCAGCGCATGGCCGAGCGCGGCATCGAGGTGCACGTACTGCCCGCCACCGCCACCGAGGACGACATCTATGCCGTCTCCCCGGACGGCGTGTTCTTCTCCAACGGCCCCGGCGACCCGGCCACGGCCGACGGCCCGGTGGCCCTGATGACCGCCGTCCTGGCCCGGAAGACCCCGCTCTTCGGCATCTGCTTCGGCAACCAGATCCTCGGCCGCGCGCTCGGCTTCGGCACCTACAAGCTGAAGTACGGGCACCGGGGTATCAACCAGCCGGTCCAGGACCGTACGACCGGCAAGGTCGAGGTCACCGCCCACAACCACGGCTTCGCCGTGGACGCGCCGCTCGACAAGGTCAGCGAGACGAGGTTCGGCCGCGTCGAGGTCTCGCACGTCTGCCTGAACGACGGCGTCGTGGAGGGGCTGCAGCTGCTCGACCAGCCGGCTTTCTCCGTCCAGTACCACCCCGAAGCGGCAGCCGGCCCGCACGACGCCGCCTACCTGTTCGACCGCTTCACGTCTTTGATGAGTACCGTCCTGATGGAGGGCCAGCGTGCCTAAGCGCACCGATATCCAGTCCGTCCTGGTCATCGGCTCCGGCCCGATCGTCATCGGCCAGGCCGCCGAGTTCGACTACTCCGGCACCCAGGCCTGCCGCGTCCTGCGCGCCGAGGGCCTCCGCGTCATCCTCGTCAACTCCAACCCGGCGACGATCATGACCGACCCGGAGATCGCCGACGCGACCTATGTCGAGCCGATCACGCCCGAGTTCGTCGAGAAGATCATCGCCAAGGAGCGCCCGGACGCGCTCCTGCCGACCCTGGGTGGTCAGACAGCCCTCAACACGGCCATCTCGCTGGACGAGAACGGTGTCCTCGCCAAGTACGGCGTCGAGCTGATCGGCGCCAACGTCCAGGCCATCAACAAGGGCGAGGACCGCGACCTCTTCAAGGAGGTCGTGGAGGAGGTCCGCCGCAAGATCGGCCACGGCGAGTCGGCCCGCTCCGTCATCTGCCACACCATGGACGAGGTGATCTCGGGCGTCGAGGAGCTCGGCGGCGGCTACCCGGTCGTCGTCCGCCCCTCCTTCACCATGGGCGGCGCCGGTTCCGGCTTCGCCCACGACGAGGAGGAGCTGCGCCGGATCGCCGGCCAGGGCCTCACGCTCTCCCCGACCACCGAGGTGCTCCTGGAGGAGTCCATCCTCGGCTGGAAGGAGTACGAGCTGGAGCTGATGCGCGACAAGCACGACAACGTCGTGGTCGTCTGCTCCATCGAGAACTTCGACCCCATGGGCGTGCACACCGGCGACTCGATCACGGTGGCGCCCGCGATGACGCTGACCGACCGCGAGTACCAGATCCTCCGCGACATCGGCATCGCCGTGATCCGCGAGGTCGGCGTCGACACGGGCGGCTGCAACATCCAGTTCGCGGTCAACCCCGAGGACGGCCGGGTCATCGTCATCGAGATGAACCCGCGCGTGTCGCGTTCCTCGGCACTCGCCTCCAAGGCGACCGGCTTCCCGATCGCGAAGATCGCTGCCAAGCTGGCCGTCGGCTACACCCTCGATGAAATCCCCAACGACATCACGCAGGAGACCCCGGCCTCCTTCGAGCCCACGCTCGACTACGTGGTCGTCAAGGCCCCGCGCTTCGCGTTCGAGAAGTTCCCGTCCGCCGACTCCACGCTGACCACCACCATGAAGTCGGTCGGCGAGGCGATGGCCATCGGCCGCAACTTCCCCGAGGCCTTCCAGAAGGCGCTGCGCTCGCTGGAGAAGAAGGGCAGCCAGTTCACCTTCGTCGGCGAGCCCGGCGACAGGGAGACCCTGCTGCGCGAGGCGGTACGGCCCACCGACGGCCGGATCAACACCGTCATGCAGGCCATCCGCGCGGGTGCCACGCCCGAGGAGGTCTTCGAGTACACGAAGATCGACCCGTGGTTCGTCGACCAGCTCTTCCTGATCAAGGAGATCGCCGACGAGCTGGCCGAGGCGCCGGAGCTGAGCGCCGAGCTGATCGCGGACGCCAAGCGGCACGGCTTCTCCGACCAGCAGATCGCCGAGATCCGCGGCCTGCGCGAGGACGTCGTCCGCGAGGTCCGGCACGCGCTGGGCGTGCGCCCGATCTACAAGACGGTCGACACCTGCGCCGCCGAGTTCGCCGCGAAGACGCCGTACTTCTACTCCTCCTACGACGAGGAGACCGAGGTCGCGCCGCGCGAGAAGCCGGCCGTCATCATCCTGGGCTCCGGTCCCAACCGCATCGGCCAGGGCATCGAGTTCGACTACTCGTGCGTGCACGCGTCCTTCGCGCTGAGCGACGCGGGCTACGAGACGGTGATGGTCAACTGCAACCCGGAGACCGTCTCCACCGACTACGACACCTCCGACCGGCTCTACTTCGAGCCGCTGACGCTGGAGGACGTGCTGGAGATCGTGCACGCCGAGCAGCAGGCCGGTCCGGTCGCCGGTGTGATAGTGCAGCTGGGCGGCCAGACCCCGCTGGGCCTGTCGCAGGCGCTGAAGGACAACGGCGTGCCGATCGTCGGCACCTCGCCGGAAGCCATCCACGCGGCCGAGGACCGGGGCGCCTTCGGGCGGGTCCTGGCCGAGGCGGGCCTGCCGGCGCCCAAGCACGGCACGGCGACCACCTTCGCCGAGGCCAAGGCCATCGCCGACGAGATCGGCTACCCGGTGCTCGTCCGGCCGTCGTACGTGCTCGGCGGCCGCGGCATGGAGATCGTCTACGACGAGACCCGCCTCGCCACCTACATCGCCGAGTCGACCGAGATCAGCCCCTCCCGGCCGGTGCTCGTCGACCGGTTCCTGGACGACGCGATCGAGATCGACGTCGACGCGCTGTACGACGGCGAGGAGCTGTACCTCGGCGGCGTCATGGAGCACATCGAGGAAGCCGGCATCCACTCCGGCGACTCGGCCTGCGCGCTGCCCCCGATCACGCTGGGCGGATTCGACATCAAGCGGCTGCGGGCCTCCACGGAGGCCATCGCGAAGGGTGTCGGCGTCCGCGGCCTGATCAACATCCAGTTCGCGATGGCCGGGGACATCCTCTACGTGCTGGAGGCCAACCCGCGCGCGTCCCGTACGGTCCCCTTCACCTCGAAGGCGACCGCGGTGCCGCTGGCCAAGGCCGCCGCCCGGATCTCGCTGGGCGCGACCGTCGCCGAGCTGCGCGCCGAGGGGCTGCTGCCGGCCCGCGGTGACGGCGGCGAGCTGCCCTTCGACGCGCCGATCTCCGTGAAGGAGGCGGTCATGCCGTGGTCGCGGTTCCGGGACATCCACGGACGCGGCGTGGACACCGTCCTCGGCCCGGAGATGCGCTCCACGGGCGAGGTCATGGGCATCGACTCCGTCTTCGGCACGGCGTACGCCAAGTCGCAGGCCGGGGCGTACGGGCCGCTGCCCACCAAGGGCCGCGCGTTCATCTCCGTCGCCAACCGCGACAAGCGGTCGATGATCTTCCCGGCGCGTGAGCTGGTCGCGCACGGCTTCGAACTGCTGGCCACCTCCGGCACGGCCGAGGTCCTCAAGCGCAACGGCATCAACGCGACCGTCGTGCGCAAGCAGTCGGAGGGTGTCGGCCCCAACGGTGAGAAGACGATCGTGCAGCTCGTCCACGACGGCGAGGTGGACCTCATCGTCAACACGCCGTACGGCACCGGGGGTCGCCTGGACGGGTACGAGATCCGGACGGCCGCGGTGGCGCGGTCGGTGCCGTGTCTGACGACCGTGCAGGCGCTGGCGGCGGCCGTGCAGGGGATCGACGCGCTGAACCACGGGGACGTGGGGGTGCGGTCGCTGCAGGAGCATGCGGAGAGGTTGACTGCGGCGCGGGATTAAAAGGTCGTAGTGAGGCTGCGGGCCGGTTGTGGCTGGTCGCGCCCACGCGGCGGAGCCGCAAATTGATACAGCCCCGCGCCCCTTTGGGGCGCTCCACTGAGGGGGGACTCCGGAGACGGCGTCCCCCTTCCGTATGAGGACAGTCGATGTACAAGATCTTCTTCCAGCTCGTCTTCCGGCGGATGGACCCCGAAGCCGCCCACCACCTGGCCTTTCGGTGGATCCGGCTCGCTGTCCGCATCCCCGTGCTGCGCACGTTCGTCGCGGCCGCCCTCGCTCCCCGCTACAAGGAGCTGCGTACCGAGGCGTTCGGGCTGCGGATGCACGGGCCGTTCGGGCTGGCCGCGGGGTTCGACAAGAACGCCGTCGCGATCGACGGGATGTCGATGCTCGGGTTCGACCACGTCGAGATCGGGACCGTGACCGGAGAGGCGCAGCCGGGCAATCCGAAGAAGCGGCTGTTCCGGCTGGTCGCGGACCGGGCGCTCATCAACCGCATGGGCTTCAACAACGACGGTTCGCTGGCCGTCGCCGCGCGGCTCGCCACCCGTGAGGCCGTCTTCAGGACCGTCGTCGGCGTCAACATCGGCAAGACCAAGGCCGTACCGGAGGCCGAGGCCGTCGGCGACTACGTGAAGTCCGCCGAGCGGCTCGCGCCGTACGCCGACTACCTGGTCGTGAACGTGTCGTCGCCGAACACGCCCGGGCTGCGCAACCTGCAGGCCGTCGATCACCTCCGGCCACTGCTGACGGCCGTGCGCGAGGCCGCCGACCGCGTGGCGGCGAACCGCCGGGTGCCGCTGCTGGTGAAGATCGCGCCCGACCTCGCCGACGAGGACGTCGACGCCGTCGCCGACCTGGCCGTGGAGCTGGGGCTGGACGGGATCATCGCCACCAACACCACCGTCGCGCGGGAGGGGTTGGGGCTGCGCTCCGATCCCGCCCTGGTGAAGGAGACCGGCGGGCTCTCCGGGGCGCCGCTCAAGGCGCGCTCCCTGGAGGTGCTGCGGCGGCTGTACGCGCGCGTGGGCGACCGGATCACCCTGGTGGGCGTCGGCGGCATCGAGAACGCCGAGGACGCCTGGCAGCGCATCCTGGCCGGTGCCACGCTGGTCCAGGGCTACAGCGCCTTCATCTACGAGGGCCCCTTCTGGGGCCGTGCCGTCCACAAGGGCCTCGCGGTGCGCCTGCGCACCAGCCCGTACGCCACTCTCGCCGACGCCGTCGGCGCCGATGTGAGGAAGACCGTATGAGCCCGTTGGAGCCCTTCGGCGCGCGGCTGCGCGGTGTGATGGACGAGCGCGGTCCGCTGTGCGTCGGTATCGACCCGCATGCCTCGCTGCTCTCCGAGTGGGGGCTGAACGACGACGTCGCGGGGCTGGAGCGGTTCAGCCGTACCGTCGTCGAGGCGGTGGCCGACCGGGTCGCCGTGATGAAGCCGCAGAGCGCCTTCTTCGAGCGGTTCGGCTCGCGCGGAATCGCTGTGCTGGAGCGGGTGGTGCAGGAGGCGCGGGCGGCCGGGACGCTGGTCGTGATGGACGCCAAGCGCGGCGACATCGGCTCGACCATGGCCGGGTACGCGGAGGCCTACCTGCACAAGGACGCCCCGCTGTTCTCGGACGCGCTGACCGTCTCGCCGTACCTCGGCTACGGCTCGCTCAGCCCGGCCGTCGCGCTGGCCAGGGAGAGTGGGGCCGGCCTGTTCGTGCTGGCGCTCACCTCCAACCCGGAGGGCCCCGAGGTGCAGCACGCGGTGCGCGCCGACGGTCGTACGGTCGGCGCCACCGTGCTGGCCCACCTGGCCGCCGAGAACGCGGGGGAGGAGCCGCTGGGATCCTTCGGCGCCGTCGTCGGTGCCACGGTCGGCGACCTGTCCTCGTACGACCTCGACATCAACGGTCCGCTCCTCGCGCCGGGCGTCGGTGCGCAGGGGGCGACGGCGGCCGACCTTCCCGCAGTCTTCGGGGCGGCGGTGCGCAACGTGGTTCCAAACGTGAGCCGAGGTGTTTTGCGTCACGGTCCCGACGTCGGGGCCCTGCGGGCGGCCGCGGAGCGGTTCGCGGGTGAGATCCGGGATGTCGTCGCAGGTCGGTGAGGACTCGGAGGAGTGCCGCGGCGGGCGCTTCGGCGCCTGCCCGAACGTGAATACATCCTCAAATCCTGGGCAGTATGTCTGAAATGTCTGGCCTGGCGGAGGCTGACCAGGACTTTTCCGCTGTTCTCGCTGACTCCGGCGGACTTGCCCGCTAGTCTCCGAGCAGAGTCAACGGGCAAGCGTGTTGCTCGTGGCTCCCCAGGTGTGGGGCGACTAGGTTCCTCACCGGTCCGTATCCGACAGTTCGACATCCGAGGTGACGTAGGCGTGGCTCTTCCGCCCCTTACCCCTGAACAGCGCGCAGCCGCGCTCGAAAAGGCCGCCGCGGCTCGCCGGGAGCGGGCCGAGGTCAAGAATCGACTGAAGCACTCCGGCGCCTCTCTTCACGAGGTCATCAAGCAGGGCCAGGAAAACGACGTCATCGGCAAGATGAAGGTCTCCGCCCTGCTCGAGTCCCTGCCGGGCGTGGGCAAGGTCCGCGCCAAGCAGATCATGGAGCGACTCGGGATCTCCGAGAGCCGCCGCGTGCGTGGCCTCGGGTCCAACCAGATCGCCTCCCTGGAGCGCGAGTTCGGCAGCACCGGCTCCTGATCACCGGGCCGTCCGGGACAGCCGTCCCGGGCGGCTCGCGATTGCTGGAATAATCGCTGCATGGCTGCAACATTCCGGGGGACGACCCCCGAGCCCCCGGACGTACGTCCGCGGCTGACCGTGCTCTCCGGCCCCTCCGGGGTCGGCAAGAGCACGGTCGTCGCCCATATGCGCAAGGAACACCCCGAGGTCTGGCTCTCGGTGTCGGCGACCACCCGCAGGCCCCGCCCGGGCGAGAAGCACGGAGTCCACTACTTCTTCGTCTCCGACGAGGAGATGGACAAGCTGATCGCCAACGGCGAGCTCCTGGAGTGGGCCGAATTCGCCGGCAACCGCTACGGCACCCCGCGTGCCGCGGTCCTCGAACACCTCGAGTCCGGTGTGCCGGTCCTCCTGGAGATCGACCTCCAGGGCGCCCGGCAGGTCCGCGAGACCATGCCGGACGGCCGGCTGGTGTTCCTGGCTCCGCCCTCCTGGGAGGAGCTGGTGCGCAGACTCACCGGACGCGGCACCGAGGCGCCCGAGGTGATCGAGCGCCGGCTGGACGCGGCCAAGATCGAGCTCGCGGCCGAGCCGGAGTTCGACGAGACACTGGTCAACACCTCCGTCGAGGACGTGGCGCGCGAGCTGCTAGCCTTGATGGACGTTGTGTGATCGTTGCTGATCATTCAGACTGAATCTTTCCCATCCATCGGAAGGCAGAGCGTGTCCTCTTCCATCACCGCGCCCGAGGGCATCATCAACCCTCCGATCGACGAGCTCCTCGAGGCCACCGACTCGAAGTACAGCCTCGTGATCTACGCGGCCAAGCGTGCCCGCCAGATCAACGCGTACTACTCGCAGCTCGGCGAGGGCCTCCTCGAGTACGTCGGTCCGCTCGTCGACACCCACGTCCACGAGAAGCCGCTCTCCATCGCCCTGCGCGAGATCAACGCGGGTCTGCTGACCTCCGAGGCCATCGAAGGCCCGGCGCAGTAGTACTTTCGTATTGCAGTTGACTTATCCACAGGCCCGGCAGCCCGACTGCCGGGCCTGTGGTGTGTGATGGAGACGTGCGCCGGAGCCGGTGCGGGAGCCAAGTGCGGGGAGTGACGTGGACAAGCCGAGGGTCGTGCTGGGGGTCAGTGGCGGCATCGCCGCCTACAAGGCCTGTGAGCTGCTGAGAAGGTTCACCGAGTCGGGCCATGACGTCCGGGTCGTGCCCACCGCCTCCGCGCTGCACTTCGTCGGCGCCGCCACCTGGTCCGCCCTCTCCGGCAACCCCGTCTCCACCGAGGTCTGGGACCACGTCGAGGAGGTCCCGCACGTCCGCATCGGCCAGCACGCCGACCTGGTCGTCGTCGCCCCCGCCACCGCCGACATGCTCGCCAAGGCCGCTCACGGCCTCGCCGACGACCTGCTCACC
Source organism: Streptomyces sp. NPDC047061 (assembly GCF_040643955.1). Classification (NCBI taxonomy): domain Bacteria; kingdom Bacillati; phylum Actinomycetota; class Actinomycetes; order Kitasatosporales; family Streptomycetaceae; genus Streptomyces; species Streptomyces sp. NPDC047061. The sequence goes on from NZ_JBEYVI010000033.1 coordinate 12,891, forward strand.
AACACCCTCCTCACGGCCCGCTGCCCGGTCGTCTTCGCCCCCGCGATGCACACCGAGATGTGGGAGCACCCGGCCACCCAGGAGAACGTGGCCACGCTGCGCCGCCGCGGCGCCGTCGTGGTCGAACCGGCGGTCGGCCGCCTCACCGGCGTCGACACCGGCAAGGGCCGGCTGCCCGACCCGGGGGAGATCTTCGAGGTCTGCCGTCGCGTCCTCGCGAGAGGAGTGGCGGAGCCCGACCTGGCCGGCCGGCACGTCGTCGTCTCCGCCGGCGGCACCCGGGAGCCCCTCGACCCCGTCCGCTTCCTCGGTAACCGCTCCTCCGGCAAGCAGGGCTACGCCCTCGCCCGCACGGCCGCCGCCCGGGGGGCCAGGGTGACGCTGGTCGCCGCGAACACCACAGGGCTGCCGGACCCGACCGGTGTGGACGTCGTCCCGGTCGGTACGGCCGTACAGCTGCGCGAGGCGGTGCTCAAGGCGGCCGCCGACGCCGACGCCGTGGTGATGGCTGCCGCCGTGGCCGACTTCCGCCCCGCGGTCTACGCGGCCGGGAAGATCAAGAAGAAGGACGGCCAGGATCCCGAACCGATCGTCCTGGTGCGGAATCCGGACATCCTCGCGGAGATCTCGGCCGACCGGGCGCGGACCGGACAGGTGATCGTCGGCTTCGCCGCCGAGACCGACGACGTCCTCGCCAACGGCCGGACCAAGCTCGCACGCAAGGGCTGCGACCTGCTCGTGGTGAACGAGGTGGGCGAGCGCAAGACCTTCGGCTCCGAGGAGAACGAGGCCGTGGTGCTCGGCGCCGACGGCAGTGAGACGCCCGTGCCGCACGGGCCGAAGGAGGCTCTCGCCGACACCGTGTGGGATCTGGTGGCGACCCGTTTGGGTTGACTTATTTCAGCCATATGTCAACTTTCCCGGGTGTGACATTACGGTGCAGTGACTCTGGCCAAGGCCGCCGACCATTGGGCAGAATGCCCGTGCCGCAGGTCACAGCACTCCCGAGTGTCGAGACAGGTGGGCCGGCGGCGGAGTGCGACCGATAAACTGTTCTCGGACGATGCCCGGGTGCAGCCCCCGTGTTGTCCGCCAATGATCAGCCAGCAGCCGCTGCAACCCCAGGGAGCGTTGTGTCCCGTCGCCTGTTCACCTCGGAGTCCGTGACCGAGGGTCACCCAGACAAGATCGCTGACCAGATCAGCGACACCATTCTCGACGCGCTTCTGCGCGAGGACCCGACCTCCCGGGTCGCCGTCGAGACGCTGATCACCACCGGCCTGGTGCACGTGGCCGGCGAGGTCACGACCAAGACGTACGCGGACATCGCGACGCTGGTCCGCAACAAGATCCTCGAGATCGGTTACGACTCCTCGAAGAAGGGCTTCGACGGAGCCTCCTGTGGCGTCTCGGTCTCGATCGGCGCACAGTCCCCGGACATCGCCCAGGGCGTGGACACGGCGTACGAGAACCGTGTCGAGGGCGACGAGGACGAGCTCGACAAGCAGGGCGCGGGCGACCAGGGCCTGATGTTCGGCTACGCGACGGACGAGACGCCGACGCTGATGCCGCTCCCGATCTTCCTGGCGCACCGCCTCTCCAAGCGCCTCTCCGAGGTCCGCAAGAACGGCACCATCCCCTACCTGCGCCCCGACGGCAAGACGCAGGTCACCATCGAGTACGACGGCGACAAGGCCGTCCGCCTCGACACGGTCGTGGTCTCCAGCCAGCACGCCTCGGACATCGACCTGGAGTCGCTGCTCGCGCCCGACATCCGCGAGTTCGTCGTGGAGCCGGAGCTGAAGGCGCTGCTGGACGACGGCATCAAGCTCGACACCGAGAACTACCGTCTGCTGGTCAACCCGACCGGCCGCTTCGAGATCGGCGGCCCGATGGGCGACGCCGGCCTGACCGGCCGCAAGATCATCATCGACACCTACGGCGGCATGGCCCGCCACGGTGGCGGTGCGTTCTCCGGCAAGGACCCGTCCAAGGTCGACCGCTCGGCCGCCTACGCCATGCGCTGGGTCGCGAAGAACGTGGTCGCCGCCGGTCTGGCGTCCCGCTGCGAGGTCCAGGTCGCGTACGCGATCGGCAAGGCCGAGCCCGTCGGTCTCTTCGTGGAGACCTTCGGCACCGCCAAGGTGGACGCCGAGAAGATCGAGAAGGCGATCGACGAGGTCTTCGACCTGCGTCCGGCCGCCATCATCCGCGACCTCGACCTGCTCCGCCCGATCTACTCGCAGACCGCCGCGTACGGTCACTTCGGCCGCGAGCTCCCCGACTTCACCTGGGAGCGCACGGACCGCGTGGACGCCCTGCGCAAGGCCGCGGGCCTGTAACCCCCGAGCCGTCTCGGCGAAGGCCCGGCTTCCCTTCGGGGGAGCCGGGCCTTCGGCGCGTCATGGGGACGGTTCGTCGTACGGAAGGTTCGGCGGCGCCGGTTGTCAGTGGCGTTTGGTAAGAATGCAAGGGTGAGCAGCGAGAACGGGCAGGGGGGCGAGGGCGCCGCGGGGGCGCCGCCGGAGCAGCTCGCGCTCATCCGGGAGAGCGTGCGGGGGGCCAAGGTGCCCCGGGCCAAACCGCGGACCTGGCGGGGGGCCGTGCTGGCCGAGCGGTTGCCGGTCGCGCGGGTGCTCGTGGACAAGGGTGTGCTCCACCTCGACCGCTACTTCGACTACGCCGTCCCCGCCGAGCTGGACGCCGAAGCACAGCCGGGGGTGCGGGTGCGGGTGCGGTTCGGGGCCGGGCGGCACCGGGTGCGGGACGGGCGCCGGGAGGGCGGGGGGCTGATCGACGGGTTCCTGGTGGAGCGGCTCGCCGAGTCCGACTACGCGGGGCCGCTGGCCGCGCTGGCCCAGGTGGTGTCGCCCGAGCCGGTGCTGAGCGAGGAGCTGCTGCGGCTCGCACGGGCGGTCGCCGACCGGTACGCGGGGAGCCTCGCCGATGTGCTGCAGCTGGCGGTGCCGCCGCGCAGCGCACGGGCCGAGAAGCGGCCGTCGCCCGAGCCGCTGGCGGCCCCGCCCGCGCCCGACGCCGGTTCCTGGGCGCGGTACGAGCGCGGAGCCGCCTTCGTCGAGTCGCTGGCCTCGGGCGGCGCACCGCGTGCGGTGTGGAACGCCCTGCCGGGACCGGAGTGGAGCGCCGAACTGGCCCGGGCCGTCGCCGCCACGCTCGCCTCGGGACGCGGCGCGCTCGTCGTCGTACCGGACGGGCGGGCCGCCGCACGGGTCGATGCCGCGCTGACCGATGTGCTGGGCGCGGGACGGCATGCGCTGCTCACGGCCGATGCCGGGCCCGAGAAGCGGTACGCGCAGTGGCTCGCCGTCAGCCGAGGCTCGGTGCGGGCGGTCGTGGGGACGCGGGCGGCCATGTTCGCGCCGGTCCGGGATCTCGGGCTCGTCGCGATCTGGGACGACGGGGACGACAGCCACAGCGAACAGCACGCCCCGCAGCCGCATGCGCGGGATGTGCTGCTGTTGCGGGCGGCCCTGGACAAGTGCGGGTTTCTGCTCGGGAGTTGGAGCTGCACGGTGGAGGCCGCGCAACTCGTGGAGAACGGCTGGGCGCGGCCCCTGGTGGCGGGACGGGAGCAGGTACGGCGGGCGGCGCCGCTGGTGCGGACGGTCGGCGACGGGGACCTGGCGCGGGACGAGGCCGCGCGGGCCGCGCGGTTGCCGACGCTCGCCTGGCAGGCCGTCCGGGACGGGCTGCGGCACGGGCCGGTGCTGGTGCAGGTGCCCCGACGGGGGTATGTGCCGCGGATGGCCTGCGCCCAGTGCCGGGCGCCGGCGCGCTGCCGGCACTGTGCCGGTCCGTTGGAGGCGCAGGATGCCGGGGCACTGGGGTGCGGGTGGTGCGGGCGAACGGAGAGCGACTGGCACTGCCCCGAGTGCGGCGGCTTCCGGCTCCGCGCCCAGGTGGTCGGGGCCCGGCGGACCGCCGAGGAGCTGGGGCGGGCCTTTCCCGCCGTACCCGTACGTACCTCGGGGCGCGAGCAGGTGCTGGACACCGTGCCGGGGACACCCGCACTGGTCGTGAGCACCCCGGGCGCGGAGCCGGTCGCCGAGGGCGGCTACGCGGCGGCCCTGCTGCTGGACGGCTGGGCCATGCTGGGGCGGCCGGATCTGCGGGCCGGTGAGGACGCGCTGCGCCGGTGGATCGCGGCCGGGGCGCTGGTGCGGCCCCAGGGAGACGGCGGGACCGTGGTCGTCGTCGCGGAGCCGACACTGCGGCCCGTGCAGGCGCTGGTGCGGTGGGATCCCGTCGGGCACGCGGTACGGGAGCTGGCCGAGCGGGCGGAGCTGGGATTTCCGCCGGTCTCGCGGATGGCGGCGGTCTCGGGGACGGCGGAGGCGCTCGCCGAGTTCCTCGGTACGGCCGAACTGCCTGCGGACGCCGAGGTGTTGGGGCCGGTTCCAGTGCCCGTGGTGCGGGCCGGGGCGCCTCGACGGGCGGGTGCGCCGCCGCCGGGGGAGCACTGGGAGCGGGCGCTGGTCCGGGTGCCGCCGGGAAGTGGGGCGGCGCTCGCCGCCGCGCTGAAGTCGGCTCAGGCGGCCCGGATGGCGCGGGGGACCGGAGGCGGGGGCGGGGAGGCGGTTCGGGTGCGGATCGATCCGCCGGACATCGGGTGACCGGCAGACGGCTGCCCTCCCGGATGCTTGCCGGGAGGACAGGGGCGGGCGGGTCGGCCCTTCGGGTCAGCCGTGGTGTCGGTCGGCCGCTGGGTGCGTCAGCCGTTGCGCGGGCCGGGGAAGGCTGTCGGCCTGGCCTCGTCGCGGAGGGTGGGGCTGCCGGCGGTCGGCTGGGTCGGCATGGAGCGGGCGGCGGGGACCGTCGGCATGATGGGCAGGCTGCCGCCCACGTTGATCGTGCGGGTGCCCGACGGTTCCGTGGACCGCTCGGGCTCGGCCGTGGCGGTGGCCGTGGCCGTGGCCGTTGTCTGGGTGGCGGCGCGACGGGCGCCGTAACGGCGGTGCACCGCCTGCTTGGTGACTCCGAGGGCGGAGCCCACCGCGTCCCACGAGAAGCCGAGTGAACGGTCGAAGTCCACGGCGGCCGTGACCAGGGTCTCGACACTGTCCCGGAGTTCCTGGGCGAGACGGACCGTCGGGGCGGGGGCGCGTCCGTAGACGACGAAGCCCGTGGACGGGCCGGAGCGGCGCGGGCGGTAGACGTTGCCCAACTGGGCGGTGAGCGTGCGTAGTGCGTCCACCTGTCGGCGGACCCGCTCGATGTCCCGCACCAGCAAGTGCAGGCTGGCCCGGGCCTGGGCGTCGTGGGTTGCGTGGTCGGCCATGAACAAGCCTCTCGAACCGGCGTTGAAAGGAATGGGCCGCGTCTGCGGCCCGTTGTGGTCAACTCTCTCTTGACCAACGCGTGGGCGCTCCGCTGGTCACGGTGTGGGGGCGTATGGGCATATGCGTACGCCGTGCGGCGGGGTTCGCGCCACCGGGGAGTTCTCCCACCCGCGCACCGCCCGTCCCAGTCGGCAGAGAGGTCGGGCGACCTGCGGGGGTGCTCGCCGTCGGCGGCCGACCGAGCATGCGGTGTGGCTTGTTGGCTTCGTCGCTTGCTGTGGGTGGTGGGCCGTCGGACCTTCGCCGTAGGTACTTGGCTTTGCCGTTCGCGGTGGGCGGTCGGGGTTGCCGTTCGCCTTCGTCGGTGGGCGGTCGCGGTTGCCGTTCGTCTTCGTCGGTGGCCGGTGCCTGCCCCTGTCGGCGTTCGTGGTCTGTGGGGCCGTGGGGTGTCAGGCTGCGGGGTTGTGGTCTGGGGGTGGTGGTTGATCGGGGCGGCATAGACTTGTGCGTTGCCCGTGTTGATGTCGTTCGAGAGGGTCGCAGTCGCCCATGAAGCTTGTCTTCGCCGGTACTCCCGAAGTCGCCGTTCCCGCTCTGGACGCTCTCATCTCCTCGGGGCGGCACGAGGTGGCCGCGGTGGTCACCCGGCCCGACGCACCGGCCGGGCGGGGGCGCAGGCTGGTCGCTTCGCCTGTGGCCGAGCGGGCGATGGAGGCCGGGATCGAGGTGCTGAGGCCGCTCAAGCCGCGCGATCCGGAGTTCCTGGAGCGGCTGAGGGAGATCGGGCCGGACTGCTGTCCGGTGGTCGCGTACGGCGCACTGCTGCCGCGGGTCGCGCTGGACGTGCCGGCCCACGGGTGGGTCAACCTGCACTTCTCGCTGCTTCCCGCCTGGCGCGGGGCGGCTCCCGTGCAGCACTCCATCATGGGCGGCGACGAGATCACGGGCGCTTCCACGTTCCTCATCGAGGAAGGGCTCGACTCCGGGCCCGTCTACGGGACCGTCACCGAGGAGATCCGGCCCACCGACACCAGCGGTGACCTGCTGACCCGCCTCGCGTTCGCCGGGTCCGGGCTGCTCGCCGCGACCATGGACGGCATCGAGGACGGCACGCTCAAGGCCGTACCGCAGCCGGGGGAGGGCATCACCCTCGCGCCGAAGATCACCGTCGAGGACGCGAAGGTGGAATGGTCGGCGCCGGCGTTGCGGGTCGACCGGGTGGTGCGGGGGTGCACTCCGGCCCCTGGCGCCTGGACCACCTTCCGTGGTGAGCGGCTCAAGCTCATCCAGGTCACGCCGGTGCCCGAGCGGACCGACCTCGCCCCGGCCCAGATCGCCGTGGGGAAGAACAGCGTGCACGTGGGGACGGGGTCGTACGCCGTGGAACTGCTCTGGGTGCAGGCCCAGGGCAAGAAGCCGATGCGGGCCGCCGACTGGGCGCGCGGCGTGCGCATCGGCACCGGGGAGTCCCTCGGCGCCTGAGCGCCGTCTCCCAGCAGCGGCTTTCCGGCGTGCGCGGCGTACGCTGGGAGTCGCCTCATCCCCATACCCGGAGCACCTTTTTCGTGAGCGAGCAGTCCCGGCGGCCGCGCAGGCCAGCCAAGCCCTACCGTCGTCCCCAGAAGGACCCCGTCCGCATCCTCGCCTTCGAGGCGCTGCGCGCCGTGGACGAGCGGGACGCGTACGCCAACCTCGTGCTGCCACCGCTGCTGCGCAAGGCCCGGGAGAAGGGCGACTTCGACGGGCGGGACGCCGCGCTCGCCACCGAGCTGGTGTACGGGACGCTGCGCCGGCAGGGGACGTACGACGCGATCATCGCCGAGTGCGTCGACCGGCCGCTGCGCGAGGTCGACCCGCCGGTGCTGGACGTGCTCAGTCTGGGTGTCCATCAGCTGCTCGGGACGCGGATTCCCAGCCACGCCGCCGTCTCCGCCTCCGTCGAGCTGGCCCGGGTGGTGCTGGGCGACGGGCGGGCCAAGTTCGTCAACGCCGTGCTCCGCAAGGTCACGCAGGACGATCTCGACGGCTGGATCGCGCGGGTCGCGCCGTCCTACGAGGAGGACCCCGAGGACCACCTGGCCGTGGTGCACTCGCATCCGCGGTGGGTCGTCTCCGCGCTCTGGGACTCCCTGGGGGGTGGACGCGCGGGGATCGAGAAACTGCTGGCCGCCGACAACGAGCGGCCCGAGGTGACGCTGGTCGCCCGGCCCGGGCGGGCCACCACCGAGGAACTCCTCGGGGAGGAGGCCGCCGAACGGGGGCGCTGGTCGCCGTACGCCGTGCGGCTCACCGAGGGCGGGGAGCCCGGCGCCATCACGGCCGTGCAGGAGGGCCGGGCCGGTGTACAGGACGAGGGCAGCCAGCTGGTCGCCCTCGCGCTCGCCAACGTGCCGGTCGAGGGCCCGGACGAGAAGTGGCTGGACGGCTGTGCCGGCCCCGGTGGCAAGGCCGCGCTGCTCGCCGCGCTCGCCGCCGAGCGGGGGGCCGTGCTGCTCGCCTCCGAGAAGCAGCCGCACCGGGCCGGGCTGGTGGCGAAGGCGTTGCACGGCAACCCGGGGCCGTACCAGGTCATCGCCGCCGACGGCACCCGGCCGCCGTGGCTCCCCGGCACCTTCGACCGGGTCCTGATGGACGTCCCCTGCACGGGGCTGGGCGCGCTGCGCCGCCGCCCGGAGGCGCGGTGGCGCCGCCGTCCCGAGGACCTCGACAACTTCGCTCCGCTGCAGCGTGCGCTGTTGCGTACCGCGATCGACTCGGTGCGGGTGGGCGGGGTGGTCGGGTACGCGACCTGTTCGCCGCATCTGGCGGAGACGCGGGCGGTGGTGCAGGACGTGCTGAAGCAGCGGCCGGAGACGGAACTGGTGGATGCGCGTCCGCTGCTGCCGGGGGTGCCGGAGCTGGGGGAGGGGCCGGATGTGCAGCTGTGGCCGCATGTGCACGGCACGGACGCGATGTATCTGGCGTTGATCCGGAGGACTGGCTGAGGTGGGGGGTGGGGACGCTTACCGGCGCTGGCAGGGTGCCTCCCCCAGCCTTCGGCCGGGGGGACCCCCAGCGCCCACCCGTGCCGCCCTGCGGCACGCCTGCCCGCAGCTATGTAGGGCACTGCTGGGCAGCGCCCCCTTCAGGGGCGCGGGGAACTGCGCGAGCAACCCCCCACTCACCCGCACCGGACCCATGACCGCGACCACCCCCGAACCCCGTTCGGCCCACCCCGTCAGGGCATGGCACGCTTGGGGCATGGCCGTGCAGATCAACCCCAGCATCCTGTCCGCCGACTTCGCCCGCCTCGCGGACGAGGCGAAGGCGGTCGAAGGCGCCGACTGGCTCCACGTCGACGTCATGGACAACCACTTCGTCCCGAACCTCACGCTCGGCGTGCCGGTCGTAGAGTCCCTGGCCCGTGCTATGGACACCCCGCTGGACTGCCACCTGATGATCGAGGCCCCTGATCGGTGGGCGCCGCAGTACGTCGAAGCGGGTGCCTCCTCCGTCACCTTCCACGTGGAGGCGGCCGCCGCGCCCGTGCGGCTCGCGCGGGAGATCCGGGCGAAGGGCGCCCGGGCCTCCATGGCGCTCAAGCCCGCCACGCCCATCGAGCCGTACGAGGACCTGCTCCCCGAGCTGGACATGCTGCTGATCATGACGGTCGAGCCGGGCTTCGGCGGCCAGGCGTTCCTCGACATCATGCTGCCGAAGATCCGCCGCACCCGGGAGTTGATCAGCAAGCACGGACTGGAGCTGTGGCTGCAGGTCGACGGTGGAGTTTCCGCGTCGACGATCGAGCGGTGCGCGGACGCCGGAGCCGACGTTTTTGTGGCAGGTTCAGCGGTGTACGGGGCAAACGACCCGGCAGCGGCGGTACGTGCACTACGCACCCAGGCGGAGGCGGCCATCGCCCAGGCGTCGTGGGCGTGCGACCACTGAGGTACGGGAACGTGAACGGCTCCGATCAGGGCTGATCAAGTGCGCCGGATCTGCAAGGATGAACGGCGTATCCAGAGTGTGAACAGCAGTGAGGAGATGGCCGTGTCGGGTATGTCGGCGGGCCGGTCAGCCGTGCGGATGGGACCCGCAGAGCTGGTGCAGGCGGCGGCCATGGCCCGCCGCTTCTACCTCGAGGGCAAGTCCAAGATCCAGATCGCTGAGGAGTTCGGCGTCAGCCGCTTCAAGGTGGCCCGGGTACTGGAGACTGCCCTCGAAAGGGATCTCGTACGCATCGAGATCCGCGTGCCGGCCGAACTGGACGCCGAGCGCTCGGACGCGCTCCGCGCCCGCTACGGCCTGCGGCATGCCGTGGTGGTCGAGTCCCCGGCCGAGGCGGAGGAGACCCCGGACCCCGAGAACCTCGGCGAGGTCGCCGCGGACCTGCTCGGCGAGCTCGTGAACGAGGGGGATGTGCTCGGCCTCGCCTGGGGCCGGTCCACCATCCACATGGCGGCCGCGCTCGACCGGCTGCCGCCCTGCACGGTGGTGCAGCTGACGGGCGTGTACGACGCGGGGACCTCCGAGCGCGGCTCGGTCGAGGCCGTCCGGCGCGCCGCCCAGGTGTCGGGCGGCGACGCCCACCCGATCTACGCGCCGATGCTGCTGCCCGACGCGGCCACCGCGGCCGCGCTGCGCAACCAGACCGGGATCGCCCGGGCCTTCGAGTACTTCGACAAGGTCACGGTCGCCTGTGTCTCCATCGGCTCCTGGGAGTCCGGCATCTCCACGGTGCACGACATGCTCAGCGACGAGGAGCGGGCGCACTACGCCACGCTCGGTGTCGCCGCCGAGATGGCCGCGCATCTTTTCGACGCCGACGGCCGCCGGGTGGGACGGGACCTGGGGGAACGTTGCATCACGGTCAAGGCCGACCAGTTGCGCCGTATCCCCGAGGTCGTCGCGATCGCGGGCGGGCAGCGCAAGGCGGCCGCGATCGACGCGGTGCTGCGGTCGGGGCTGGTCACCAGCCTCGTCACCGACACCTCGGCAGCCGACTACCTGATGACGGCCGGGACCACCCCCAAGCCCGCGCTGAACCGCGCGGACCCGGACGGTCCCTGACCGGGCTGCCGGGATCATGGCATCGCCGCGGCAGCCGTTCTGACAACGCTGCCGCGGCGGGTCGGGTCGCCCCCCATAGAGCCTTCTCGTAAGCGAGAAGTTGGTGACGAGCCGGAGCGGGGAGAGGTGGTGCGGCCCTCAGGAGCGGGGCTGCAGTGCCGCGTCGACGAGGATGGCGGCCGCTTCCCGGGCGACCGCGCCCACCGACGGGTCGCGGTCCATCCGTGCGGACACCCCGCCCCCGTCGTACAGCAGGTGCAGCCGGCGGGCGAGTGCCTCGGGGTCCGGGGCGCCCGCGTCCCGGGCGAGGCCGGTGAACAGGGCCCGGACCCAGGCCCGGTAGGCGTCGGAGGCCTCCTCGATGGCGCTGCCGTGCTTGGCCTCCGCACTGGCCGCGACGAAGGCGCACCCGTGGTAGTCCTGCTCGGTGAAGAGTTCGGCCTGGGCGTCGAAGACCGCCAGCAGCCGGTCCCGCGGGTTGTCGGCGCCGTTCACACCGCGCAGCAGCCGCTCGGTCAGCTTGGCGTGCCGGGAGTCGAGGTAGGCCCGGATGAGCTGTTCCTTGCCGCCGAAGGTGTTGTACAGCGAGGCCTTGGCGACCCCGGCGTGCTCGATGATCCGGTCGATCCCGACCGTCTGCACGCCCTCCGCGTAGAACAGCTCGTTCGCCGCCGAGAGCAGCCGCTCCCGTGCGGTGGGGGCCTTGGCAGCGGTCGACGTCTTCGTCATGCCACTCACCTTCCCGTCCCTTCCAGATTTCGAGTCCATGGCTGATCCATGGCTGACCAGACCGGTCTACTCAGTCATCGTGCCTGTGTGAGGCTCTCGGGCTGCTCAGTCCGGACCGGCACCGCCTGCGGGCCGCCGGACGCCACCTTCACGCCGGGCCCGCTCTGCGGCCTGCCGTGCCGCACCAGCAGGGCGGAGAGGGCCAGCAGCGCCAGGGCGATGATCACCGCGCCGTACTCCTCGGAGGTCGGGACGAGCCCGCCCCCGTGCACCACCAGTGCGCCGGCGGCGACCGAGGGGCCGCCCATGCCGAGGTAGGCGACGACGAACAGCAGGGACAGCACACCGGAGCTCTCGTGGGGCTTCGTCAGCGGCAGCACGGTGCGGATGCCGCCCTGGAAGCCGCTGCCGAAGCCGACACCGGCGACGGCCGTGCCGACGAAGAACAGCGCCGGTGCGCTCAGGTCCACGGCGACCAGGGTCAGGGCCACTCCGGCGACGAGCGCGCCGATGCCGGTGTACATCACGGTCGTGGCCTGTGCCTTGCGCAGGGCGAGGATCGAACCGGCTGAGACGAACGCGAGGACGAAGAGGCCGAGGCCGCCGTAGACGGCGGAGGTGGAGCCGACCAGGGTGCGGACCAGGGCGGGGCCCAGGGAGCCGTAGAACCCGGCGAGTGCCCAGACGGCGAAGACGACGGGTGCGGCGGCCAGGACCGCGCCGCGGACCGTGCGCGGCAGCCTGATCTCGGGCACCAGGCTGGCCAGGGCGCCCGGCTGCCTGGTGACGGTCTCGTCGGTCAGGGCGACGGCGACCGCCTGGGCCACGAACACGGCCAGCAGGCCGAGGTAGATCGCGTGGGTCGGGGCGGGCAGGTACTGCACGACGAAGCCGCTGAGCAGAGAGCCCGTCGCGGTGCCGAGGCCGGGGGCGAAGGCGTTCGCCAGGGTGCCGCGGGAGCGGTCGAGGTCCATCATCGCGGCGCCGACCGCGCCGAGGGCGGCGCCGGTGGACAGGCCCTGGACGACGCGGGCCAGGAGCAGTTCGCCGACGCCTCCGGCGGTGGTGAACAGCAGCATCGCGGCGGCCTGGGCGGCGATCGCGGCGATCAGGACCGGGCGGCGGCCGACGTGGTCGGACAGCTTGCCGAGGACCAGGAGGCCGGAGAGGACGGCGATCGCGTAGACGCCGAAGACGACTGTGGTGGTGATCGGGGTGAACCCCCACTCGGCCTGGTAGGTCGCGTAGAGCGGGGTGGGCGCGCTGGAGGCGGCCAGGAAGGAGACGACGACGGAGGCGAGCAGGTAGAACGCGGCGCGCGGCGGGATCGGCCGGTGAGACGCCTTGGTGCGCTCGGTGCGCTCGATGCGTTCGTGCGGTGCGAGGTGGTTCATCGGAGAGCCTTCGCGGGGACGGGGCCGAAGAGCGTCGGTTCGGAGGTCCTTGTTGAGTAGACCGGTCTGTCTACCTGGCCTGGTCAACCGAATAGACAGGTCTGTCTATTCCGCCGGGCGAAGGATTCCTCGGAAATTTCCCCGTGTCGCGGCCGCGCTCAGGCGGCGTCGCCGGTCGCACGGAACGCACGCCGGTACGCGGTGGGCGTGGTGCCGACGGCGTCCCGGAAGCGGGCGCGGAGGTTGGTGCCGCTGCCCAGACCGCTGCGGGCGGCGATCTGCTCGATGCTCAGGGTGGTGACTTCCAGGAGCTCGCGGGCGTGGCCGACGCGGGCGGTGAGCAGCCACTGGTGCGGGGAGACCCCGGTCTCCTGCCGCCACATGCGGACCAGGGTGCGCGGGGAGACCCGGGCGTGCCGGGCGAGGACGTCGAGCGGGAGCGCCTCGTCGAGGTGGCGCAGGGCCCAGTCACGGGTGCCGGCAAGGGTGTGGGCGGTGGCGGCGGGCAGCGACCGGTCGATGAACTGGCCCTGGCCGCCGTCCCGGTGCGGAGCGGCGACCAGTTCCCGGGCGATCTCGTTGGCGACGGCCGCGCCGAGGTCCTTGCGGACCAGGTAGAGGCACAGGTCGATGCCGGCGGTCACCCCGGCGGAGGTGAGGAGGCGGCCGTCGTCGATGTAGAGGACGTTGCGGTCGACGCGCAGGCGTGGGTGGAGGCGTTCGAGGTCGTCGGCGCTGGCCCAGTGGGTGGTCACCGTACGGCCGTCGAGGAGACCGGCGGCCGCGAGGGCGAAGGCGCCGGTGCAGATGGAGGCGATCCGGGCGCCGCGGCCGAAGGCGCGCCGCAGGGCCGCGGTGACCTCGGGTGCGGGCGGCCGTCGGTAGCCGTCGTATCCCGGCACGATGATCGTGTCCGCGCGGGCGAGCGCGGACAGTCCGGCCGTCGTGCCGACCGTGAACCCGGTGCTGGTGGTGACACTGCCGCGGGTCGCGCCGCAGACCGTCAGCCGGTACGGGGTGCTGGGCCGCGGATTGAAGATCTGCGTGGGGATGCCCAGGTCGATGGGGAGCACACCGGGCAGCGCCAGGACCGCGACACGATGAGGGACCATGGCTCGAATACTACGACCGCAACAAAGCGGCCTTAGGTGCACCGCGCCGGATCGTGTCGGTTCCGGGCTGTCCCGAAAGTTGCGGACCGTGGCGGACGAGCCCGTTTCCGGCCGGGCGGAGCCGGACGACGATCGGATCCATGAGCGCATCCACCCCGATCGGCCGGTACTTCGACGTCCAGGGCGGACAGGTCTACGGCCACGTCCGCGAGGGCGACGGACCGGCCCTCGTCCTCCTCCACTACTGGGGCGGCTCCCATCGCACCTGGCGGCCGGTCCTCGAACTCCTCGGCCCCACCCAGGCCTTCGTCGCCTACGACCACCGCGGCTGGGGCGCGTCCGCCGCCGCGCCCGGGCCGTACGGCATCGAGCAGCTCGCCGACGACGCCCAGCAGGTCGTCGGCCGGCTCGGTTACGACGAGTTCGTCGTCGTCGGCCACTCCACGGGCGGAAAGGTCACCCAGGCCCTGGCCTCCAGGCGCCCGGCCGGGCTCAGGGGCCTGGTGCTCGTCGCGCCCGCGCCGCCCGCCCCGGTCGGGGTGACGCCCGAGTTCCAGGAGGCCCTCTCGCACGCCTACGACAGCGCGGAGACCATCGGCCGGAGCATCGACCAGGTGCTGACCGGCCGGCCCCTCGGCGGCGCCCTGCGCGCCCAGGTCCTGGAGGACAGCTCCCGGGCGGCGGAAGCGGCCCGCTCGGCCTGGCCGCGGCAGGGGCTGGTCGAGGACCTCTCCGGCAGCGTCGGGAAGATCGACGTACCCGTGCTGGTGCTGACCGGCGGCGCGGACAGGGTCGACCCGCCGCAGGTGCTGCGTGAGCACCTGCTCCCCCTGATCCCCACCGCGACCCTCACCGAGCTGGACGGCGTGGGCCACCTCTCCCCACTGGAGGCGCCGGACCTGGTCGCCCGGCACCTCGCTGACTTCCTCCGCACCCTGTGAGCAGCACCGGGCCGGGCCGCGAGGCAGGTCCGAGGGCCGGTCCAGGGGCGCGGTCCTCACGCGTTCATGTGATGCCGCGCCCGCGGAGGCTCATGCTGTGATCAGGATCGGTCGGTGCGCGAGCCGCACTCACGGCAGAAGGAGACCACCATGACCGCATTCGCCCCCATCCCCGATTTCGCCCGCGGCCCGGACATCCCCTCGTCCGGCTACCTGGTCACCGAGCTGGGCGGTGGTGCCTACGGCATCACCAGCGGCGTCGACAACACCGTGTTCCTGGTGACCAGGAAGGGCGTGGTGGTCGTCGACGCCCCGCTGGACCTGGACGACCGGCTGCTGCAGGGCATCGAGGAGGTGACCCCCAAGCCGGTCACCCACCTGATCTACAGCCACGCGCACGCCGACCACATCGGCGCCGCGCACCTGCTGGCCCGGGACGGCGTGCAGATCGTCGCCCACGAGCTCACCGGCAGGTTCATCGAGGAGGCACGGGACAGCAGGCGGCCGCTGCCCACCGAGACCTTCAGCGGGACCCGGCACGAGCTGACCGTCGACGGCGAGCGGATCGTCCCGGAGTACAAGGGCGACTGGCACCAGGCGGGCAACCTCTTCATCCATCTCCCGGAACAGCGGGTCCTGGCCGCGATCGACAGCTTCTCGGTCCGCAACGCGCCGTTCTTCCGCCTGCTCTTCGCCGCCCACGTGCCCGCGTACTTCGACGCCATGGACCAGATGCTGGAGTACGACTTCGACACCGTCGTCTCCGGCCACATGGACCTCTTCGGCACCCCCGAGGACGTGCAGACCAACCGCGAGTACCTCCACGACCTGCGCTCCGCCGCGGCCGAGGCGCTGCGCACGGTCGACCTGCGGGAGGCCGGCGCCGGGGTCCCGGACAACAACAAGCAGGCGCAGCTCAAGGTGTGGATGGACAGGGTCGTCGCCCGCGCCGCCGAGTTGATGCCGACGGGCTGGGAGAAGCGGATCGGCGGGACGGACATCTTTCTTTCCGACAATCTCAACGCCGTCGCGTGGAGCGTCTTCATCGACTGAACGCCGTCAACCCCGAGTATGTGTACGACAGGCCGAGTGCCGATCGCATCGGGAGGACGCGTTGACCACTGAACCCCAGTCCGTGCCGGGAGCCGAACCGCAGCCGGTGCTCGGCCCGTTGACCACTGCAGCGATCTTCCTGGTGCTCACCGTCCGCCCCGGCGGCGAGGAGACGGCACGGGAGGTGCTGGGCGATCTCCGCGCGCTGGAGCGCAGCTTCGGGTTCGGTACCCCGGAAGCCGCGCTGAGCTGTGTGACGGGGATCGGTTCCGCGGCCTGGGACCGCCTGTTCGACCACCCCCGCCCGGCGGGCCTGCACCCCTTCCGGCCGCTGCAGGGGCCCCGGCACACCGCGGTCGCCACCCCCGGCGACCTCCTCCTGCACATCCGGGCCACCCGGTTCGACCTGTGCTTCGGACTCGCCGCCGAGATCATGAGCCGGCTGCGCGACGCGGTGACCGTCGAGGACGAGGTGCCGGGCTTCAAGTACCTCGACGCCCGCGACCTGCTGGGCTTCGTCGACGGCACCGAGAACCCGGTCGGCGCCGCCGCCCGGCGGGCCGTCCTGATCGGGGCGGAGGACCCCGGCCATGCCGGCGGCAGCTATGTGATCGTGCAGAAGTACGTCCACGACCTCGACGCGTGGAACGCGCTGCCCGCCGAGACGCAGGAGCGGATCATCGGGCGTACCAAGGCCACCAACCTCGAACTGGGCGAGCCCGCCTCCCACGTGGACCTGAACACGATCACCGGACCGGACGGCGGGGAACAGCAGATCCTGCGGGACAACATGCCGTTCGGCAGCCCCGGCGGCGGCGAGTTCGGCACCTACTTCATCGGGTACGCCCGGACGCCGGACGTCATCGAGCAGATGCTGCGGAACATGTTCCTCGGCACCGCCGACGCCACCCACGACCGGATCCTCGACTTCTCCACCGCGATCACCGGCACCCTCTTCTTCGTGCCGTCCGACGACTTCCTTGACGACCTGCCCGCGCTCCCCGGAGCCGGCCAGAGAGGACAATGACACCGATATGTCCGCGCATGTGATCGTGCTGCCGGGCGGCGGCTACGTGCAGCACGCCCGACACGAGGCCGAGCCGGTCGCCGAGTGGCTCACCGGGCTGGGGCTGGGCCTGGAGGCGAGCGTCTTCCGCTACCCCCTCGACGTCCGGCATCCGGTGCCCCTGGAGGCACTGCGCGCCGAGATCCGGCGCCGGCGCGCCGAAGGGGCCGGCCGGATCGGGCTCGTGGGGTTCTCGGCGGGCGGGCATCTCGCGGGTCTGGCGGCCCTGGCCGCGGACCACGACGTGCGGGCGTCGGTGCAGTTCGCCGTGCTCGGCTACGCCATCACCTCGATGGAGACCGAGACCTGCCGGCCCTCGCGGATCGTCCTGCTGGGCGAGGACGCCTCGCCGGAGCTGCGCCGGGCCACCTCGCTCGACGCGCTGGTGACCCCGGCGGCGCCGCCGTTCTTCCTCTGGCACACGGCGCAGGACCCGTACGTCCGGCCGGAGCACACCTACCGCCTGGCCACGGCCCTGGCCGCCAACGACGTGCCGCACACCGTGCACGTCTATCCCCACGGCCCGCACAGCCTGGGCCTCGCCCACGGCGCGGGCGAGGCCTCGACCTGGACCCGCTCGGCGGCGGCCTGGCTGGCCGAACAGACCGGGCCCACCTCCTCACTTGGACGCCACTGAGATGACGACGAGCCCGCATCTGCTCACGCTCGACCTCACCGGGGTCGCCGACAAGGCCGGCCTCATGGAGCGGGTCGCCTCCGGCCTCGGGCTGCCCGACTGGTTCGGGCGCAACTGGGACGCCCTCACCGAGAGCCTCGGCGACACCTCGTTGTGGCCGCCGGAGGCGGTCGGACGCGGGCTCCTGGTGGTCGTCACCGGGTGGCAGGGATACGCGCGGACCAGACCGGACGAGTGGGAGACCGCCCGCCGGGTGTTCACCGACGCGTCCGCCGACGAACCCGCGCTGACCGTCACCCTGGCCCCTCAGTGAACTCACCGGTGCTCCCGTAGTTTCCTCCAAATGAGCCCTGACCTGCCTGGACCTTCGTCCCGGGCATGACGTACCGGTCCGCATGGGAGAATGAAGTACGTGCTTTTCCCCCTGGCCGACCGGTCCGGGGGTCACCTCTGATCGACCGGGATGTGCGGCACGTGCGTTTCCTCAATGACCTCCAACCCCCGTACGACCTGACGTACGACGACGTCTTCATGGTGCCGAGCCGCTCCGCGGTCGGCTCGCGTCAGGGCGTGGACCTCAACTCGCCGGACGGCACGGGCACCACCATCCCGCTGGTCGTCGCCAACATGACCGCGATCGCGGGCCGGCGGATGGCCGAGACGGTGGCCCGGCGCGGCGGACTCGTCGTGATCCCGCAGGACATCCCGATCGACGTGGTCACCGATGTCATCACCTGGGTGAAGAGCCGCCACCTGGTCCTGGACACCCCGATCGTGCTGGCCCCGCACCAGACCGTCGCCGACGCGCTGGCCCTGCTGCCGAAGCGGGCGCACAACGCCGGTGTCGTCGTCGACGAGGACGGCCGCCCCGTGGGCGTCGTCACCGACCGGGACCTCACCGGCGTCGACCGCTTCACGCAGCTCGCCGAGGTCATGTCCCGCGACCTGCTGCTGCTCGACGCGGACATCGACCCCCGCGAGGCCTTCAACAAGCTGGACGGCGCCAACCGCCGCTACGCCCCGGCGGTCGACGGCGACGGCAAGCTGGCCGGCATCCTCACCCGCAAGGGCGCCCTGCGCGCCACCCTGTACACCCCGGCGACCGACGCGCAGGGCAGGCTGCGGATCGCCGCCGCCGTCGGCATCAACGGCGACTTCGCGAGCAAGGCGAAGCAGCTGCTCGACGCGGGTGTCGACACGCTCGTCATCGACACCGCGCACGGTCACCAGGAGTCGATGATCAGCGCGATCAAGCTGGTCCGCGACCTCGACCCGCACGTCCCGATCGCGGCCGGCAACATCGTCTCCGCCGAAGGGGTCAAGGACCTCGTCGACGCCGGCGCGGACATCATCAAGGTCGGCGTGGGCCCCGGCGCCATGTGCACCACCCGCATGATGACCGGCGTCGGCCGGCCGCAGTTCTCGGCGGTCCTGGAGTGCGCCGCCGAGGCGAGGAAGTACGGCAAGCACGTCTGGGCCGACGGCGGTGTCCGGCACCCCCGTGACGTCGCCATGGCGCTGGCCGCCGGTGCGTCCAACGTGATGGTCGGCTCCTGGTTCGCGGGCACCTACGAGTCCCCGGGCGACCTCCAGCAGGACGCCGACGGGCGGCTGTACAAGGAGTCCTTCGGCATGGCCTCCGCGCGCGCGGTGCGCAACCGCACGTCGGACGAGTCGGCCTACGACCGGGCCCGCAAGGCGCTCTTCGAGGAGGGCATCTCCACGTCCCGGATGTTCCTCGACCCGGCCCGGCCGGGCGTGGAGGACCTGATCGACTCGATCATCGCGGGCGTGCGGTCGTCGTGCACCTATGCCGGTGCCGGGTCGCTGGAGGAGTTCGCCCAGAAGGCGATCGTCGGGATCCAGAGCGCGGCGGGGTACGCGGAGGGGAAGCCACTGCACGCGAGCTGGAGCTAGGGGGTCGGTGCCGTCGGGCTCGTGTTCTACTTCGTATACGGCTGTCGCCGGTCCCGTCCTGCACCACCTGAGAGCTGAACGACCCCTTGCTGAACGATCTCGACGAACGCATCGTGCACGCCCTCGCCGAGGACGCCCGCCGCTCCTACGCGGACATCGGGCAACTGGTCGGCCTGTCCGCGCCCGCCGTCAAACGGCGCGTGGACCGGCTGCGCGCCACCGGGGCGATCACCGGGTTCACCGTACGGGTCGATCCGGCGGCCCTCGGCTGGGAGACCGAGGGGTTCGTCGAGATCTACTGCCGGCGCAACACGTCCCCGGAGACCATCCAGCGGGGCCTGGAGCGCTACCAGGAGGTGGTGGCCGCGTCGACGGTCACCGGTGAGGCCGACGCCGTCGTGCAGGTCTTCGCCTCCGACATGCGGCACTTCGAGAGGGTGCTGGAGCGGATCGCGGGGGAGCCGTTCGTGGAGCGGACCAAGTCGGTGCTGGTGCTGTCCCCGCTGCTGCGGCGCTTCTCGTCGGGCGCGCCGGGCTGAGCCGGGCGCACCGCTCGGGTGCCTCCGGAGCGGGCCGGCTGTCCCTGGCCCGCGCCCTGGGCAGCCGTACGATCAGCGCCCATCCGAGCGAGACGGCCGAGGAGCAGCCCGCATGACAGAGCAGCAGCCCGACGACTCCCTGGCCGCGGCGCTCGCCGACGGTTCCCTGCGCGAGGTCGAGGTCGCCTGGTCCGACCCCTACGGCCGGGTACAGGGCAAGCGGATACCCGCGGCCCGCTACCCCGAGGCCGCCGCCGGCCGGGGCGTCGGCTTCTGTGACGGCTCGCTCGCCTGGAACGCCCTCGGCGAGGTGCAGACCGCCGCCGGACTCGGCGCCCCCGAGCGCGGCTACCCGGACGCCTACGCCGTACCCGACCCGGCCACCTACCGGCCGCTGCCCTGGCGGCCGGGGGCGGGACAGGTGCTGTCCGACGTGTACGGCCACGACGGCGCGCCCTCGCCGGCCTCGCCCCGCGCGGTGCTGCGCCGGGTCCTGGACCACCTGGCCGGGCTCGGGTACGGCGTCCGGGCCGCCCTGGAGCTGGAGTTCTACCTGCTGCGCCCGGACGGCGGTCCGCTCCCGCAGGGCCTGCACGCCTACTCGCTGGAGCTGGCGAACGAACTCGACCCGCTGCTCGGCCGGTTCACCGACGAGCTGACCGCGTTCGTGCCCGTCGAGAGCGTGCTCACCGAGTACGGGCCCGGCCAGGTGGAGCTGAACCTCTCCCACCAGGACGCGCTGACCGCGGCCGACGACGCCTTCCGGCTGCGCTACGCGGTACGTGAACTGGCCCGCCGCGAGGGCCTGCTGGCGACCTTCATGGCCAAGCCGCTGAACGGGCGGTCGGGCAGCTCCGCGCACATCCACCTGTCGTTGTGGCAGAACGGCGAGCCCGCGTTCGCGCCCGAGGCGGGAGCGGCGAGCAGGACCATGCGGGCCGCCGTGGCGGGCCTGGTGCGGCACCTGCCCGGGCTGACCCTCTTCGGGGCGCCCACCGTCAATTCGTACAAGCGCTTCGAGCCCGGCGGCTACGCCCCGCACCGGGCCGACTGGGGCGGCGACGACCGTACCGTCGCCGTCCGCTCGCTGGTGGACACCCCGCACTCCAGCCGGATCGAGCTGCGCACCCCCGGAGCGGACGCCAACCCGTACCTGGCGCTGGCCGCCGCGCTGGCCGCCGTCGCCGCGGGCCTGGAGGACGGCCTGGACCTGCCGCCCGCGGACCGGGCCCCGGCGCCGCTGCCCGCCACCCTCGCGGCGGCGGCCGCGGCCCGTGCCGACCGGCGGCTGGCCGCGCTGCTCGGCGAGGACGTCGTCCACGACCACGCCGTGCTCGCCGACTCCGAGTGGCACGCCTACACGACCCAGGTGACCACCTGGGAGACCGACCGCTATCTCAGGAACCCGTGAGCCCCGTCGAAGACGCCCCGCACGGCCCGCACCGCTCCTAGTCCGCGGTCTTCCTGGCCAGGGCGTTGTTGTCGATGGAGTTGTGCACGCTGAAGCTCACCGCGTCCGAGCGGTAGCGGTCGTCCGACCACTCCACCGGCCGGCCCTCCCGCGTCGTCGTCACGCGCCGCACCCGCAGCAGCGGGCTCGTGCGGCGGATGCCGAGCAGCTCCGCGTCCTGCGCCCCGGCCGCCACCGCGTCGATCACGTGCTCGCCGTACGCGAAGACCAACCCGGTCTCCTCGTACAGCCGTTGGGTGACGGACGGGCACTCGGGCTCTATCGCCTCGACCGCCGGTGAGATCCAGTCCGCGTACACCGTCCGCTCCAGCAACACCGGCTCGCCGTCCAGGCCCCGCACCCGGAGCACGTGCAACACCGGGGTGCCGGCGGGGAGCTGGAGGCGGACCGCGTCCTCCTGGGCGGCCGGCCGGTAGTCCTGGGACACCACGTGTCCCGTCGCCTCGCGGCCCATCGCCTTCGCCCACTGCGCGAAGCTGCGCAGCTCCGCGAAGCTCTGGCTGCGGCGGCTGGCCAGGACCACCCGGCGGGCGCCCTGGCGGGAGCCGATCAGCCCCTCGGCGGTGAGCGCCGCGACCGCCTGGCGAACCGTCCCGCGGGAGACGGCGTACTCCGCGGCGAGCTCCGTCTCCGAGGGCAGCCGGCTGCCGACGGTGTACTCCTCGCGGTCGATGGCGCGCCGCAGCTCGTCGGCGATCTCCTCGTGTCGCGCCGTCATGCTTCCCCTCTGAGTAGGCGGCTGTGCACAGCGTGACCAGGGTAATCGACGCTCCTGGGTGATTCGCGTCAGCCCCGAACCGGCCAGGACTGTGCAGGGAATTGGGGCCCATGGTTTATGCGGTGTTCACATTCCCGACACCCGAGCCGGGCGTACTGGGGCCAACTTGTTCAGACAAGTTCGCCCGGTGCCACCCACAGCGCCGCCCACCCTCGTGTGTACTCCTGGAGAGACCGTGACCGTGTCCCTGCCGAGAACCGCCCTCCTCGGCGGCTCCCTCGCCGCCGTAGCCGCGCTTGCCCTCAGCGCCTGCGGCGCCGCCCCCGACAACACGTCGTCCACCACCTCCGACGGCAAGAACGCCGCCACCGCCACCTCCGCCGCCGACCTCGGCGGCATGGACAAGCTGGTCGCCGCCGCCAAGAAGGAGGGCACACTGCACATCATCGCGGTGCCCCGCGACTGGGCGAACTACGGCGCCATCATCGACGGCTTCAAGAAGAAGTACGGCATCAAGATCGAGGACGAGAGCCCCGACGGCTCCAGCCAGGACGAGATCACCGCGGTGACCTCGCGCAAGGGCCAGGACC
The DNA here is from genome assembly GCF_040643955.1 of Streptomyces sp. NPDC047061. Lineage (NCBI taxonomy): Bacteria > Bacillati > Actinomycetota > Actinomycetes > Kitasatosporales > Streptomycetaceae > Streptomyces > Streptomyces sp. NPDC047061. The sequence goes on from NZ_JBEYVI010000033.1 coordinate 35,407, forward strand.
GCGCGCCGGACGTGCTCGACCTCGGCTCCTCGTTCGCGCTCAGCGCCGCCCAGCAGGGGCTGCTCGCGCCGTACAAGGTGACCTCGTACTCCGACATCCCCACGGGCCAGGCGGACCCGCAGGCCCGCTGGTACAACGACTACGGCGGCTACATCTCCATCGGCTGCGACGCGAAGCGGGTCAAGACCTGCCCGACCACCTTCGCCGACCTGCTCAAGCCGGAGTACAAGGGCCAGGTCGCCCTCAACGGCAACCCGACCAAGTCCGGTTCGGCGTTCGGCGGCGTGTACGCGGCCGCGCTCGCCAACAAGGGCTCCTTCGACGACATCCAGCCCGGCCTCGACTTCTTCGCCAAGCTGAAGAAGAACGGCAACTACACGCCCGTCGAGTCCACCCCGGCCACCGTCGAGAAGGGCGAGACGCCCATCTCCATCGACTGGGACTACCTGAACGCCGGTTACGCCGACGAGTTCAAGTCCAAGGGTGTCGACTGGAAGGTCACCATCCCGACCGACGGCCAGTACGCCCAGTACTACTCGCAGGCCATCAACAAGGACGCCCCGCACCCGGCGGTCGCCCGCCTGTGGCAGGAGTACCTGTACAGCACCGAGGGCCAGAACCTGTGGCTCAAGGGCTACGCCCGCCCGGTCCTGATGAGCTCCATGGAGAAGGCCGGCACGCTGGACAAGACCGCCGCCGCCAAGCTCCCCGCGGTCACCGGCACGCCGACCTTCCCGACCGAGGCCCAGCAGGACAAGGCCAAGACGGTCCTCGCGACGGGCTGGTCGAAGGCCGTCTCCGGATGACGACCACGCTCACGCGGGCCGACGTGGCGTCCGCCGCTTCCCAGAAGCGGCGGCGCCGCGCCCCCGGCTGGCTCGCCGTCGTCCCGCTCCTCGCCTTCACGGCCGTCGCCTTCGGGCTGCCGGCCGTGGCCATGCTGAACGGCGCGTTCACCGTCAAGGACCCGACGAGCGGGGTGTCCTCGTACACCGGGCAGAACCTCAGCAACTCCCTCCAGGGGCCGTACCTCACCGCCCTCGTCGGCAGCGTCAAGCTCTCCGCGCTCTCCGCCCTCATCGCCGCCGCCCTCGGACTGCCGCTCGCGCAGGCCGTCGTCAGTTCGCGCTCCCGGATCCTGCGCGAGGCCGTGCTGACCGCCTCCGGCGTGCTCGCCAACTTCGGCGGCGTGCCGCTGGCGTTCGCGTTCGTCGCGACCCTCGGCAACGCCGGTGTGCTGACCACGCACCTGCACCTCACGGACCACGGCTGGAGCCTCTACAGCTTCTGGGGCCTGGTCCTCGTCTACCTGTACTTCCTGATCCCGCTGATGGTCCTCACCATCACCCCGGCCCTGGACGGGCTGCGGACGCAGTGGCGGGAGGCGGCCCGCAACAACGGCGCCACCGGCGTGCAGTACTGGCGGTTCGTGGCCCTGCCGGTCCTCGCGCCCTCGCTGCTCGGCGGGCTCGTGCTGCTCTTCGGCAGCGCCTTCGCCGCCTACGCCACCGCCGCCGCGATGGTCGGCAGCGCGGTCCCGCTGGTCACCCTCCAGATCGCCGACGCCATCTCCGGCAACGTCCTGGTCGGCCAGGAGAACGTGGCCCTCGCCCTGAGCCTGGACATGGTGCTGGTGGCCGGCGTGGTGATGGCCCTGTACCTGCCCCTGCAACGACGGAGCGCCCGATGGCTCGACGCCTGACCCCGTGGCGCTGGGCCGTCCTCGGCCTGGCCGCCCTCTACTTCCTGGTCCCGCTGGGCGCCTCCGTCGTCTTCACGGTCGACGTGCCCGGCCAGGGCGTCACCTTCGACGCCTACTCCCAGATCCTGTCCGCCGACGGGTTCGTCTCCAGCCTGGTGCTCTCGCTGGAGCTGGCCGTCGCCACCATCGCCGTCGTGCTGCTGCTGATGGTGCCCGCCATGGTCGCCCTGCGGCTGAGCGCGCCCAGGCTGCGCCCGGTCGTCGAGATCCTCTGCTCGCTGCCGCTGGTGGTGCCGCCGATCGCGTTCGTCGCCGGCATCGCGACCGTGCTCAAGTGGGGCCCGGACTACCTCTCCAAGACCCCGCTGTTCGAGACGTTCGTCGCCATCCAGAACCCGACCTTCCCGGTCGTGCTCGTCCTCGCGTACGTCGTGATGGCGCTGCCCTTCGTCTACCGGGCGCTGGACGCCGGGCTGCGCGCAATCGACGTGCGCACCCTCGTCGAGGCCGCCCGCAGCTGCGGCGCCAACTGGCCGCAGGCGCTTGTGCGGGCCGTGCTGCCCAACCTGCGCGGGGCGCTGCTCAACGCGGCCTTCCTCACCCTGGCCCTGGTGCTGGGCGAGTTCACGGTGGCCTCGCTGCTGGGCTACCAGCCCTTCGCCGTGTGGATCTACAACGTCGGCGGCTCCCAGGCCCAGATGTCCGTCGCCGTCTCCGTGCTCAGCCTCCTGGTGACCTGGGCCCTGCTCCTCGCGCTCGCCGGTGCCGGCGGCCGTGACCGAACCGCTTCCTCCCGGGGATGACACATCATGACCACCGCCACCCTTGAGAAGGCCGCGACCGTCGAATTCCGGTCGCTGCGGCGCGAGTTCGGCGCCACCGTCGCCCTCGACGGACTCGACCTGACCGTACAGCCGGGCGAGTTCCTGGCCCTGCTCGGCCCGTCCGGCTGCGGCAAGACCACCGCGCTGCGCATGCTCGCCGGCTTCGAACACCCCGACTCCGGCGCCGTCCTGGTCGACGGCGAGGACGTCACCCACGTCCCGGCGCACCGCCGTGACGCCGGGATGGTCTTCCAGTCGTACAGCCTCTTCCCGCATCTGAACGCTGTCGACAACGTGGCCTTCGGCATGCGCATGCGCAAGGTGCGCACGAGTGAACGGCGGGCTCGCGCCGCCGAGTTGCTGGAGCTCGTCGGGCTCGGCGACAAGGGGGAGCGGTTCCCGCACCAGCTCTCCGGCGGCCAGCAGCAGCGCATCGCGCTCGCCCGCGCCCTCGCCCTGCGGCCCCGCGTGCTCCTCCTCGACGAGCCGCTGTCCGCCCTGGACGCCAAGGTCCGGCTCAGCCTCCGCGAGGAGATCCGCCGGCTTCAGCTGGAGCTCGGCATCACCACCCTGTTCGTGACGCACGACCAGGAGGAGGCGCTGTCCATCGCCGACCGGGTCGCCGTGATGCGCGCCGGGCGGCTCGAACAGTGCGCCGAACCGGCCGAGTTGTACGGCCGTCCGGCCACCGCCTTCGTCGCCGAGTTCGTCGGCACGATGAGCCGGATCCCGGGGACGGTCAAGGACGGCACGGTCGAGGTGCTCGGGCAGCGGCTGCCGGCCGACGGGCAGGCGCCGGGCGAGGGCGAGGTCGACGTGCTGGTGCGGCCCGAGGCGGTCCAGGTGCGCGCGGACGGCGCCGGTACGGCCACGGTCGTCGCCACCGCCTTTTTGGGCGCGGTCGTCCGGGTCACCGTACGGCTCGCGGACGGCACCGAGGCCAAGGCCGACCTGCCCGCCCACGACGCCGCCGACCTGGGTGCCGGATCCGCGGTGAGCGTGTCGCTGCCCGAGCGACCGGTGCTCGTGGCGGAGCGCGCCCAGAAGTAACGCGTCCACAAGCCAGCGGTGCACTCACGAGCCAGTGGTGCATTCACAAGCCATCAGTGAGGAATGACAACAACGTGACCCCCCACCCACGACTCCCGCTCCAGGCCGTCCTGTTCGACATGGACGGAACGCTCGTCGACACCGAGCGACTGTGGTGGGAGGCGGTGGAACAGGTCGCCGGGCGGCCGCTCACCGAAGCCGACGAACCGGAGGTGCTCGGCCGGCCGGTGGAGCACACCGCCGACTGGCTCGCCGCGGCCACCGGACGCCCGGCCGCGGCTCTGGCGGCCGGGCTGCACCGGGAGTTCGCGGACCGCGTCCGCACCGGCATCGTGCCCCGCCCCGGCGCCCTGGACCTGCTCGACGCGCTGGCCGCGGCCGACGTCCCCACCGCCCTGGTCACCGCGTCCCCACGCGCGGTCGCCGACCTCGTCCTCGACGCCCTCGGCGCCGGCCGGTTCGCCGCCTCGGTCACCGCCGACGACACCGGGCGGACCAAGCCCGCCCCCGACCCGTACCTGGCCGCCTGCCGCGCCCTCGGCGTCGACCCGGCGGCCTGTGTCGCCGTAGAGGACACCGAGACCGGGGTCGCCTCGGCCGAGGCCGCCGGCTGTGCCGTCCTGGCCGTGCCCTCGCTCGCCCCGATCGGCGGCGCGCCCGGCCGGACCGTCCGTGACACGCTGGTCGGGGTCACCCCGAAGGAGCTGAGCGAGATGGCCGTACCGGAACTGCGGGTGATGTCCTGGAACCTGTGGCTCGGCGGCGGCCGGATCGACGACCACCGCGCCAAGCAGGTCAAGGCGATCATGGACGCCGGCGCGGACGTCGTCGGCCTCCAGGAGACCGCCGGGACCAGCGCGCGGGAGCTCGCCGAGGCCCTCGGCTGGCACCACCACACGGCGGGCGAGAACCTCGGGATCATCAGCCGGTACCCGATCACCGCCCGCCTCGGCGACCCGGACGTCGGCTTCTACGGAGCCGCCGGGGTGCGGATCGCCGTCCGCTCCGGCCGCGAGGTCGAGATCTGGACCGCGCACCTGCACTACACGCCGTACGGGCCCTACGAGTTCCACTTCGACGGGCTCGGCGCCGACGAGCTGATCGCCCACGAGGAGGTGCGGCTGGGGCAGATGGCGCAGGCCCTGCGGCGGATCGGGGACGGTGACGTGCCGGTGGTGCTGGTCGGGGACTTCAACTGCCCGTCCCATCTGGACTGGGCGGCGGTCGGGTGGCCGGTGACGCGGGCCGCCGAGGACGCCGGGTTCCGCGACTCCTACCGGGAAGCGCACCCGGACCCGGCCGCCGCGCCCGGCCACACCTGGTCGCCGATCCACCCCGTCCACGAGGACGGCAGCGGGCGGCCCGAACCGCAGGACCGGATCGACTACGTGCTGCACAGGGGGCTGCGCGTACTCGACTCCCGGACCTGGGTCACCGGCTCCCCGGCGCCCTGGCCCGAGGTGGCGGGCAACGACTGGCCCTCCGACCACGCGGCCGTCGTCACCACGTTCGCCGTCGAGCCGTAACCAGGGGTTACCCGGGGCAACCATTGCGGTCGGGGTGACGGTCCCGTAAGTTGTGCGGGCCCCCTTACTGGCTGGTAACACCGGTAGGTAACCCATGCGCTGGCCCCTCGGCCGACCCACCACCGTCCGTGCGCGGATCGTGGCGCTCGCGCTCGCCCCGGCCCTCGCGCTGACGGCCCTGTGGAGCTTCGCCATGGTGTCCGTCACCGCCGAGCTACGCGCGCTGATCCGGCTCCAGGGGGTGTACGACGACTTCGGCACCCCCGTCGACACCGCCGTCGGGCAGATCCAGATCGAACGGCGGCTGTCGGCGGCCTACCTGGGCGCGCCACTGGACACCGCGGCCGCCGCCGACCTGCTCGCCCAGCAGCGGCGCACCGACCGCGCGGTGGACGCCATGCGGGTCGCGATCCGGGACGGCGACCGCGGGCGCCTCAGCGACCGGCAGCGCCAGGCGCTCGACGCGATGGTGACCGCCACCGGCAGGCTGGAGAGCCTGCGCGGGCTGGTGCTGTCCCGGAAGATCTCCTGGGACCGCGCCGTGGCCGGCTACAGCGACCTCGTGGCGCCCGGATTCGACGTCGAGTCCACCCTCACCGCGCTCCAGGCCGGACAGCTGGCCCGGGAGTCCCAGGTCGTCGTCGAGCTGGTGCGGGTCAGGGAGTTCGTCTCGCGCGAGGACGCGCTGGTCGCGGGGGCGCGGGCCGCCGGACGGCTCACCGACGCGCAGTACTCCACCCTCACCGCGACCATCGAGGACCGCCGGGTCTTCGAGCGGACCTATGTGCCTGACCTGCCGTCGGACTCACGGGCGCTGTTCGAGACGTTCCAGCGCGGCGCGCTGCACCGCTCGCTGGTCGGCGGCGAGGACGCGCTGCTGCGGGCGGGCGCGGACCGGGCCGGTGCGGCCGTCGCCGCGGGCACCTGGCGGTCCACCACCGACCGGGCCGTCGAGCAGTACATGCTGCTGTGCACGCACGCGGCCGAGAACTCCGCCGCCCGCGGACGGGCCTTCGCCTACCGGGAGTTGGCCAAGGCGGCCGTCGTCGGCGCGGCCGGCCTCGCGGCGGTGGGCCTGTCGCTGTGGTTCGCGGTGCGCGGGGCGCGCCGCATCTCGCGCCGCCTGGAGACCCTGCGGGACGCGGCCGACCTGCTGACCGCGCGCCAACTGCCCGCGCTGGTGGAGCGGCTGAGCGCCGGCGAGGACGTGGACGCGGTCACCGAGGCGCCGCCGCTGGCCGCCGGGGAGGCCGGGGACGACGAGATCGGCGACGTCGGCCGGTCGTTCAACCGGGCCCGGCTGGCCGCCGTCGAGGCCGCGGTCCAGCAGGCCACGCTGCGGCGGGGCCTGTTCGTGGTCCTCCTCAACATCGCCCGCCGCAACCAGGCCCTCGTCCACCGTCAGCTGAAACTCGTCGACACGCTGGAACGCCGCACCGACGACCCGGTCGTCCTGGGCGAGCTGTTCCGCATCGACCACCTCACCACCCGGATGCGCCGGCACGCGGAGAGCCTGATCATCCTCTCCGGCGCGGCCCCCGGACGGCGCTGGCGGCGGCCCGTGCCGGTCGCCGACGTGGTGTCCTCGGCGGTCGGCGAGATCGAGGACTACCCGCGGGTCGTGGTGCCGCCGATGCCCGAGGTGGGCGTGGCCGCGGACGCCGTCGCCGACGTCGTGCACCTGCTCGCCGAGCTCCTGGAGAACGCCACGGTGTTCTCGCCGCCGCACACCCAGGTCACCCTGCGCACCGGCCGGGTCGGCCACGGTTTCACCCTGGAGATCGACGACCGGGGCCTCGGCCTCGACGCCGACCAGCTCGCCGGGGCCCGCCGCACCCTCACCGACCCCGACGCCTTCGACCCGACCCGCCACGACCGGCTCGGCCTCTACGTCGTGGGCCGCCTGGCCGCCCGGCACGGCATCGAGGTGACCCTGCGGGAGTCGCCGTACGGGGGGACGACGGCGGTGGTGCTGCTGCCGGAGGCGGTGCTGGCGGAGGTGGAGCCGGACGGCGGCCGCCGGGGAGGCGAGCTCGGACGGCGGGCAGCCGCGCCGGAACACGGGCGCGCGCCGGCACCTGAGGGAGACCGACCGGCATCGGCGGTCGGCGTGCTGCCGGTAACCGGAGGTACGGCGGCCAACGGTACGGCGGCGGGAGGTGTGGTGGCCGTCGGGGAGGCGGCGGCGCACGGCGCGCGCGGACCGGGCCGTGAGACGGACCCGCCGCAGGGCAGAACGGATGCCCCGTCTCCCGAGGCGCCCGCGGCCCGGACGGACGACGCGTCGCCCGAATCCCCGCCGGCCCTGCCCACCCGCACCCGTCAGACCTCCCTCGCGCCCGAACTGCGCACCGGCCCGCCCGCTCCCGACCGGCCGGTCGCGCGCGATCTGGACGCCGACGAGATGCGGGCCGTCTTCGGCGCCTTCCAGCGCGGCCTGGACCGGGGCCGCAGGGGAGTGCCGACCGGACCCGAGGAGCCGAACCACACCGAGGAAGGGACGCGTGCCGACGATGACCAGTGACGACCACCCCCAGCCACCCGACCCGACCACCGCCCCCGGCCCACAGCCCCCCGCCGACGCGGGACCCGGCGTCGGGGCGGGTCGGCCCGGGAGTGATCTCGGCTGGCTGCTCGACGATCTCGTCGCCCGGACCGACCACGTCCGGCAGGCCGTGCTGCTCACCGCCGACGGGCTGCCGCTCAGCCACTCCGAGGGGATGCGGCGGCGGGACATCGAGCACCTCGCGGCCGTCTGTTCCGGCTTCCACAGCCTGGCCCGCTCGGCGGGGGACCGGTTCGGCGCCGGGGAGGTGCGGCAGACCATGGTGATGCTCGACGACGCCTATCTCTTCGTCACCCCGGCCGGACACGGCAGTCGGCTCGCCGTCCTCAGCGACGTCCGTACCGACGTCGGCCAGCTGGCCCACGAGATGGCCCTGCTCGTCCGCCGCCTCGGCCGGCACCTGGACGCCGCCGCGCGCTCGGCCCCCTGACGACCGCGGTGAGCGACGAGCACTGGTACGAGGACGAGACCGGCTCGCTGGTCCGCCCCTACACCGTGACCCGGGGCCGTACCGAACCCTCCGGTCGGCACTCCATCGATCTGATGTCCCAGGTCACGGCCGTGGACACGGACGCGGACACGGGCCGGCCCGACGTCGACCATGCCCGCACCGCCCTGCTCGCCCTGGTGCGGCGCGGCGCCCGGCCGGTCGTGGAACTCGCCGCGGACGCCGACCTGCCGCTCACCGTCGTACGCGTGCTGCTCGGCGACCTCGCCGAGGCCGGCCTGGTGCGGATCGACGCGCCGCGCCGGGTGGAGCCGGCCGGTCCGGGCGCCGACCCCGAGCTGCTGAAGGAGATCGTGGAGCGGCTGCGGGAGATCTGAGCCCCGGCCCCGCGCAACGAATCGCCGCCGGGCCCCCGCCGCACGCAACGAACCGCTCACCGGCACGCAACGGCTCCTTCTTGTCCGGCCCGGCCCGCCGACCGTACCGTCTAAATGGCCCCAGACCCCTCCGTATCCGGTGAGGACCCGCATGCGCACCGCCCTGCTCCAGAGCTCCGGCCGCCCCGGCTCGACCGCCGAGAACCTCAAGGTGCTCGACGAGACCGCCGCCCGGGCCGCCGCCGCGGGCGCCGCGCTGCTGGTCGCCCCGGAGATGTTCCTGACCGGCTACGCGATCGGCGACGACGTCGCCCGCCTCGCCGAGCCCGCCGACGGCGACAGCGCGGACGCGATCGCCGAGCTGGCCCACCGGCACGGCCTGGCGATCGCCTACGGCTACCCGGAGCGCGACGGCGACACCGTCCACAACTCCGCCCAGCTGATCTCCGCCGACGGCACCCGGCTGGCGAACTACCGCAAGTCCCACCTCTTCGGCGGCTTCGAGCGGGACCACTTCACCCCGGGCGACCAGCCGGTCGTCCAGGCGGAGCTGAACGGCCTCACCGTCGGGATCATGATCTGCTACGACGTGGAGTTCCCGGAGCTGGTCCGCGCCCACGCCCTGGCCGGCACCGACCTGCTGCTCGTCCCGACGGCGAACATGCACCCGTTCGAACTCGTCGCCGAGTCCCTGGTCCCGGTGCGGGCCTGGGAGAACCAGATGTACGTGGCCTACGCCAACCGCATCGGCCAGGAAGGCGAGTTCGAGTTCTTCGGGCTGTCCGCGCTGGCCGGACCCGACGGGGTCGCCCGGGCCCGGGCCGGCCGCGGTGAGGAGCTGGTCCTCGCCGACGTCGACCCCGCCCTCCTCGCCGCCTCCCGCGAGGCGAACCCGTACCTGAAGGACCGCCGCCCCGGCCTCTACGGGTCCCTGGCCTGACCTTCCTCCTCTTCCTTCCCCGCTCCACCACTTCACGCATGTCGCAAGGAGTCCGTACCCCATGACGTCCACGGTGCCCAACGCCGTCGAGCACACCGACGCGCAGCAGCCGCCGATCACCATGTTCGGCCCGGACTTCCCCTACGCCTACGACGACTTCCTCGCCCACCCGGCGGGCCTCGGCCAGATACCCGCGACCGAGCACGGTACCGAGGTCGCCGTCATCGGCGGCGGCATGTCCGGCATCGTGGCCGCGTACGAGCTGATGAAGATGGGCCTGAAGCCCGTCGTCTACGAGGCCGACGAGATCGGCGGACGGCTGCGGACCGTCGGCTTCGAGGGCTGCGACCCGTCGCTGACCGCCGAGATGGGCGCGATGCGCTTCCCGCCCTCCTCCACCGCCCTCCAGCACTACATCGACCTGGTGGGCCTTCAGACCCGGCCCTTCCCCAACCCCCTCGCGGAGGCGACCCCTTCGACCGTCGTCGACCTCAAGGGCGAGTCGCACTACGCCGAGACGATCGACGATCTCCCGCAGGTCTACCGGGACGTCGCCGCCGCCTGGAACAAGTGCCTGGACGAGGGCGCCGACTTCTCCGACATGAACCGCGCGATGCGTGAGCGGGACGTGCCGCGCATCCGCGAGATCTGGGCGAAGCTCGTCGAGAGGCTCGACAACCAGACCTTCTACGGCTTCCTCTGCGACTCCGACGCCTTCAGGTCCTTCCGGCACCGCGAGATCTTCGGCCAGGTCGGCTTCGGCACCGGCGGCTGGGACACCGACTTCCCCAACTCCATCCTGGAGATCCTGCGGGTCGTCTACACCGAGGCCGACGACCACCACCGCGGCATCGTCGGCGGCTCCCAGCAGCTGCCGCTGCGGCTCTGGGAGCGCGAGCCGGAGAAGATCGTGCACTGGGCGTACGGGACGTCGCTCGCGAAACTGCACGAGAACGGCGAGCCCCGCCCCGCCGTGACCCGGCTGCACCGCACCACCGGCAACCGGATCACGGTCACGGACGCCAACGGCGACATCCGCACCTACCAGGCGGCGATCTTCACCGCCCAGTCCTGGATGCTGCTCTCCAAGATCGCCTGCGACGACTCGCTCTTCCCGATCGACCACTGGACCGCGATCGAGCGCACCCACTACATGGAGTCCTCGAAGCTGTTCGTGCCCGTCGACCGGCCCTTCTGGCTGGACAAGGACGAGGACACCGGCCGGGACGTCATGTCGATGACGCTCACCGACCGTATGACACGCGGCACTTATCTTCTCGACGACGGCCCGGACAGGCCCGCCGTCATCTGCCTCTCCTACACGTGGTGCGACGACAGCCTGAAGTGGCTGCCGCTGTCCGCGCACGAGCGGATGGAGGTGATGCTGAAGTCGCTGGGCGAGATCTATCCCAAGGTCGACATCCGCAAGCACGTCATCGGCAACCCGGTGACCGTCTCCTGGGAGAACGAGCCCTACTTCATGGGCGCGTTCAAGGCCAACCTGCCCGGCCACTACCGCTACCAGCGGCGCCTGTTCACCCACTTCATGCAGGACCGGCTGCCCGCCGACAAGCGGGGCATCTTCCTCGCGGGCGACGACATCTCCTGGACGGCCGGCTGGGCCGAGGGCGCCGTCCAGACCGCGCTGAACGCGGTCTGGGGCGTCATGCACCACTTCGGCGGAGCGACCGACGCGGCCAACCCCGGCCCCGGCGACGTCTACGACGAGATCGCCCCGGTGGAGCTCCCCGAGGACTGAGCGTCCCAAAGGGGCGCTGGGGGTACCCCCAGCCGAAGGCTGGGGGAGGAACTGCGCGACCAGCCACGACGGCGCCGCAGACGACCGACTACAGGACGGGCCGCTCAAACCCCGGCGGCCCGCGCCTTCTCGTACACCTCGGCGGCGACGTCCTTGAGCTCCTGGGCGTCCCGCGGGGTGGACTCGAGGTCGACCAGGATCTCCTCCAGGCCGACCGCCGCGTGCGCCACGAGGTCCTCGACGATCTGGTCGACGCTGCCCTGGAAGGGGCGGCGGTCGGCGCCGTCGTACGCCTTCGGCGTGTACGTGGTGTTGACCCGCACGACCGTCTGCAGCGGTTCCGTCCGGCCGCGTTCGGCGGCCAGGTCCTGCACGCCCTGCCACTGCGCCGCAAGCTGCTCGGCGCCCATGCCCACCGGCAGCCAGCCGTCGGCGCGGTCGACCAGCCGGGTCAGCGCCTTCTTGTTGGACGCCGCCAGCAGGACCGGGATCGGCCGGGCGGGCTTGGGGCCGACCACGGCGGACGCGATCTTCGTGAGCTGTCCGTCGTAACGCACCGGGTCGGGGCCCCACACGGCCCGGCACACGTCGATGAGCTCGTCGAGCACCTTGCCGCGCTCCTCGAACGGCCGGATTCCGGCGGCCGCGTACTCGTCGAGGGACCAGCCCGTGCCGAAGCCGGCCAGCACCCGGCCGCCGCTCGCCGCGTCCAGCGTGGCGAGGGACCTGGCCAGTTGGAAGGGGTTGTGCAGCGGCGCCACCAGCACACTGCTGCCCAGCCGCACCCGCTCGGTGGCCGCGGCGGCCAGGGTCAGCGTGACCAGAGGCTCTGCCACGCTGCGGTACTCGTCGGGCCAGGGGAGGCCCGGGACGTTGTAGAGGCCCTGGGTGGCGGGTTCCGGGAACAGGGCCCGCTCGAAGACCCACAGGCTGTCGTAGCCGATCTGCTCGGCGGTGCGTGCCACGTCGGGAACGTCGGTGCCGAGGGAGTACTGCCGCATCTGGGGGAGGCCGAGGCCGAGCCGGGTGGTCATGCCGGTGCTCCTTTGCAGTCGGGTGCCTGCCGTCAACGTAAGGCGGGGGTCCGGGGATTCCGGCGAAGGCTCACGGCCGATCGGAACCGGCCACCTCAGTCGCGCAGCGGCGTGAGCAGCATCCGGCCCGCCAGACCGACGGCCGCGTCCAGCCGTTCGGTGAACTCCTCGACCAGGTCCTCGAACCCGCGCAGCGCCCACAGCGCCCGGGCCGCCGCCCAGGTCGCGTCCCGGGCCCGCTCCAGGCTCCAGGAACCGAGCAGATGGGTCAGCGGATCGGCGATCTGGAGCACGTCCGGCCCCGGCATCAGATCCTCGCGGATGCGTTCCTCCAGCGAGACGAGGAGGTCGCCCACGCGGTCGAACTCGTCCTCCAGGTCGGCCGGTTCGCAGCCGAGCGTGCGGCAGGCGTCGACCACGGCCAGCGCCAGGTCGTGCCCGATGTGCGCATTGATGCCGGCCAGCGCGAACTGCAGCGGCCGCACCCCGGGATGACGGCGGAACTGGAACAACGGCCGCCAGCAGGCCGGAGGTCGGCGGCCCGCCGCCTCGGTGTCCACGGCGGCCAGATAGCGCTCCGCGAACCGCACGTCGAGGGTGGCCGCGGCCCCGGGATCCGCGAACCGGCCCGCGTCCAGGCGCCGTTCGACCTCCTCCGTGACGGCGAGGTACACACGGTTGAAGACCGCGATGCCGTCCCGCTCGGGCAGGTCCGCGTCCAGGGTGCGCATCCGGGCGACGACGGTGCCGACCGGAGCGGTGAGGCGGTGCGTGGGGCGGTGCGTGGGACGGTGCGTGAGGTGGTGCGACTGCGCCATGGGGGAAGGGTCCCAGCCCCGGCCCGGCGCGCGTGCCGACGGGCCCGGCGCTTCCCCGGAACGGGGGAACGGACCCGCCGGGCGGGAAGGGAGCACGCCGCGCGGGAGGAGGCGCCGTGTGCCTACGGCCGGGTGTCGTCGTAGGAGCTGGTGCCCTCGTCGAGGAGCGGTTGCCCGCCCTTGAGGTGGGCCGGGGCCAGGGCGCGCAGGGCGTGGTAGCCGAGGATGACCACCAGGGTGCCGAGGGCGATGCCGCTGAGGGAGAAGGTGTCGGAGAACTTCAGACTCACGTTGCCGACACCGATGATGATGCCGGCGGCGGCCGGGACCAGGTTGAGCGGGTTGCGCAGGTCGACCTCGGCGTGCAGCCAGATCTGGGCGCCGAGCAGGCCGATCATGCCGTAGAGGATGACCGTGATGCCGCCGAGGACCCCGCCCGGGATCGCGGCCACGATCGCGCCGAACTTGGGGCAGACGCCGAAGAGCAGCGCGAAGCCGGCGGCGGCCCAGTAGGCGGCGGTGGAGTAGACGCGGGTCGCGGCCATCACGCCGATGTTCTCGGAGTAGGTGGTGTTGGGCGGGCCGCCCACGGCGGTGGAGAGCATGGAGGCGACGCCGTCGGCCGAGATCGCCGTGCCGAGCCTGTCGTCGAGCGGGTCGCCGGTCATCTCGCCGACGGCCTTGATGTGCCCGGTGTTCTCGGCGACCAGGGCGATGACGACGGGCAGCGCGACGAGGATCGCCGACCACCGGAAGGACGGGCCGTGGAAGGACGGCAGCCCGATCCAGTCGGCCTTGCCCACACCGGAGAGGTCCAGGCGCCAGTGGTCGGTGACCTTGCCGCTCGGGCTCATGGAGTGGATCCGGCCGAAGACCCGGTCGAGGGCCCAGGAGAGGGCGTACCCGAAGACCAGGCCCAGGAAGATCGCGATGCGTGACCAGAAACCACGCAGACAGACGACGGCCAGACCGGTGAACGCCATCACCAGCAGGGCCGTCCACTGGTCCTGCGGCCAGTAGGTGGAGGCGGTGACCGGCGCGAGGTTGAAGCCGATCAGCATCACCACCGCGCCGGTGACGATCGGCGGCATCGTGGCGTGGATGATCCGCGCCCCGAAGCGCTGCACCGCCACCCCCACCAGGAACAGCGCCGCGCCGACCACGAAGACCGCGCCGGTCACGGTGGCGCTGGTGCCGCCCTGGGCGCGGATGACGGCGGCCACCCCGACGAAGGACAGCGAACAGCCCAGGTAGCTGGGCACCCGCCCGCGCGTCGCCAGCAGGAAGAGCACGGTCGCGACCCCGGACATCATGATCGCGAGGTTGGGGTTCAGGCCCATCAGAACGGGCGCCACGAAGGAGGCGCCGAACATGGCCACCACGTGCTGGGCGCCGAGCCCGACCGTCCGCGGCCAGGAGAGCCGTTCGTCGGGGCGTACCACCGCTCCGGGCGCGGGCGTGCGCCCGTCGCCGTGCAGTTTCCAGCGCACGCCGAGATCCATGGTGGGCTTCGCTTTCCTTGTACGTGAATACGGTCCGAACCATTGTCACGGCTACCTCGCGGTTCTACGCTCGCACGGTCCTACTCATGAACTGAGTTCATATATCTGATTTCAGGTTGATCGGAGTACTCGATGAGTGGAAGATCCCGCGCGGCCGTGCTGCTGACGACCCTGGTGGCGTTCGGGGCGGTCCTCGTCCCCTCGGCGCACGCCGCGGCCAAGGTCCCGGACACCGCCGTCCTCGACGGCGCCCGGCTCCAGCACACCAGGGCCGAACTGCGCGACGGCGACCCGCAACTGCGGCGTGCGCTGCGCGACCTGACCACCCGCGCCGACACCTGGCTGGACCAGGGCCCCTGGACGGTCGTCGACAAGCCCAAGCCCGCCCCGGGCGGCGACGTCCACGACTACCTCAGCCAGGCCCCCTACTGGTGGCCCACCACCACCCCTACCGCCGACAACCCCTGGGGCTGCCCCTACGTCCAGCGTGACGGCCAGCGCAATCCCGAGGTCGACAGCGGCACCGACCGCCAGGACGTCGAGAAGGTCTTCGACTCGACGTACGACCTCTCCCTTGCCTGGTACTACACCGGCAAGCGGGAGTACGCCGAGAAGGCCGGACAGGTCCTGCGCACCTGGTTTCTCGACCCGGCGACCCGGATGAACCCGAACCTGAACCACGCCCAGTTCATCCCGTGCAAGTACGACGGCCGGGCCATCGGGATCATCGACTTCTCCCAGTCGTACACGAGCGTGGTCGACGCGCTCGCGATCCTCGGCACCGGGGCCCCCGGCTGGGGCGCCGGCGACCGGGCGGGAATGCGGAGCTGGAACACCGACTTCCTCGGCTGGCTCAAGAACAGCGCCTTCGGCAAGGAGGAAGGGGCCGCAGCCAACAACCACGGCACCTTCTACGACATGCAGCTCGCCGCCCTCGCCTACGCGACCGGCGACAAGGCGCTGGCCAGGCAGACCGTGCTGGACGCGCGGGCGAAGCGGATGGACCCGCAGGTCTCGGGGGACGGCAGCCAGCCGCAGGAGCTGGCCCGCACCAGGAGCTGGCACTACTCGACCTTCGACCTGGTCGCCTACGCCCGGCTCGCGGCCATCGGCCGGCACGTCGGCGTGAACCTCTGGAGCTACCGGGGGCCGGACGGACAGAGCCTGTTCAAGGCCGTGGACTACCTGCTGCCGGCCGCGACCGGGGCGGCCGCCTGGCCGTACCCGGAGCTGGAGTTCCACCGCTACGCGGCGAGCGACGTCGTGCACGCGGCGGCCGACGCGGGCGACAAGGCGGCCCAGCAGGCGGTACGGCGGCTGGAGACACCGCCCGGCGGCGACCTCTGGGCGCTGCGGCCGGCCGCCGAGCAGCTGGACTCGATCGCGGGCTGAGCGGCGCCTCCCCGGCCGGGGCTCCTGAGCGTCCGCTTAGGATGGAGTGTCCCCACCGCTTCGTCCAGTGCTCAGGAGCCCCACCCGTGACCGCCGAAGCCCTGCCCGCCCCCGTCCTCTCCCACGGCCGGCTGCTGCCGGTCAGCGTCCACTTCGACGACCTCGACGCGCTCGGGATGCTGCACAACGCCCGCTACCCGCTGCTGGTCGAGCGCGCCTGGACCGAGCTGTGGCAGGAGCACGGCATCCGCTTCGACGGCGACTGGGCCGCCGCCGGGGACGCCTGCAACGTCGTCAAGGAGCTGCTGATCAGCTACGAGGCGCCGGTCACCAGGTCGGGCAGCTACGCCGTCCACCTCTGGCTCGAACGGCTCGGCACCACCGGCCTGACCTACGGTTTCCGCTTCTGCTCGCCGGACGGCGCGACCACCTACGCGCGGGGCACCCGGGTGCTCGTCCGGCTGGACGCGGCCACCCTGCGCCCCGCACCCTGGAGCGAGACGTTCAGGACCGTGGGCCGGGAACTGCTGCGGTCTCGGGGCTGACCTCCGCGCGTGCGCCCCGCGTCCCGGCGCGCAGCACGCCCGCGAACGCCACCAGGCCCAGCGCCAGGACCGTGACCACGCAGAACGAGACCACCAGACTGGTCGCCTGGGCGATTCCGCCGATCAGGCTGGGCGCGATCAGGCCCGAGGTGTAGGTGATCGTCGCCACGCCCGCGATCGCCTGACTCGGGTTCGGCCCGGCGTGCCCGGCTGCCGCGAAGCACAGCGGTACGACGACCGCGATGCCGAGGCCCATCAGCGCGAACCCGGTCATCGCCACCGCCGGCTGCCCGGCGAGGACCACCAGCAGCCCGCCGCACGCGGCCAGCACGCCCCCGGCGCGCACGGTACGGACCGCGCCGAAACGGTTCACCACCGCGTCCCCGCTGATCCGGGCCACCGCCATGGCCAGCATGAACCCGGTGGTGGTGGCCGCCGCGAGCCCGGCCGAGCTGTCCATCCGGTCCCGCAGGAACACCGCCGACCAGTCCAGGCTCGCCCCCTCCGCGAACACCGCGCAGAAGCCCACCGTGCCGATCAGCAGCGCCGACCGGGGCGGCAGAGTGAACCGCGGCGGCGGCTCCTCGTCCTCGCCGGCCCGCACGTCCAGGACGAAGCCGGCCGCCAGCACGCCGAGCACCGTGAGGACGGCCGCCGCCAGGGCGAAGTGCACGCGCGCGTCCGTGCCCAGATGCGCAGCGAGGGTGCCCGCGGCCGAGCCGACCAGGGTGCCCGCGCTCCACATGCCGTGCAGCCCCGACATGATCGACCTGTCGAGCAGCCGCTCGATCTCCACGCCGAGCGCGTTCATCACCACGTCCGCCATGCCGGCGCTCGCGCCGTACACGAACATCGCCAGGCACAGCAGGTACAGGTTGGTGGCGAGGGACGGCAGGACCAGCGACAGCGTCCACATCGCGATCAGCCCGCGCAGCGCCGTGCGGCTGCCGAAGCGGTGGCTGATCCGGCCGGCCAGCGGCATCGAGCACGAGGCGCCGAACGCGGTGAACGCGAGCGCGAAGCCCAACTGCCCGGCGCTGAGCGAGGCATGGTCCTGGACCCACGGCACCCGGGTCGCGAACGAGCCGGTGACGGCACCGTGCACGGTGAACACGGCCGCGACGGCGTACCGCGCGCGCTTCACCCCGTGCTGCCCGTGAGCCACGTCTTTCATGGTCCTGCCCCTCCCCGGTGGGTGCCGCCCCGCTCCCCGCGCTGTCCGCCGTAAACTATCAGGGACCCTGCCTGATAGATAGAGAGTCAAGTGGCCGTCCCGGCCGGTACGGATCTGGAAGGATGCCCGTCATGCCCGCATCACCGAGCACCGCCCGGGCCATCAACGACCGGCTCGCGCTGAGCCTGCTCCAGCAGGAAGGCCCGCTGACGGCAGGGCAGTTGAAGCAGCTGACCGGGCTGTCCCGGCCGACCGTCGCCGACCTCGTCGAACGGCTCACCGCGTCCGGCCTGATCACGGTGGTCGGCGAGTCGGGCGAGCAGCGCCGGGGGCCGAACGCCCGGCTGTACGGCATCGTCGCCGACCGCGCGTATCTGGCCGCCCTCGACGTGCGCACCGACGGCGTCTCCGTGCTGGTCTCCGACCTGGTGGGGCGGGTGCTGGCGGAGGGGTCGGTGCCGGTCGCCCCGGAGGAGGGGGAGAGGGCGGCCGTCGAGCAGGCGGTGGAGCTGGTGGAGCGCGCGGCCAAGGAGGCGGGGGCGTCCGGGGGCGGGGGGCAGCTGCACACCGTGGGCATCGGGGCGCCCGGGCTGATCGATCCGGCCACCGGCGAACTCCGCGACTCGGCCGGCCTGCCCACCTGGCACCGCCGGTTGGTCGCCGCCCTCCAGGAACGCTTCCCGCAGGCCCGGGTCGGCGTCGAGAACGAGACCAATCTGGCCGCCCTCGCCGAGCAGCGGGAGGGCGCCGCCCGGGACCGCGACACCTTCGTCCTGCTCTGGCTGGGGGACGGCTGCGGCGCCGCCGTCGTCCTGGACGGCACCCTGCGCCGGGGCGCCTCCGGCGGCACCGGCGAGATCGGCTTCCTGCCGGTGCCGGGCACGACCGGCCTGCCCACGGCGACGGACTGCTCCGGCGGCTACCACTCACTGGTGGGGGCGGCGGCGATCGTGGAGCTGGCGCGGGAGTTCGGAGTGGGGACGG
Organism: Streptomyces sp. NPDC047061; assembly: GCF_040643955.1. Lineage (NCBI taxonomy): Bacteria > Bacillati > Actinomycetota > Actinomycetes > Kitasatosporales > Streptomycetaceae > Streptomyces > Streptomyces sp. NPDC047061. The sequence continues at coordinate 54,048 of NZ_JBEYVI010000033.1, forward strand.
GGGACCTGTCGGCCGACCGTGTGGTCCAGGAGGTGGCCCGCCTGGCGGTCGGCGGTGCCCCGATCGCGCCCCAAAGGGGCGCGGGCCGTGTCGATATGCGGCTCCGCCGCGTGGGCGCGACCAGCCACGACGGCGCCGCCCCCGACCCACGACCGAACCCGGCACCCCCTGCGGAGCGCGCCGCCCGTTTCCTCGACGCCCTCGCCGACCGCATCGCCATCGGCGTCGCCGCCGTCGTCGCCATCCTGGACCCCGGCTGCGTGGTCCTCGGCGGCGAGATCGGCCCCGCCGGAGGCGCGGCGCTCGCCACGCGCGTCGAGGCGAGCCTCCGCCGCATGTCCCCGCTGGCCACCGAGGTGCGCACCGGCACTCTGGGCGGCGCGGCCGTCCTGCGCGGCGCCCTGCTCACCGCCCGCGAGCGCGCCCAGGACGAACTCTTCGCGGCACCGGACCGCTGACGCCCGCGCTGGGCGGGCCCGGCGACGGGCAAGGGCCGTCGTCACCGCCACCGGGTCCGCTCGAACCCTAAAAGGACTAGACCAGTAGGGTCAATAGGTGTGACTCAAAGTCAAGAGTCCTGGTCCGGGCCCCGGTTGTGCACACGGAGCTCCGGCTGGGAAGTCCAGCGGCGCGAGCTGTGAGGCACCCCACACGGTTCCCCTGTATGGACCGCGATCAGGCGTGGCACACTGGCCGTGTACCAGAAGCAGCGCACTCCGGGGTCGGTGAAAGTCCGAACCGGCGGTTACAGTCCGCGACCCGTCCGCTTCCAGCGGCCGGTTGACCAGGTGGAATTCCTGGACCGACGGTTAAAGTCCGGATGGGAGGCAGTGCGCGGCGGGCGAGCATGTACGTGTGCGCGCCGCCGTATCTGGTCTCGTCCCTCGTGGACGGGGCCTTGTCGGCGTCGCCCCCGATGTGCCTGTCCGTACATTCTGTCGTCCGTCGACAGGCCCCGGAGTCCGTGCCCTATTGAGGCAGGAGGACCCGGGAAGTGTTCACCGGAATCGTCGAAGAGCTGGGTGAGGTCACCGCCGTCGAGAATCTCGGCGACGCCTCCCGTTTCCGGCTCCGTGGCCCCGTAGTGACCGAGGGCGCGCAGCACGGCGACTCCATCGCCGTGAACGGCGTCTGTCTGACCGTCGTGGAGCACGAGGGCGACGAGTTCACCGCCGACGTCATGGCGGAGACCCTCAAGCGTTCCTCCCTCGGTGCCCTGGACGTCGGCTCCCGCGTCAACCTCGAGCGGCCCACCGCGGTCGGCTCCCGCCTCGGCGGCCACATCGTGCAGGGCCATGTCGACGGCACCGGTCAGGTGCTGGCGCGCACGCCCTCCGAGAACTGGGAGATCGTCAAGGTCTCGCTCCCGGCCGACCTCGCGCGGTACGTCGTCGAGAAGGGCTCGATCACGGTCGACGGCATCAGCCTCACCGTCGTCGAGGCAGGCCCCGACTACTTCACCGTCAGCCTCATCCCCACCACCCTCGACCTGACCACGCTCGGCCGCAAGCAGCCCGGCGACCCGGTCAACCTCGAGGTCGACATCGTCGCCAAGTACGTGGAGCGCCTGCTCGCGAACACGCAGGGAGCGGGCCGGTGAACTGGCTGAACTCCGAGGCCTTCACCCTCCTCGGCCAGCACATCATCTGGTCCGACATGATCGGCAACATCCTCGGCCTGATCACCCTCGCCCTCGGCTGGCGCCGCTCGCTGCTCACCTGGCCGGTGCAGTTCCTCTCCGGCCTGGTCCTGTTCACCGCCTTCTACGGCCACCTCGCCGGCAGCGCGGGCAAGCAGGTCGTCGTCATGGTGGTCGCCCTGTACGGCTGGTGGCAGTGGAACCGCAACAAGGGCGAGTCCGGCGACGGCCACATCGTCCCGCGCTTCGCCACCTGGCGGGAGCGCGGCGCGATGGTCGCCGCCGCGGCCGCCGGCACCGTCGCCGTCGCCCTGCTCTTCAAGGCCTACCCGTCCCTGTCCTGGGACCCCTGGCCGGACGCCTACATCTTCGTCGGCACCGTCGTCGCCATGTACGCCCAGGCCCGCGGCATGGTCGAGTTCTGGATCGCCTGGCTCCTGGTCGACGTGGTCGGCGTCCCCCTCAACTTCACCAACGGCTACGCCTTCTCCGGCTTCGTCTACGTCATCTACGGCGCGCTCGTCCTGTGGGGCCTGCGCGACTGGTGGCTGCGCTCCCGTCAGGGCACGCGGCCCGCTCTGGAAGGAGCACCCGCATGACCGCGGCACCGATCCTGTACAGCACCGACGGCGTCGAGGACCTCACGCTCGACCCGGTCGAGCAGGCCATCGCCGACATCGCGGCCGGCCGTCCGATCGTGGTCGTCGACGACGAGGACCGCGAGAACGAGGGCGACCTCGTCATCGCCGCCGAGAAGATCACCCCCGAGATCGTCGCCTTCATGATGAGCGAGTGCCGTGGCCTGATCTGCGCCCCCATGGAGGGCGAGGAACTGGACCGGCTCGAACTGCCGCAGATGGTCGGCGACAACACCGAGTCGATGAAGACCGCGTTCACCGTCTCCGTGGACGCCTCCGCCGCACACGGCGTCACCACCGGCATCTCGGCCGCCGACCGCGCCACCACGCTCCGGCTGCTGGCGAGCGGAAAGGCCGAGCCGACGGACCTGGTCCGCCCCGGCCATGTCTTCCCGCTGCGCGCCCGGCCCGGCGGTGTCCTGGTCCGCGACGGCCACACCGAGGCCGCCGTCGACCTGGCCCGCCTCGCGGGCCTGCGCCCCGCGGGCGCCATCGTGGAGATCGCCGGCGAGGACGGCCGGATGCTCCGCCTCCCGGAGCTGATCCCGTTCGCCCGCAAGCACGGCCTGACGATCATCTCCATCGCCGACCTGGTCACCTTCCGCCGGGCCGCCGAGCCGACCGTCCGCCGCGAGGCCGAGGTCAACCTGCCCACCAAGCACGGCACCTTCACCGCGTTCGGGTACCGCTCCACCACCGACGGCGTCGAGCACGTCGCCCTCGTCCACGGCGACATCGGCGACGGCGAGGACGTCCTGGTCCGGGTCCACTCGGAGTGCCTCACCGGGGACGTCTTCGGCTCCGCCCGCTGCGACTGCGGCCCCCAGCTCGACGCCGCCCTGGACCGCATCCAGGACGAGGGCCGGGGCATCGTCGTCTACCTGCGCGGCCATGAGGGGCGGGGCATCGGGCTGCTGTCCAAGCTGCGCGCGTACGAACTCCAGGAGCGCGGCCGGGACACCCTCGACGCCAACCTCGAACTCGGCCTGCCCGCCGACGCCCGCGACTACGGCGCCGGCGCCCAGATCCTGGCCGACCTCGGGGTGCGCAGCGTCCGCCTGATGACCAACAACCCCGACAAGAGCGACGCGCTGCTGAACCACGGGCTCAAGATCAGCGGGCGCGAGCCGATGCCGGTACAGGCGGGCGAACACAACCTCCGCTACCTGCGCACCAAGCGGGACCGGATGGGCCACGACCTGCCCTGGCTGGACACGCCTCCCGCGATGTCCACCTGCGCCAACCAGTAGGAGACCGTGGCCACCTGCGGCCACCGGTAGAGAAACAGCACTGAGGAGAGACGTGAGCGGCAAGGGTGCACCTGAACTGTCCGTACGCAATGTCAGCGACCTGCGGGTCGCCGTCATCGCGTCCCAGTGGCACGAGAAGGTGATGGACGGACTGGTGGACGGCGCCCTGCGCGCCCTGCGCGACCTGGGCATCGACGAGCCGACCCTGCTCCGGGTCCCCGGCAGCTGGGAGCTCCCGGTCACCGCCAAGGTCCTCGCCGGACGCGGCTACGACGCGATCGTCGCCCTCGGCGTCGTCATCCGCGGCGGCACCCCGCACTTCGAGTACGTGTGCCAGGGCGTCACCCAGGGTCTCACCCAGGTCTCCGTGGAGACCGGCGTCCCGGTCGGCTTCGGCGTGCTCACCTGCGACGACGAGGAGTCGGCCCTGGACCGGGCGGGCCTCGCGGGCTCCAACGAGGACAAGGGCCACGAGGCGGTGACGGCGGCGGTGGCCACGGCGGCCACCCTCCGCTCAGTATCTGAACCCTGGCACTGAGCGACGCGGCAATTGGCGTAGTCTGGCGCTCACCATGTCCAACAAGACTTTCGAGGAGCTCTTCACCGAGCTCCAGCACAAGGCCGCCCACGGCGACCCCGCCACCTCCCGCACCGCCGAGCTGGTCGGCAAGGGGGTCCATGCCATCGGCAAGAAGGTCGTCGAGGAGGCCGCAGAGGTCTGGATGGCCGCCGAGTACGAGGGCAAGGAAGCGGCCGCCGAGGAGATCTCGCAGCTGCTCTACCACGTCCAGGTGATGATGGTCGCCCGCGGCATCTCGCTGGACGACGTCTACGCCCACCTGTAAGAACCCCTTTCAGACACCCCCTTTTCGAACCCCTTTCGAAGCGAAGGAAGCCGACCTCATGCTGCGCATCGCCGTCCCCAACAAGGGTTCCCTGTCAGGCCCTGCGGCGGACATGCTGCATGAGGCCGGCTACCGGCAGCGCCGGGAGTCCAAGGAACTCCGCATCGTCGACCCGGTCAACGACGTCGAGTTCTTCTACCTCCGCCCCCGCGACATCGCGATCTACGTCTCCTCCGGCCGCCTCGACATCGGCATCACCGGACGTGACCTGCTGGTCGACTCCGGCGCCAACGCCGAGGAGATCCTGCCGCTCGGCTTCGCCCGTTCCACCTTCCGCTTCGCCTCCAAGCCCGGCGAGGCGACCGGCCTGGCGGACCTGAAGGGCAAGACGGTCGCCACTTCCTACGAGGGCATCGTCGCCAAGCACCTCGCCGACGGCGGCGTCGACGCCTCCGTCGTCCACCTGGACGGCGCCGTGGAGACCGCCATCGAACTGGGCGTCGCCGAGGTCATCGCCGACGTCGTCGAGACCGGCACCAGCCTGCGCAACGCCGGCCTGGAGGTCTTCGGCGAGCCGATCATGAAGTCCGAGGCGATCGTCGTCCGGCGCACCGGCGCCGACGCCGAGGAGCCCAAGGTCCAGCAGTTCCTGCGCCGCCTCCAGGGCGTCCTGGTCGCCCGGAGCTACGTGATGATGGACTACGACTGCCGCGTCGAGCAGCTGGAGAAGGCCGTCGCCCTCACCCCCGGCCTGGAGTCGCCGACCGTCTCCCCGCTGCACAACGAGGGCTGGGTCGCCGTCCGCGCCATGGTCCCCACCAAGGACGCCCAGCGGATCATGGACGACCTGTACGACATCGGCGCCCGCGCCATCCTGACCACGGCCATCCACGCCTGCCGTCTCTGAGGCCCCGCGCGAGATGTCCGAGCTTCCTTCGCTGCCCGTCACCTTCCGGCCGGGCCTCACCCGCGTGATCCTGCTCACCGCAGGCGTCGCGATCTTCGTCACCATATCCGGGGTCGCACTGCTCCTCGAACAGCTCGGCCCGGGCGAGAAGCTCAGCTTCGTCGTCACCGGCGCGCTGATCTTCTGGGCGCTGGCCCAGCTGGCCCGGGTGAAGGTGGTCGCCGACGAGTCCGGGGTCACCGTCGTGAACATCGCCAGCAAACGGCGCCTGGAGTGGGCGGAGATCCTCCAGGTGAACCTCCGCCCGGGTGACCCGTGGGTGTTCCTCAACCTCAGCGACGGCACCAGCCTGCCCGCCCTCGGCATCCAGCCGGGCATCGCCAAGCAGCACGCCATCGCCGACGCCAAGGCCCTGCGCGCCCTCGCCGAGGCCCACACGAGCCACGACCCCGAACAGCATCAGGGCTGAAATCACGCAACTTCGGGGCCGTCTCCGGGCCGTCGCCCCTGCCGCAGCGGCCCCTGTCTTGATTAGTCTGTTGGCGGAGGCTTTTCACGTCCCGCCTCCACCCCTGTCGCGCGCCCGGCGCACAGGGGTTCCTGCTACCCGAGGAGTGACCCTCTCCGGCGATGGACGGATCGTCCTGTAGTACCTGCGCCGCCCCCTCCCGACATACCGCGGACCGCCTTCTCGCAGTCCGCGAAGCCTCGGAGGCGGCGGCATCATGACCACCCCCCTGCTGCTCCTGGCAGCCGCGTTCCTGCTCATCCTCGCCAACGGCTTCTTCGTCGCCGCCGAGTTCGGCCTGGTGACCGTGGAGCGGCCCGAGGCCGAGAAGGCCGCCGCCGACGGCGACAAGCGCGCCCGTACGGTCGTCGCATCGCTGAAGGAGCTCTCCTTCCAGCTCTCCGGCACCCAGCTCGGCATCACCATCACCTCCCTGGTCGTCGGCATGCTCGCTGAACCGGCACTGGCCGAGCTGCTGCGCGGTCCGCTCACCGCGACCGGCCTCCCCGACGGCGCGGTCTCCGGCATCGCCGTCGTGATCGGCATGCTGCTCGCCTCGGCGATCCAGATGGTGATCGGCGAACTCGTACCCAAGAACTGGGCGGTGTCCAAGCCGCTGCAGGTCGCGCGCTTCGTCGCCGGCCCGCAGGCCCGCTTCTCCCGCCTGTTCCGCCCGGTCATCGCCGCGCTGAACACGGTCGCCAACCGGCTGGTCCGCGCCCTCGGCGTCGAACCCGCCGAGGAGCTGGCCTCCGCCCGTACCCCCGGCGAGCTCGTCTCCCTGGCCCGGCACTCCGCCCAGGCCGGCGCGCTGGAACAGGACACGGCCGACCTGTTCGTCCGCACCCTGTCCCTGGGCGAGCTGACCGCCCAGCACGTCATGACCCCCCGGGTGAAGGTCAGCGCGCTCCAGGACACGGCGACCGCCGAGGACGTCGTCAACCTCACCCGGGCCACCGGCCTGTCCCGCTTCCCGGTCTACCGGGAGAAGATCGACGAGATCGTCGGCATGGCCCACCTCAAGGACGCGCTGGCCGTCTCGGTCCGCGACCGGCTGCGTACCCCGGTCGGCCGCATCGCCCGCAAGGCCCTGCTGGTCCCCGAGACCCTCCCGGTCCAGCCGCTCCTCGCCCGGCTGCGCTCCGAGCAGCCCATCGCGGTCGTCGTCGACGAGTACGGCGGCACGGCCGGCGTGGTCACCCTGGAGGACATCGTCGAGGAGCTCGTCGGCGAGGTCCGCGACGAGCACGACAGTCCGGACGCACCGGAACTCGCCGCCGCCCCCGCCCAGGACGGCAAGCCCGCCTGGGACGTCGACGGCAGCGTCCGGGTCGACATCCTCCAGCGGATAGGCCTCGACGTGCCCGAGGGCCCGTACGAGACGGTCGCCGGTCTGGTCGCCGACCTGCTCGGCCGCATCCCGGCGCCGGGCGACCGGGCGGAGCTGCCCGGCTGGCGGCTGTCGGTCCGCAGGGTCGGCCACTACCGGGCGGAACGGGTCCGCCTGGTCCGCACCGCCCCCGCCGTCGCGGAGGCCGCCCGATGAGCGTCCTCCAACTGGTCTTCGCCGCGCTGCTGGTCCTCGCCAACGGCTTCTTCGTGGGCGCCGAGTTCGCCCTCGTCTCCGTCCGCCGCAGCCAGATCGAACCGCTCGGCACGGCCCGGGCCCGCCAGGTCCTCCACGGCCTGGAGCGTCTCCCGCAGATGATGGCCGCGGCCCAGTTCGGCATCACCGTCTGCTCGCTGACGCTGGGCGCGGTGGCCGAACCGACGGTGGCCCACCTGCTGGAGCCGCTGTTCGAGGCCGTCCACCTGCCCGACGGCATGGTCCACCCGCTGGGCTACGTGATCGCGCTCGCCGCGGTCGTCTTCTTCCACCTGGTCATCGGCGAGATGGTGCCGAAGAACCTCGCGATGGCGGCGCCGGAGAAGGCCGCGCTGTGGCTGGGCCCCGGCCTGGTCGCCTTCGCCCGCGTGTGCCGGCCGATCACGGTCGCGCTCGGCGCCTGCGCCCAGGGCATCCTGAAGCTCTTCCGAGTGGAGCCGAAGGACGAGGTCGAGGCCGTCGTCACCAGCGAGCAGCTCAACCGGCTCCTGGAGGACTCCGGCCAGGCGGGTCTCCTCGACCCCGAGGAGCGGGAGCGCCTGGAGGACGCGCTGGAACTGGGCTCCCGCCCGGTGACGGACGTACTCCTGCGCCGCGAGTCCCTGATCACGGTCCCGCCGTCGGTCACCCCGGGCCAGATCGTCGAGCTCACCGCGCGCACCGGCTACTCCCGCTTCCCGGTCGCGGCCGAGTCCGGCGCCTTCATGGGCTACGTCCATGTGAAGGACGTCCTGGACCTGGAGGACTCCGACCGCGCGGTGCCGCAGCAGATATGGCGCCCGATGACGACGCTGCGGGCCGAGCTGCCCCTGGACGACGCGCTGACCGTGATGCGGCGGGCGGCGACCCACCTGGCGCAGGTCGCTGACGCGAACGGCCGGGTGCTGGGGCTGGCGGCGCTGGAGGACGTCCTGGAGCTGCTGGTCGGGGAGGTGACGGACCCGGCGCACAGGGATCGTCCGGCTGCGCCGCGCACTCCGGAGCCGAGGGCGAGCGGGGAGCCGGAGGAGGCCATGGCCGGCTGACTTCGCGAGGGAGCCAGAGTGACGGTGGGCCGAGCACGGTGGGGAGCTGCGGGCCGGTGGGGGCTGGTCGCGCAGTTCCCCGCGCCCCTAAAAGATTTAACTGCGGGCAGGCGTGCCGCAGGGCGGCACGGGTGGGCGCGGCGGCACCCTGCCAGCGCCGGTAAGTGTCCCCACCCCCCGGCCCCAGCCCGCCCCGCACCTACATCCCGGCCGCCGGATCCTGCGGCCCCCTCCCCGACAGCACCTCCCCGTACGCCTGCATCAGGTCCGGCAGCCGCAACGTCGCCAGGTCGCCCCGCGACAGCACCCCCGGATACGAGGACAACCGCAGATCCCGGTAGGCGCAGCTCTTCTCGTACAGCGTCCGCAGGAACCGCCCGTTGCCCAGCTCGTCGATCCAGCCCTGGTCCACCACGTGCCCGGCGATCGACCGGAGCTCGTCCAGTGCCTCCTCGTCCCACGCGTCCCCGTTCTCGGCGGCCAGCACCTCGCCGATCGAGGTCAGTTCGAGGGGGCGGTAGGACGGAAAGTCCACGCGGGTCGTGAAGCGGGAGGACAGCCCCGGGTTGGCGGCCAGCAGGCGGTCCATGCCCTCGGGGTAGCCGGCCAGGATCACCACCAGGTGGTCCCGGTTGTCCTCGGCCCGCTTCAGCAGCACCTGGAGCGCCTCGTCGCCGTACGCGTCCCCCTTGCCGTAGCCGGAGTTGGAGAGCGAGTAGGCCTCGTCGACGAAGAGCACGCCGCCGATCGCGGAGTCGATCAGTTCGTTCGCCTTCACGGCGGTCTGGCCGAGGTACTCGCCGACCAGGTCGGCCCGCTGCGCCTCCACGAGATGGTCCCCGCCGAGCAGGCCCAGCGCGTAGAAGACCCGGCCGAGGATGCGGGCGACGGTGGTCTTCCCGGTGCCCGACGGCCCGGAGAAGACGAAGTGGCGTTTCGGCGGCTGCACCGGCAGCCCCTGCCCGGCTCGCAGGCGGGCCATGTTCAACTGCGCGGACAGCGCCTTGACCTGTCGTTTCACGGGTTCGAGGCCGACCATGCGCTCCAGCTCCGCGAGCGCCTCCTCGAGTAACGCGGGGTCGGTCGGCCCGGCCGGCAGCGGAGGCGACGGCACGACCTTCTCGCGCACCGCCGGGTCGATCACCGACGGCATAGCCCCGGCCGGCGGCTCCGGTTCCCCGAACCGCAGGTCCCGGCCCTCGGTGCCGAAGAGCGGGTCGAGCATGTCGGGCCCGTCCACGACGTCCTGCCCGGCGCCGGTGAGGGTGATCGCCGCGAAGTCGGCCGTGTCGTCGTACCCGTCGCCCTCGGCTATCGCGGCCAGCCGCGCGGAGGTGTCCATGAAGGCGGGGTCGACGCGGTGCACGGCCCGGTAGAGGGGGAGCGCGGCGGCGCTGCGGCCGGTGCCCTCGTGCGCCCGCGCCAGCCAGTAGCGCAGCTCCTTGCGCTGCGGCTGTTCGCTGCGGCACCGCATCAGCGCCGCGGAGAGCAGCGGTTCGGCCTGGCCGTACATTTCGAGCCGGACCCGGGCCATGCCGCCGAACAGGCCCGCCTCGATGCCGAGCATGGGGTCGTCGAGGAGCGGGTCGGTGTGCCGTACCAGCTGCTCCCAGTCCTTGACCAGGTAGGCCCGGCAGGCGTGCAGGAAGCGGACCTGGGGGTCGGCGTCCACCGGCGGGAGCCCGGCGAGGGCCCGGTCGAGCTCCGGGACGTGCCTGCCGTCCAGCCAGTGCGAGGCGTGGGCGAGGAGGAGGTCGCGCGGGCTCTCCAGGACCGGCTGTACCCACCAGCCCAGCCAGTACCAGGAGTTCAGCGTGCGGCGATGCCGGCCACGCTGTTCGCCGAAGCGGTCCCGGTGCCGGAACATCCGCAGCAGCGCGGTCGTCGTGTCCACGCGCAGCGCGTGCAGCCCGAGCCAGCCGTCGGCCATCCCGGGATCCATCCGCACCGCGGTGCGGAACTCCTCCTCCGCCTGCGGATAGGCGCCCATCGTGTAGGCGTCCACGCCTCGTAGCCAGGCGAGGTCGGCCGGGGCATCGAGGCCCTGCGTGCCGAAATCCATCACGTCCCCCACAAACCGTGCCCCCGTGGTTGGCCCCCGGGCTCCCCCCGATGGCCGCCGTTGGTCGAACCGCTGTGCCGCGGACCGGAGTTGCAGGTGCGCGAAGCAGCCGTTCGAAGGTCGCACCGAGGGCATCGTACCTGCGGTTCCACCGCCCGCCGAAGGGTGCCGCACAGGCCGTTTGGCGAGGTGGGGGCAGAAAGGGCGCACACGGCTCGGTGACCGAGGGTGAGCGGAAGGGTGCACGCGGCGCACACAAAAGGGGTAAAGGGCAGAACGAAGCCCCCGATCACGGGGGAACAACCGGGGGCTTCGCGTCTGCAGGGCGGCTTCGATGGCCGCTCATTCAGAACGTAAGTCCTGTACGGCCCCCGGGTCAAGCGGAGTTGAGGTACTCGGGCAACTTCCTGGAGGCGTGTCTTCACAAGTTCAGCACACGGCCGACGGTCCGTCACGGTGGGTGACATTCTGGTCCGGTCCAACCGCTTTCACCGGCCCCGGCAGCACCTCATATCCCTTCTGTGACTGTGTCACCAGAAGGTCGGCGTACGGCCTGGAGGGGTCCTCGGAAAAGTGTTCGCGTTCCGCCCTGACCCACTCGACCCAGAAGTCCCGCTGTTCCGCGCCGTCCCGCGCCCTGCCCCGCGTCCAGGACTCCTCGTGCGGCAGCTCCATCCACAGCAGTCGCGCCAGGAAGGGGCGCAGTGCCCGGCGGCCGGCGCCGACGCCCTCCACGAGGATCACCGGGGCCGGCGGCAGCGCGCGGGGCGGGCCGAAGCGGCGGGTGTGCCAGTCGTAGGGGGAGTAGTGCGCCGTCCCGCCGCGGCCGAGCGGCTCGATCACCTGGGCCAGCAGGCGGCCGGTCCAGGCGAACAGCTCCTCGTGGCTGGCGATGTCGTCGAGGTGCAGCACCGGCGCCCCGCCCAGGGCGGTGGCCAACTGCCCGGCGAACGTGGTCTTTCCGGATCCGGCGTGCCCGTCGACGCCGACGAGGCGGACCGGGCCGCAGGAGGGCGGCAGGGTCCGGAGTGCGGAGGCGAGGTGGTGAATGGCCGTTCCCAGGTGTGCTGCGGGGTGGGGTGTTTTCCGGAAACATTCTAGTAGTGCGGCGCATAGCGGGCGTCTGCGGCCCCGGGAAGTCGCGGCTTGAACTAATTTCTGGCCGTTCTTTGCCGTGCGCATTGATATTTCCGTCCGGCTGACCGATATGTCGACCTCGCGTGTTTCCGGTGTGCCCGGCCCTGAGTAGGGTGCCTTCAGCGTGCACGCGTCGAACGGGGACGGACAGGGGAAGATGGCCGCGGAGTTATTCGAAGGGCAGTACGTATGGCATCCGGCGGCCGACGACCGTGTGCTCGCGAGCGTATGCGTGGACGTGCGCGCCGGAAGATATCTGACCGCCCGTGAGGCGCTGGCCGAGACGCGTGCCGACTTCCCCCTGCGGGCCCACCGCTCCCTGGTCCTCGCCTCCGAGGCGGCCGGCACCGACCTGGTGGAACGGTGGCTGGCCGAGGAACCGGGTGCCGAGTCCACGCTGATGTGGGCCCGGGTGGCCGTGCAGCGGGCGATCCGGGCGGCCGACGCCCGTGACGAGCGCGCCGAGGCGCTGGAGCGGATCGCCCTCGCCGCCTGCGACCGGGCCAGCACCATGAACCCCGCCGACCCCACGCCCTGGGCCGCCAAGCTGGCCATGGCCCGGCTGCACCGCCCGCACGACCCCGCCCCCGGCGGCCTGCTGACCTCCCCGCCCGGCCCATGGCGGCTGTTCGCGCACACCCTCGCCCTCGACCCCTGGCACCGCGAGGCCCACCACCGCTTCCTGTCCTTCTTCTTCACCCGGTACGGCGGCTCGGTCAACGCGGCCTGGGACGTCGCCGCCTTCCTCGCCCAGCGGGCCCCCGCCGGCTCGGCGCTGCGGCTGCTGCCGCTGGTCGCGCTGGTGGAGAGCCACAACCCCACCCAGCTGCTCGCCGAGCGGGTCTGGGAACAGCCCCAGTGGCGCAGCACCGCCCTGTCGAGCTACCACAACTGGCTGCCCACGGTGTCCGGATACCGCTTCACCCCGGTGCTCGACCTGGCCTACCTCGCGCACGCGCTGGTCATGGCCCGGTGCGAGTTCGAGGCCCGGGCGGTCTTCACGGCCATGGGACCGTACGCCTCACGCATGCCCTGGAGTGTCTTCGGCGAACCGGCCGACCAGCTCTCGCGGGCCCGCCGCGCCTGCGGCCTGCCCATCCCTTCCTAGAGTCCCAGAGAAAGGCCGGCACGTGTCAGAACGCACAGCGGACCCCGTCACGCTCGACGACGACGCGACCCTGCACGCGATGGGTTATCCGCGGAAACTCACCCGCCGATTCCAGGCGTTCGACAATTTCGCCATCTCCTTCACCATCATCAATATTCTCTCCGGTATTTTCTCCTCCTTCGGATTCGGTATGAACGCGGGCGGCCCCCGCATTCTCGTGTTCGGCTGGATCGGCGTCTGCCTGATGGTGCTGTGCATCGGCGCCGCCATGGCGGAAGTCGCCTCCGCCTATCCGACGAGCGGTGCCCTGTATTTCTCCGCCGGTAAACTCGCCAAACGGCACAAGGGCGCCTGGTCCTGGTACACGGGCTGGCTGAACTTCGTGGGCCAGATCGGCGGCACCGCGGCCACCGGCTACGCGGCCGCCACCTTCATCCAGGCCTTCGTCGCCCTGCAGTGGCCCTCGTACACGCCGACCACCCACCAGACGGTCCTGATCACGGCCCTGATCATCGTCGTCCAGGGACTCGCCAACACCTACACCGTGCAGCTCGTCGCCGTACTGAACCGGATTTCCGTCTGGTGGCTGCTGATCGGACTCGTGGTGATCGTGAGCACACTGACCGTGATGCCGGACCACCACCAGTCCGCGTCCTTCGTGACGCATTTCGTGAACAACACCGGCTTCACCAACGGCCTTTACGGCGGCCTGCTCGGGCTCCTGGTCACCAGCTGGACCTTCACCGGCTTCGACGGCAGCTTCCACATGTCCGAGGAAACCGTCCAGGCGACCGTCAACGCCCCCAGAGGGATCATCCGGTCCATCGGCTATTCGGCGATCACCGGTCTCGTCCTGATGCTCGCGCTGGTGTACAGCATCGGCGACTACACCAAGGTGGCGAGCTCCTCCGCGCCGCCCGTCCAGATCCTCATCGACGGGCTCGGCATGGGCTGGGCCAAGGCGATGCTGCTCGTCGTCATCGGCGCCATGCTCTTCTGCGGTCTCGCCAACCTCACCAGCAACACCCGGCAGATCTTCGCCTTCTCCCGGGACGGTGCCATGCCCGGCTCCCGGCTGTGGCACTCGGTCTCCCCCCGCACCCGGACCCCCGTCAAGGCCGTCTGGCTCGCGGTGGCCTGCTCGGTCGCCCTGGTGGTGCCGGGCTGGTGGTCGCACACGGCGTTCACCGCGATCGTCAGCGTCAACGTCGTCGGTCTGTTCCTCGCCTACGCCGTGCCGGTGTTCCTGCGGCTGCGGCTGGGCGACGACTTCCAGCCCGGGCCGTGGAACCTGGGCCGCTGGAGCAGGCCGGTCGGCTGGCTGGCGGTGACCTGGATCCTGCTCAGCAGCATCCTGTTCATGCTGCCGCAGGCCTCGCCGATCACCGTCGACTCCTTCAACTACGCGCCGATCGCGCTGGCCGCCGTCCTGGTCGTGGCCACGGTCTGGTGGTTCGCCACCGCCCGCCGCCGCTTCCAGGGCCCGGTCAGCTACGGCCGCCCCGACGAGGTCGCCGCCATGGACCTCATCTGAGCCGACGAGGACCGTGGAAAGGGCCCCGGCGACCGCGCCGGGGCCCTTTCGGCGGACGAGACCAATATTGGTGGGCGTGGCATGAGCGGAAGTGCTGGCAGGGGCATGGCGTCTGCTCCATAGTTGCCCCACAGCCTCTTGCTCCGGATCAGCCGTGACGCGCACACCTGGGGGTCCTCCGCCCATGAGCAGAGCCGAACAGCCGTCCCGCAGAACCGTTCTGGCAGCCGCCGCCGTCGCGGCGGCGACCGTCGCCCAGGGCGTGGTGCCCGCGGTGCCCGCGGTCGCCGCGCCGGAGACCGACGCCGACGCGACCGCCCGGACCGAGACCCGCCGGGCCGGGAACGGCCGTCCCGGGCACGGGCGTCCCGGCCACGGCCGGGACGGGACCCGCCCGATCGACCACCGCTCCTGGACGACCTACAGCGACTGGAAGACCGGCACCGCCAAGGGCGTCGGCGCCGTCGCCGGGGACCGGCCCGGCGTGGTGATCGGCACCCCGGCCGGCACCACCTCCTACACCGACCCCCACACCGGCACCGCCGCCAGCTGGGAGTACGCCACCTGGACCGGCCCGGTGCACCAGCCGGCCGTCCCCGCCACCGAGACCATCGCCTCCTGGAACGCGGACACCCCGGCCGGCACCTGGATCAAGGTCGAGCTGCACGGCACCTACTCCGACGGCACCGACACCCCCTGGTACGTGATGGGCCGCTGGGCGGCCGGCGACCAGGACATCAAGCGGACCTCGGTGGACGGCCAGACGGACGGCAAGAGCACCATCTGGACCGACACCTTCGCGATCGACGACGCCACCACGGGCCTGCGCCTCACCTCGTACCAGCTGCGCCTGACCCTCTACCGCAAGCCGGGCACCAAGCTCACCCCGACCGTCTGGCGGCTCGGCGCCATGGCCTCCGACATCCCGGACCGCTTCACCGTCCCCGCCTCAACCCCGGGCCTGGCCCAGGAGCTCAAGGTCCCGCGCTACTCCCAGGAGATCCACAAGGGCCAGTACCCCGAGTACGACAACGGCGGCGAGGCCTGGTGCAGCCCCACCTCCTCGCAGATGATCGTCGAGTACTGGGGCGGCCGGCCCACCGCCGCGCAGCTGGCCTGGGTCGACCCGTCGTACACCGACCCCCAGGTCTGCTACGCGGCCCGCTACACCTACGACTACCAGTACGGGGGCTGCGGCAACTGGCCGTTCAACGCCGCCTACGCGTCGACGTACCCGGACCTCCAGGGGGTGATAACGCGACTGGCCTCGCTCACCGACCTGGAGACCCTGATCGCGGCCGGCATCCCGGCCATAACGTCACAGTCGTTCCTCGCCTCGGAGCTGACGGGCGCCGGCTACGGCACCTCCGGGCACCTGATGACCGTGATCGGCTTCACCGCGGACGGCGACGTGATCGCCAACGACCCGTTCTCGGCCACCGACGACGCGGTCCGGCGGGTCTACCAGCGGCGGGAGTTCGAGAACATCTGGCTGCGGACCAAGCGGTACAACGCCAGTGGCAAGGTCGTCTCCGGCACCGGGGGCGTCTGCTACCTGTACTTCCCCGTGCATCCGGCACCGAGCCAGCAGCGCGCGCTCGCCGCCGTCGGCATCAGCTGACCGGGGGCCGCACGGGGCAGCGTCGGGCCGGCGGACTCAGTCGTCCTCTCCGGTGTCGTGATCGGAGTGGTTGGCCGTGTTCAGCTTCCAGTAGGCGCGGGTGTGCAGGGTGAGCACGCCCCCGCCGGGTGCGGTCCCGGCCCGCCGCGCCCCGTTCGCCAGCAGGTGCCGGCGGATCTCGCGCATCGCGCCGGCCTCGCAGCCGACCCAGACCTCGGTGGGCTCGTCGGAGAAGACCATCTCCTGGACGGCGGCGACCAGCCGGGCGCCCGGGCGGCCGGATTCCACCGCCCAGGTGACGGCGGAGACGGCGGGACGCGCCAGCGCGATCTCGTCGTCGGCGCCGACGACCTCGATCACCGCTTCGGCGGCGACCCCTGACGGAAGGGATTCCAGGACGGTCGCCATGGCGGGCAGCGCGCAGTGGTCGCCGAGCAACACCACCTTCGAGGTGTCCGGGCGGAGACGGAGTCCGCCTCGGGCCTGGCCGGAGATCTCCAGTGTGTCCCCGGGAGCGGTGGCCGACGCCCACCGGGTGGCCGGGCCGGCGCCGTTGGAGAAGGCGTGGAGCGGCTGTCCGGTCGCGGCCAGCGCGATGGAGTACGGCGGGTGGCAGTGGACCACGGCCCCCACGTCGGTACGGGCCCGCATCACCTCGGTGTGCAGCGGGAACTCCTTGGGCGGAGTCCCCGTCCCCTCCAGCAGGTTGCCGTCCAGGTCGACGAGTGCCACGTCGTCCCCGGACACCTCGTCGAAGCCGCGGCCACCGGTCTTCAGCCACACGCCGCGGTCCTGGGGGTCACGGCGGGAGACATGGCCCCACACGGGGTCGCCGTGGTCGTCGGTGCCGAGCACACGGCAGCCCGTGACGACGTCGGCGGCCGGATTCCCGGTGGGCAACTTCTCGGTGGGCAACGCCCTCACCTCAGTGCTTTCTGTCGCTCGTGGTGCTGTTCCGGGGGCGACCGGGAGCCGTGGCCCCGGCCGCCGGCGGGGAGCCGGCGGGCCGGGCCCCTCAGCGCGCGGGGTACGCGCGGTCGAGGATCGCGTCGACCACGGCGTTGAACCGCTGGGGGTTATCCCAGTAGTCCGAGTGCGGCGCACCCTCGACGAGCTGCACGTTCGCCTCAGGCAGGAGTTCGCGCAGACGGGCGTAGGCCGGCTTGTGGACCATGACGTCCGCACCACCCTCCAGGACCGTGATGTGGACGCCGGCCTTGATGGCGTCGCGCATCTGCTGCACGGCCACCGAACCCTGCAGGGAGTTGCGGAGGCGGTTGGGCCGGCCGGGGCCGGTCTGGTTGAAGCTGCCGAGCTGGAAGAACAGGTGGACCCGCTCCTCCTCCTCGGCCTGGAACTCCTTGGTGAGCAGGAAGTCCGCCACCGAGAGGTGCTTGACCTGTTCGCGGCCCTTGGCGTTCAGCCCGGAGATCTCGTCGCCCACCGGACCGAGGGTGGAGGTCATGACGAGACCCGCGATGCGGTCCGTGTTGTGCACCGTGTAGGAGAGGCCGCTGTAGCCGCCGAGCGACTGGGTGACCAGGAAGGCGTGGTCGATCCCGGCGTGGTCGAGGACCGCCTGGATCGCTTCCGGGTGGGTCCCGGTGTCGAACCGGCCGGAAGCGATCCGTGAGAGACCGAAGCCCGGGAGGTCGACCGTGACGACCTGGTACTTCTTCTTGAAGGTCCCGGCGACCGACCCCGGCACCCACCCCACGATGACGGTCACGAAGACCGGCACGAACGAGCTCACCGCGACGTTCGACCGGGCCCTGGACGCCACGGCCGCGTCGTTCTCGATCGTGAAGGACGGATCTCCGCTGGACATCTCGTACTTCACGTGGGCCGAGGACTCGAAGTCCGTGGTCTTCACGACGGCGGACGGTCTCGCCGACGGCAGCTACACGGTGAACATGGCCAACGTCACGAACGGGAGGAGCCTGAGCGGAACGCTGGTGATCGGCTGAAGATCCCGGTGAGCGGCTGTGCCGGGCCTGACCAGGCACAACAGCGGTCCCCGGGCACTCCGGGGGCCGCTATCCTGTGACCAAGCTCTCCACCGCAAAAGCCGCAACCAGTGGCATGGTGGACGTCATGACCACGCACTCCGCCACCGCCGCCCGCGCCCGCACCGGCGGCCCCAAGGACGACGGCCCGAAGGTTCTGGAACACGTCATGGGCTGGACCCTTGTCGTGGTCATCGCCATGTTGGTCACCCAACTCGGTCTGCTGTGACCTGACCCACGACCCGACCTGACATACTGCGGATGTCCCGCAGCCCGTTGAGACCAGGGTCGAAATTGAATATCAGTCAACAGCGTGCCGCCGCCCGTCCCCGGGCGCGCGGCACCGAGCGTTCCGTGGCTCGTCGTGCTGAACTCATCGCCATCGGGCGGAAGTTGTTCGCCGACACCTCGTACGACGCGCTCTCCATGGACGACATCGCCAGGCAGGCGCATGTCGCCAAAGGGCTGATCTACTACTACTTCCAGTCCAAGCGCGGCTACTACCTGGCGATCATCCAGGACTCCGTCGCCGACCTGGTCACCTATGCCGCGAGCGGTCTGGAGCTGCCCCAGACGGACCGCGTCCACCGCACCATCGACAGCTATCTGCGCTACGCCGAGCACCACCAGGCCGCGTACCGCACGATCGTCAGCGGCGGTGTCGGCTTCGACACCGAGGTGCACGCCATCCGGGACGGGGTGCGCGAGGCGATCGTCGCGACCATCGCGGAGGGCGCCTACGGCCGTACCGACATCGCCCCGCTCGCCAGGACCGGCCTGCTCGCCTGGCTGTGCAGCGTGGAGGGTGCCACCCTGGACTGGATCGACCGGCCCGTGCTCTCCCGCGAGACCCTGTGCGAGCTGCTGGTCAAGACGCTCGGCGGCACCCTGCGCGCCATCGAGGAACTGGACCCGTCCTACCGCGCCCCGGCCCCGGCCCGCCGGGACGCCTGACGCGGAAGGGGCGGAGGGCTCGTGGTCCCCCCGCCCCAAGTCCCCCGTGGAAGGGGGCTAGTTGATGGCCTTGATCAGCTCACCGCTCGTGGTGTCGCCGCTCAGCTCCCAGAAGAAGGTGCCGCCCAGGCCCTGCTGGTTCTTGTAGGTCATCTTGGTCGCGATGGTCGCCGGGGTGTCGTAACTCCACCAGTCGCTGCCGCACTTGGCGTACGCCGTGCCGCCCACCGTGCCGGTCGCCGGGCACTTGGTCTTGAGCACCTTGTAGTCGTCGATGCCTGCCTCGTACGTGCCCGCCGCCGGGCCGGTCGCCGTGCCGCCGGGCGCCGCCTGGGTGACGCCGGTCCAGCCGCGGCCGTAGAAGCCGATGCCGAGGAGCAGCTTGGCCGCCGGGATGCCGAGGCCCCTGAGCTTGGCGATGGTCGCCGAGGTGTAGTAGTTCGCCGTCGGGATGCCCGAGTAGGAGTTCAGCGGCGAGTGCGGTGCCGTCGGGCCGGTCGAGGCCCAGGCGCCGAAGTAGTCGTACGTCATCGGGTTGTACCAGTCGACGTACTGTGCCGCGCCCGCGTAGTCCGCCGCGTCGATCTTGCCGCCGCTGGTGGCGTCGGCGGTGATCGCGGCCGTGACCAGCGAGCTGCTCCCGAACTTCGAGCGCAGGGCCGCCATCACGTTCTTGAACGCGGCCCGGCCGCTGGTGTCGCAGGTGTTGCCGCAGGCGTTCGGGTACTCCCAGTCGATGTCGATGCCGTCGAAGACACCCGCCCACTTGGAGTTCTTCACCAGGTCGTAGCAGGACTGGGCGAAGGCGGTGGGGTTCCTGGCGGCCTCGCCGAAGCCGCTGGACCAGGTCCAGCCGCCGAAGGACCAGAGGATCTTGAGGTTCGGGTGCTTCTTCTTGAGCTTCAGCAACTGGTTGAAGTTGCCGCGCAGCGGCTGGTCCCAGGTGTCCGCGACGCCGTCCACGGACTCGGCTGCGGTGTAGGTCCGGTCGGTCGCCGCGTACGAGTCGCCCATCGCGCACTTGCCGCCGGTGACGTTGCCGAAGGCGTAGTTGATGTGGGTCAGCTTCGCGGCGGAGCCGGAGGCCTCGACGTTCTTGACCAGGTACTTGCGGTCGTAGGTACCCCATTCCGTGAAGTAGCCGACGACCTTGGAGCCGGCCTGCACCTGGGGAGCGGACGGGGCGGACGCCGCTGCGGACGCCGTGCCCGCGCCGGCCAGCAGCCCGGCGCCGAGGACGGCGCAACAGGCCGCGGAGAGCAGCGCCCGGAAACGGGAGCGGTGAGTGGTGTGCATCGGGTGTCTCCTCCTGGGGGAGAGGGGAACGCGCGCCGATTGGCATGAACGCGGTAAAGCGTTGGTCATGAACCTTAGGAGGACTAGACCAGTCGGGTCAATGGTTCGGACCAATTTCGCTGGTTTCGAATGTTGTCCTGGCATTCCTGAAGTAAGCGGTCGTTAACTGGTGACGGGAGGTCCCCGATCGGGCATACTCACTGCGCAGCCGCAGGTCAGCAGCTTCCGAGACCCGGAACGCCGACCTCGGCCGCACTCGATCGACAGGCGGCGCCGCTCCTATCCCACGGGCCGTGACCGCCGCGCCCGACAGGGAGGAGACCGACGTCATGTCCGACCGCGACCCGCAGCCGGTGGAGCGTCAACTACCGACGGACGAGGCGAGGGACCTGCTCACGCTGGTCCGCGAGATCGCCCGGCGTGAGATCGCGCCCAAGGCAGCCGAGGAGGAGGACGCCGGGCGCTTCCCGCGCGAGGTCTTCACCCTGCTCTCCGAGTCGGGCCTGCTCGGCCTGCCCTACGACGCCGAGTACGGCGGCGGCGAGCAGCCCTACGAGGTCTACCTCCAGGTCCTGGAGGAGCTGGCCGCGGCCCGTCTCACCGTCGGCCTCGGCGTGAGCGTGCACACCCTCGCGAGCTACGCGCTCGCCGCCTACGGCACCAAGCAGCAGCAGGTCGAGCACCTGCCCGCGATGCTCGGCGGCGGCCTGCTCGGCGCCTACTGCCTCTCCGAGCCGGCCTCCGGTTCGGATGCGGCCTCGCTGCGCACCAGGGCCGTCAGGGACGGCGACTTCTGGGTGATCAACGGCACCAAGGCCTGGATCACGCACGGCGGCATCGCCGACTTCTACACGGTCATGGCCCGCACCGGCGCCGAGGGCTCGCACGGGATCACCGCCTTCCTGGTCCCCGGCGACGCCGAGGGCCTCAGCGGCGCGGTGCCCGAGAAGAAGATGGGTATGAAGGGCTCGCCCACCGCCCAGGTCCACTTCGACGACGTCCGGGTCTCCGACGAGCGCCGCCTCGGCGAGGAGGGCCAGGGCTTCGCCATCGCCCTCTCGGCGCTGGACTCCGGCCGGCTCGGCATCGCGGCCTGCGCCATCGGCGTGGCCCAGGCGGCCCTGGACGAGGCGGTCGGCTACGCCACCGGACGACGGCAGTTCGGCCACCCGATCTCGGACTTCCAGGGCCTGCGCTTCATGATCGCCGACATGGCCACCCAGATCGAGGCCGGCCGGGCCCTCTACCTCGCGGCGGCCCGGCTGCGCGACGCGGGCCGCCCGTTCGCCAAGCAGGCCGCCATGGCCAAGCTGCACTGCACCGACACCGCGATGAAGGTGACCACCGACGCCGTCCAGATACTCGGCGGCTACGGCTACACCGCGGACTTCCCGGTCGAGCGCTACATGCGCGAGGCCAAGGTCCTGCAGATCGTGGAGGGCACCAACCAGATCCAGCGGATGGTCATCGCCCGTCATGTGGCGGGGCCGGAAAGTCGCTGAAGTCGCAGAACTCGCTGAACTGCCCGCGGGTGACCGTCGGGGCCGCCAGCCTGGCCCACTCCGGGTCGTGGCGGCCCGGCAGGGCGCGGCCCCGGTCGGCCCAGGTCCGCAGCAGCTCGCGGTAGATGGGCGGATCCTGCGGCGCAGGCGGTGGCAGCGACGCCGCGGGCGGGGGCACGAAGATCCGGCGCTGACGGCCGAGGGTGGTGTAAGTGGTCGTCACGCCTGGCCAACGCGGCGGCGGCCGCCCGGGTCACCGATCCTCCGAATCGTGCGTGAGTTCGTGGACGTCCGGTCCCGGATCTGGCCTCCCCCTGTTTTCTGACGTACCGTCAGCCGGACCGTCTCCAGCCTCCGGGGACGGCCCGCCATGGCCGACGACCGTCCCGTACCGCTCGACGAGTACCCCGTCCACCAGGTCCCGCTCTCCATGAAGCACGTCGCCACCGGGGACCGGAACGCCTACGACCGCTGCATCTTCCACGTCCTCGACCACGACGGCCGCGCCCTGCTCATCCTGGGCCTCGGCGTCTACCCGAACGTCGGGGTGATCGACGCCTACGCCACCCTGCGCACCGGGGACACCCTGCACGCGGTCCGCGCCTCGGACGCCCTCGGCGACGACCGGATGCGGCTCGCGGTCGGCCCGCTGAGCATCGAGGTCGAGGAGCCGCTCCGGCGCTTCCGGCTCCGCTGCGACGACTCCGTCCAGGGCGACTCCCTCTCCTACGACCTCACGTGGACCGCCGGCTTCCCGGCCCTGTGGGAGCCGCACCACCTGCAACGCCGGGGTGACCGGCTGACGTTGGAGGGCCGCAGGTTCGTGCAGGCCGGGGGAGTGTCCGGGGTGGTCCGGGCCGGCGGCGAGGAGTACCGCGTCGACCCGGCCGGCTGGACCGGCACCCGGGACCGCAGCTGGGGCGTCCGCCCGATCCCCGGGGAGGAGGGCGGGCGGCTCGCCGCGGAGCACCCGACCGAGGGCTTCCACTGGATCTGGTGCCCGGTCCGCTTCGAGGACCGCTTCCTGATGGTCATCACCCAGGAGGACGCCGACGGCTACCGCACCCTGAACGACGCCACCCTGGTCCGCCCGGGCCGGCGCGACCGCCAACTCGGCTGGCCGCAGACCGAGATCACCTACCGCTCCGGCACCCGCCACCCGGAGCACGCCGTCGTCCACCTCGGCGACCCGCGCAAACCCCGGGAACTGGAGGTGGAGATCCTCGCCTCCTCGCCGCTCGCGGTCGGCGCCGGCTACCCGCCGGCCGACGACTGGCAGCACGGCACCTGGCAGGGCCGCGCCTGGACGGACCGCCGTACCTACGACCTGACCGTGCCGCACCCCCGCGCGGCCTACGGCGTCACCGACCACGCGGCCCGCTTCCGCCTCGACGGACGGACCGGCCACGGCATCTTCGAGCACGGCTCGTTCGGCAGGCACGACCCGAGCGGCTTCACCGGCTTCGACTCGGTGGCGCCCTGAAGGAGGAGGCCGGGATGGCGGCGAAACCGCGCCCACGCACCACGACCCGCGACCCGGAGGACCTCACGCGCCGGCTGACCGCCTGGCTGGACACCCGGCTCCCGGGCGCCAAGGCCGTCGGCGTCACGGTTCCCGCCTCCAACGGCATGTCCAGCGAGACCCTGCTCTTCGAGATCGAGCACCCCGAACCGCCGCTGCGTGCCTGTGCGTTGAGGCTGGCGGCGGACCCGTCGGCCTACACGGTCTTCCCGTCCTACGACCTCACCCGGCAGTACCGCACGATGCGGCTGGTCGCCGACCGCACGGACGTGCCCGTGCCCCGCGTCCTGTGGCTGGAGGAGGACCCCGGACCGCTCGGCGCGCCCTTCTTCGTGATGGAGCGGGTCGAGGGGCGCGTCCCGCCCGACGTCATGCCCTACACCTACGAGGGGAACTGGCTGCACGCGGCGACCGACGCCGAACGGGAGCACCTCGAAGCCGCCTCAGTAGGCCTGTTGGCCCGCCTACACGACCAAGTGCCCCTGTCCGAGGCGGAGTTCCTCGCCCTGCCCGGGGACGGCGACGCCCTGCACCGGCACGTCGAGTCCCAACGGCGCTACTACGACTGGGTGGTGGCCGGACTCGCCCGCTCGCCCCTGATCGAGACCGCCTTCGACCGGCTCGCGGACCTGTGGCCGAGCGAACCCGGCACACCGGTACTGAGCTGGGGCGACGCCCGGATCGGGAACGTCCTCTACGAGGGCTTCGACCCCGTCGCCGTCCTCGACTGGGAGATGGCGGCACCGGCCCCGCGCGAGGTGGACCTCGGCTGGACCGTCTACCTGCACCGCTTCTTCCAGGACCTCACGACCGCCTCCGGACAGCCGGGGCTGCCCGGCTTCCTGCGCCGTGACCACGTCGAGGCCCGCTACGCCCGCCTCACCGGCCGCACCCCGCAGGACATGGACTTCTACACCCTGTACGCCGCCCTGCGGCACGCGATCGTCATGCTGCGCGTCGCCTACCGGCAGGTGTACTTCGGAGAGGTCGCCGTCCCGGCGGACCCGGACACGCTGATCCTGCACCACGGCAGCCTGCGGGCCATGGTGCAGGGCAGGTACTGGGACGCGGTGCGGTGACTCAGGCGGCCTGACGGCTGACGACCATGCCGTCGTGGCGCATCGCCGGTACGCGCATCGGGCGTGAGCCCGGGCCGCCGACGTGCGAGAAGGGCTGCGTCCGCCAGTCCAGACTCTGCGGGAGGGTGAGCAGGAGGGCGGTGTCCTGCTCCTGCGGCTCGACCGACTCGTCCGCCGACGGCGCGTCGTCCGCCGCGCGGCCCGTACCGGCACAGACCGTGAGACCGAACGGGTTCCACGGCGAGGCGCACAGCGCGTGCTCCGGCAGGAACTCCTCGTCCGCCAGCAGTGCGATGGACTGCGTGCAGTCCGGGCAGATCACCCGGAACATCTCGAAGGTGTCGTACGCGTCCGGTTCCTCGGCCTCGTAGACGTCGGGTTCGACGCCCTCCGGCTCGGGCTCGACCACCAACTGCGGGCGCTTGGACACGGGACGACCAGGGCGCTTAAGACTCTGCATGGGTAACTCCCCCTCGGGCTGGGCCGATACGGCGCTGCGGCCTCGACCACAGCAAGCACTTCCCGTCCGATCTCGGCCGTAATCACGAGAGCATCACGGAGCCCGTTCGAGGGCTGTGGCGTTCGTCACATGCCGAACGCAGGTGCCCGGTGCGGTGGATTTGTCCCTCAGATGGCTCACAGCCTGCCGTCCGTCACATCACGAACCGGCCATGACCTGCGCCGCTGAGGTATCCCAGGAGATCAGGCGCACTGTAGTTTTTGCGCCATGGAGGAGCTGGACCGTCAAATCGTGCAGCTGCTCGTCAAGGACGGGCGGATGAGCTACACGGACCTGGGCAAGGCCACGGGTCTGTCCACGTCGGCCGTGCACCAGCGGGTGCGCCGGCTGGAGCAGCGTGGCGTCATCCGCGGCTATGCCGCGGTCGTCGACCCGGAGGCCGTGGGGTTGCCCATGACGGCGTTCATCTCGGTGAAACCGTTCGATCCCAGCGCCCCCGACGACATCGCGGACCGGCTGGCCGGCGTCCCGGAGATCGAGGCGTGCCACAGCGTGGCGGGCGACGAGAACTACATCCTCAAGGTGCGCGTGGCGACCCCGCACGAACTGGAGGAACTCCTGGCCCGGCTGCGGAGCCTGGCGGGGGTGTCGACGCGGACGACGGTGGTGCTGTCGACGCCGTACGAGGCGCGTCCACCGAAGATCTAGTCCAACCGCCGTGGGCAGGTGTTCCGCAGGGCGGAACGGGTGAGCACGGCCGACGGCTCCGGGTGCCCCCTGTCCGGAGGCGTCGGCGACAGGAGAGAAACTGTTCCCCATGAGTGAGCGCAGCCCCGAACCCAGAACCGTCCTTCTCCGCCGCGGCGAGGTTCACAGTCCCGCCGATCCGTTCGCGACCGCGATGGTCGTGGAGCGGGGGCAGGTCGCCTGGGTCGGGTCCGAGGGGGCCGCCGACGCCTTCGCGGACGGGGTCGACGAGGTGGTCGACCTGGACGGGGCGCTGGTCACCCCCGCCTTCACGGACGCCCATGTCCACACCACGTCCACCGGGCTCGCCCTGACCGGCCTCGACCTGTCCGGCGCGAGCTCGCCCGCCGCGGTGCTGGCGCTGGTCAGGGAGTTCGCCGCCGCCCGCCCGGACGACCGGGTCCTGCTCGGGCACGGCTGGGACGCCTCCCGGTGGGCCGACGGCCGCCCGCCGTCCCGTGCCGAGCTGGACGCGGCCACCGGCGGACGCCCGCTCTACCTCTCCCGCATCGACGTCCACTCGGCGGTCGTCACCACGGCCCTGCTGGATCTGGTCCCGGGCGCGGAGCCCCGCGAGGACGCCCCGCTCACCGGCGACGCCCACCACGCCGTACGCGCCGCCGCGTTCGCGGCCGTGACGACCGCCCAGCGGGCCGGGGCCCAGCGCACCGCCCTCGCGCACGCGGCCTCCCTCGGTATCGGCACCGTGCACGAGTGCGGCGGGCCGAAGATCTCCTCCGAGGACGACTTCACCGGGCTGCTGCGGCTGGCCGCCGAGCTGTCCGGCCCGCGGGTGGTCGGCTACTGGGCGGAGGCGGATGTCGAGAAGGCGCGGGAACTGGGCGCGCTCGGCGCCGCCGGCGACCTGTTCGTGGACGGGGCCCTCGGCTCGCACACCGCCTGCCTGCACGAGCCGTACGCCGACGCCGGTCACACCACCGGATCCGCCTACCTGGACGCGGCCGCCGTCGCCGCCCATGTCGTCGCCTGCACCGAGGCGGGGCTGCAGGCCGGTTTCCACGCCATCGGCGACGCCGCCGTCACCGCCGTCGTGGAGGGCGTGCGCGCCGCCGCCGAGAAGGTCGGGCCGGCCCGGGTCCGTGCCGCCCGGCACCGGGTCGAGCACGCCGAGATGCTCACGCCCGAGCACGTCGCCGCCTTCGCCGAGTTCGGTCTGATCGCCTCCGTACAGCCCGCCTTCGACGCGCTGTGGGGCGGGGCGGACGGCATGTACGCCCAGCGGCTGGGTGCCGAGCGGGCCCGCACCCTCAACCCGTTCGCCGCTCTCCTCAAGGCCGGGGTCCCGCTCGCCTTCGGTTCCGACAGCCCCGTCACCCCACTGGATCCCTGGGGGACCGTCCGGGCCGCCGCCTTCCACCACACGCCCGAGCACCGGGTCTCGGTACGCGCCGCGTTCACCGCGCACACCCGCGGCGGCTGGCGCGCGACCGGCCGGGACGACGCGGGCGTCCTGGTGCCAGGCGCGCCCGCCGACTACGCGGTCTGGCGTACCGACGAACTGGTGGTGCAGGCGCCGGACGACCGGGTCGCCCGCTGGTCCACCGACCCGCGCTCCGGCACCCCCGGCCTGCCCGACCTGACCCCCGGCCGTGAGCTGCCGGTCTGTCTGCGCACGGTGGTGGGCGGCCGGACCGTGTTCGTACGACCGGGCGAGTGACCCGCCGCATTCGTACGGCCGGGCGAGTGATCTCCCGGGGTGGCGCGGCCGTGATCGACGGCCGCCGCCCCGTCGCGCGACCTGCGCATCCTCCGCGCTGACCAGGGCTTTGAGGGAGTCTGTGCAGGTCAAACGGCTGTTGACAGCCAGCGGCAGCGGGCCGGTAGGTTCGGCGGAGTCCACCACCGGACGCCCGACCGGGGAGCAGTTCGCGCACTCGTCGCAGCGCCGCTGGGTCAGGGACGGTGTGCCGCACCGGGGCACCGTCACTGGGAGCCAGGCTCAGCGCCCGCGCCGACGAGGGAACGTTCCGGCCGGTCGGGAGGTGTGACCCGGGTGGGGCCCGGACGCTCAGTAGACAACGGCTTTCGGTCGACCCGCAGCCAGCGGGTCCCAGGTCGGCCCGAAGGGCGCCGGGCCCCCATCCGTAGGGAACACGGTGGCGAAAGCGCGGATGACGGCCGCCCGAAACGGGCATCCTTACCCCGTTCTTGCGGAATCGACACCACCATACGAACGAGCCGTCGCGTCAGCGCAGGCCGCGGCCACTATGGTGGTCCCCTGCGTACGACATGAAGGGGCAGCAGTGAACGACGGCGACGGGACCCTCGCGGCACAGGCCCAGGGGAGGCGGTTCGGCCCGCTCGGCACGGCCTTGGTGATCATTCCGACGTACAACGAGGCGGAGAACATCAAGTCCATCGTCGGCCGGGTCCGCCAGGCCGTGCCCGAGGCGCACGTGCTGGTGGCCGACGACAACAGCCCCGACGGCACGGGCAAGCTCGCCGACGAACTGGCCGCGGAGGACGACCACGTCCAGGTGCTGCACCGCAAGGGCAAGGAAGGCCTCGGCGCCGCCTACCTCGCGGGCTTCCACTGGGGCATGGACAACGGCTACGGCGTGCTCGTCGAGATGGACGCCGACGGCTCCCACCAGCCGGAGGAGCTGCCCCGCCTGCTGACCGCGCTGAAGGGCGCCGACCTGGTGCTCGGCTCCCGCTGGGTGCCCGGCGGCCGGGTCGTCAACTGGCCCAAGTCCCGTGAGTTCATCTCCCGGGGCGGTTCCCTGTACTCCCGCCTCGCGCTCGATCTCCCAATCCGGGACATCACCGGCGGCTACCGCGCCTTCCGCCGCGAGACCCTGGAGGGCCTGGGGCTGGACGAGGTCGCCTCGCAGGGCTACTGCTTCCAGGTCGACCTGGCCCGCCGCGCGGTCAAGGCCGGCTACCAGGTCGTCGAGGTGCCCATCACCTTCGTCGAGCGGGAGTTCGGCGACTCCAAGATGAGCCGCGACATCCTCGTCGAGGCGCTGTGGCGGGTCACCTCGTGGGGCGTCACCGAGCGGGTGGGCAAGATGACCGGCAAGGGCAAGTCCTCCTGAGGCCGGCGGGGCGAGCCGTCCCGGCGGACTCCGGCGAACCTCACAGTTGCGGTTGATCATCCCCTTATGCCGCACTGAGCCGGGCCCAGGCACACTGGGAGCATGACGACTGGCGCGCAGACCCCTCCGTACACGACCCGCCCCCGGCGCTCCCGGCTCGGCAGATACCTGCCGCTGGGTCTCGCGGTGTGGCTGGTGCTGGAGATCTGGCTGCTGACGGTGGTCGCGGGCGCGGCAGGCGGCATGACCGTCTTCCTGCTGCTGGTGGCGGGCTTCGTCGCCGGGGCCGTGGTCATCAAGCGCGCCGGCCGGCGCGCCTTCCAGAGCCTCAACGAGGCGATCCAGCGCGGCGGCTCCCCGGAGCGCGGCGGTGGCAACGGCCTGATGATGCTGGGCGGCCTGCTCCTCATGATCCCCGGCCTGGTCTCCGACGCCCTCGGCCTGCTGCTCCTGCTGCCCCCGGTCCAGAAGGCGGTCTCCCGCCTCGCCGAACGCACCCTCGACCGCAGGCTCCGCGCCGCCGCCCCCGGCACCCTGGGCAACGCCTTCCAGCAGGCCCGCATGCACCGCCCGGACGGAAAGGTGGTCCAGGGCGAGGTGATCCGGAACGACGGCCCCGAGGCGGGGGACGAGCCGACGGGGGAGCTGACGCGCTGACGATCCCCGCGCACGCCACAACCGAGGGCGCCGTACGTTCACAGAACGTACGGCGCCCTCGGTTGTTGTGTCGGCTTCCGTTACACGGAACTACACGGAACTATGCGGACTTGCGGCTGTCCCTGGGATGAATCGCGATGTTCATCGCCCCGGAACGCAGAACCGCCAGACGCTCCTCAAGGACCTCTTCGAGTTCCTCACGGGTGCGCCGCTCCATCAGCATGTCCCAGTGGGTACGCGCGGGCTTGGCCTTTTTCTCTTCAGGGCCGTCGCCGTCCACGAGGAGTGCCTGGGCCCCGCAGACCTTGCACTCCCACTCCGGCGGGATCTCCGCCTCGACCGAGAAGGGCATCTCGAAGCGGTGCCCCTTCTCGCATGCGTACTCCACGGCCTGGCGCGGGGCCAGGTCGATACCGCGGTCCGTCTCGTAGCTGGTCACCACGAGGCGCGTACCGCGAAGAGCTCGCTCACTCATGAATCGTGCCTCCCGGGCTTGTCGCCCACAGGACAGGTGTCGCTGTCGTCGTCATCCGGTCAACGTCCGGTCGGCGGTAAAGATTCCCGTTCCGGGTCATGTGTCGCCGTCGTAGCCGCCCCTTGTTGTACCCACCAGCGCCCGGTTTGTCACATCTGCTAACAGATGTCACCCACCGTTTCGGCATCTTTGACGCGCAGTAACGGTACGCCTGGCAGGCCAAACGCGTACACTACCGCCCTTCCGCGTTGAACGCTAAATCTTCTGGTGGATCTTCCCCTGGATCTCCCCGCTGGATCTTCTAGACCTTCTGCGGAACCGGGTTGCCGGCCTCGCCGATCGCCTGTCGCACCGGCACCCGCGCGAGCAGCGCGAACCCGATGACGAAGAAGGCCACCAGCGAGATGATCGCCGAGCGGTAGCTTCCGGTCAGCTGGTAGGTGATCCCGAACAACAACGGTCCCAGCCAGCTCATCCCCCGATCGCTCATCTCGTACGCCGCGAAGTACTCGGCTTCCTTTCCGGGCGGTACGAGATGGGAGAACAGCGAGCGGGACAGGGCCTGGCTGCCGCCGAGGACGAGACCGATGCCGCCGGCGAGGACGAAGAACCACACCGGTGCCTTCGCCGGCAGGAAGTACCCGGCGGCCAGTGTCACCGTCCAGGCCACCAGCGATCCGAGGATCGTGCGCTTCGCCCCGTACGTCCTGGCCAGCCGCCCCATCGTCAGGGCGCCCGCCACGGCCAGGACCTGCACCAGCAGGACCGCGCCGATGAGCGTCGACTGGCCGAGCCCGAGTTCCTCGGAGCCGTACACGGACGCCTGGGAGATCACGGTCTGGATGCCGTCGTTGTAGATGAGGTACGCCAGCAGGAAGGAGAGCGTCAGCGGATGGCGGCGCATGTCCCGGGCGGTCGCCGCCAGCCGGCGCAGCCCCGGCGCCGTCGCCCCGGCCTCCCGGCCGCCCCGGTCGCGCAGCCGCCGCAGCGGTACGAGGGTGAAGGCACCCCACCACAGGCCCGCCCCGGCCAGGCAGATGCGGACGGCCTCCGTCTCGGAGAGTCCGAAGGAGTCGTGCGCGGAATAGAGGACCAGGTTGACGATCAGCACCAGCGAGCCGGACGCGTAACCGAAGGCCCAGCCCCGGGAGGAGATGGTGTCGCGTTCCTCGGGAGGGGCGATCTGGGGGAGGTAGGAGTTGTAGAGCATCAGGGCGACGGACTGGGCCGCGTTCGCGACGATCAGCAGCAGCCCGCCGAGCAGATAGCGGTCGCCGTCCAGGAAGAACATGCCCGTCGTCGCCACGGCCCCGGTGTACGCGGCCACGCCGAGCAGCTGCTTCTTGCGGCCGGTACGGTCGGCGGCGCTGCCCACCAGGGGCATGACCACGACCGCGAGGACCACCGACAGGGAGACCGAGTAGGCGAAGAAGGAGCCCGCCCGGACCGGGATCCCGAGCGGATGCACATAGCCGTCGGCGTCCGCCGCGTGGTCGGCGACCGAGGTGAGGTACGGGCCGAGGAAGACGGTCAGGACGCTCGTCGAGTAGACCGAGCACGCCCAGTCGTAGAAGTACCAGCCGCGCTGTTCGCGCCGCAGCTCGGTGACCTCGTCCGAGGCCCCCGCCCGCACGGTTTCGGTGCCCACCCGTGCCCTCGCCTTTCCCGCAGCAGTACGCTCGCGCGCCTCAGAACCAGACGCCGCGCTTCTGCATGACCTCACGCAACGTGTCGATGTGATCGGTCATGATGCCATCGACTCCCAGGTCCAGGAGCCGGTGCATCCGATCGGGTTCGTTGATGGTCCAGACGTGCACGTGCAGCCCGCGCGCGTGGGCGGCGCGCACGAAGCGCCGGTCCACCACCGGGACCCCCGACTGGGACTCGGGCACCTGTGCCGCGACCGCCGACCGCCGCACCGCCGCGGGCAGTCCCCACGAGCGCAGCCGCAGTCCGACCACACCGCGGGTGCCGAACGAGGTGGCGAGCCGCGGCCCGGCCAGCCGCTGCGCCCGCAGCACCCGCGCCTCCGAGAACGACCCGACGCACACCCGGTCGTAGGAGTCCGTCTTCTCGATCAGGTCGAGGAGCGGCCGCAGGGCCGGCTCCGCCTTGGCGTCCACGTTCCAGCGGACGTCCGGGAACTCCTCGAGCAGCTCCTCGAAGAGGGGGAGCGGCTCACGGCCGGCCACGCGCGCCTGCCGTACGGCCTCCCACGGCAGGTCGGAGATCCGGCCCGCGCCGTCGGTGACCCGGTCCAGGGTGTCGTCGTGGAAGGCGACGAGCCTGCCGTCCGCCGTGGCGTGCACATCGGTCTCGATGTACCGGTAGCCGAGCTCGACCGCACGCCGGAACTGCGCCACGGTGTTCTCCAGGCCGTCCGCGGCTCCGCCTCGATGGGCGAAGGGGATGGGGCCGGGGTGGTCCAGGTACGGGTGGCGTATCAACGTGCTCACTTGGGCAGTATGGCGCGCTCCGGTGACCCCGTGGCAACGACCGTACTGCGGCCGGATGCCGCCGGGACGGCGAACACCTTCAGGAACAGCTGTGCGAGCGGGCCGATGGACGCGGCGTAGAGCAGGGTGCCGACGCCGACGGTCCCGCCGAGCGCGAACCCGGAGACGACCACCGCGACCTCGATCGCCGTACGGATGAGCCGGATCGAACGGCCGCTGCGCCGGTGCAGCCCCGTCATCAGACCGTCCCGGGGGCCCGGCCCGAAGCTCGCCGCGATGTACAGACCGGTCGCCGCCCCGTTGAGCACGATGCCGGCCGCCATCAGCGGAATCCGCACCGCCAACGTGTGCACCTCGGGGACGACGGCGAGCGCGGCGTTCATGGCGAGGCCGATGACGAAGACGTTGGAGACCGTGCCGAGGCCCGGCCGCTGGCGCAGCGGGATCCACAGGAGCAGCACGGCCGCCCCCACGATGATCGACACCGTGCCGATGCTGATCCCGGTGTGCCCGGCGAGCCCCTGGTGCAGCACGCCCCAGGGCTCGAGGCCGAGGCCCGCCTCGACGAGAAGCGCGGAACTCACGCCGTACAGCGTGAGCCCCGCATAGAGCTGGACCAACCGTCGCCCGAGACGGCCTTGCGTGGACAAGGGAGACCCCCCTGGTGGTAAAGGTGGACTGGCTCATGTCACTCTGTGGCTTGGCAGGGAAAGCCATCCATGGCCAATTCGGGGAAGGTGGACTGATTCACATGGCGCAGTGGACCTCGGCGGTGGGGCCCGCACAGCTCGCCCGGCTGCTCAACTCGCAGCAGGACCGCCCGGCCGGCCCCGGCACCCGGCGTCCGCCCGCCTACCGCGCGCTCGCCGACGGCATCCGGCTGCTGGTCCTGGAGGGCCGCGTCCCGGTCGCCGCCCGGCTGCCCGCCGAACGCGAACTGGCCCTCGCCCTGTCCGTCAGCCGTACGACGGTGGCGGCCGCCTACGAGGCGCTGCGCGCGGAGGGCTTCCTGGAGTCCCGCCGGGGCGCGGGCAGCTGGACCGCCGTCCCGGCGGGCAACCCGCTGCCGGCCCGTGGCCTGGAACCCCTGCCCCCCGAGGCGCTCGGCTCGGTGATCGACCTGGGCTGCGCCGCCCTGCCGGCCCCCGAGCCGTGGCTGACCCGCGCGGTCCAGGGCGCCCTGGAGGAACTCCCGCCGTACGCCCACACCCACGGCGACTACCCGGCCGGACTCCCCGTCCTCCGCTCGATGATCGCCGAGCGGTACACGGCGCGCGGGATTCCCACCATGCCCGAGCAGATCATGGTCACGACCGGGGCGATGGGCGCGATCGACGCGATCTGCCACCTCTTCGGCGGCCGTGGCGAGCGCATCGCCGTCGAGTCGCCGTCGTACGCCAACATCCTGCAGCTGATGCGGGAGGCGGGCGCCCGTCTGGTGCCGGTGGCGATGGCCGAGGGGCTGGACGGCTGGGACCTGGACCGCTGGCGCCAGGTCCTGCGGGACGCGGCTCCTCGCATCGCCTACGTGGTCGCCGACTTCCACAACCCCACCGGGGCGCTCGCCGACGACGACCAGCGGCGCCGGCTGGTGGACGCGGCCCGCTCGGCGGGCACGGTGCTGGTCGCCGACGAGACCATGAGCGAGCTGTGGCTGGACGACGACGTGGAGATGCCCCGCCCGGTGTGCGGCTTCGACCCGGCGGGCTCCACCGTCATCACCGTGGGCTCGGCCAGCAAGGCGTTCTGGGCGGGCATGCGCATCGGCTGGGTCCGGGCGGCTCCCGACGTCATCCGCAGCCTGGTCGCCGCGCGGGCCTACGCCGACCTGGGCACGCCGGTGCTGGAGCAGCTCGCGGTGAACTGGCTGTTCAGCACGGGCGGCTGGGCCCAGGCCGTCGACCTGCGCCGGGTCCAGGCCCGCGAGAACCGCGAGGCGCTGGTGACGGCGGTACGGCGGGAGCTCCCGGAGTGGGAGTTCGAGGTGCCGAAGGGCGGGCTGACCCTGTGGGTCCGGGCCGGGGGCCTGTCGGGCTCACGGCTGGCGGAGGCGGGGGAGCGGGTGGGGGTACGCGTCCCGTCCGGTCCGCGGTTCGGGGTCGACGGGGCCTTCGAGGGCTATGTGCGCCTTCCGTTCACCGTGGGAGGAGCGGTGGCGGACGAGGCGGCGACGCGACTGGCTGCGGCGGCGCGGCTGGTGGAGGCCGGGGCGAGCGGGGGCGGCACGGAGTCGCCGCGGTCGTTTGTGGCGTAGCGGCGGGTGGTTCTTCGGCTGCGGGTGCGTGGGGGCTGGCCGCGCAGTTCCCCGCGCCCCTAAAGACATAGCTGCGGGCAGGCGTGCCGCAGGGCGGCACGGGTGGGCGCTGGGGGTCCCCCCGGCCGAAGGCTGGGGGAGGCACCCGGCCAGCGCCGGCAAGCGTCCCCACCCCCGCCTCAGCCCTCGGCGACCGCAGCTTCCAGAGGCACCCCCGCCTCAGTCCTCGGCGGCAACAGGGCCAGCACCGCCTCCCGGTCCACCTCGCTCGTCGCGTCGTCGTAAGGATCCGGCGTCGCCGGCACCTGGAGCCGCAGTACCGGCCCGTGCCCCAGCCGCGCATACCCCCGCCCCGGCGGCACCTGGGCCAACGGAGTCGTGTGCGGCGGCGCCCCCAGTGCCGCCGCCAGTTCGTCCGGCAGCGCCGGTCCCAGCACGACACGCGCGCGCGTGTGCTGCTGTACCGCCTCGCTCAACACGTCCGCGCTGTCGAGCTGTTCGGCGACCACCACGGTGACGTTCGCCGCGCGGCCGTGCCGGAGGGGGACCTGCAGGAGGGCCTGCGGGTCCTGGTGGCCGTCCGCCGAGGCCAGATGGACGAAGGCGCTCGGGCGGTCGAGGAGGATCCACAGGGGCCGCCGGCAGTCGTCCGGCGGCGGATGCCCCGCCTGGCGCGCGCGGTTGAGCGCGATGAGCCGGCGTTCCGTCTCGTTCGCCGCCCACTCCAGGCTGGCCAGCGCCCCGGCGAGCCCGCACTCCACGGCGAGGACCCCGTCCCGGCCGTTGAGGCACAGGTACTCGCCGGTGCCGCCGCCCTCGACGACGAGGACGTCGCCGTACTGGAGCGCCTGCAGGGCGATGGAGCGCAGCAGGGTCGAGGTGCCGCTGCCGGGGCGGCCCATGACCAGCAGGTGCGGTTCGGTGGAGCGGGCGCCGGTGCGCCAGACGACCGGCGGTACGTCACGCTGCTCGTCGCCGTACGCGAGCGGGAGCGTGCGCTGGACCTCGCTGGGATCGGTGAACCCGAGGACCGTCTCGCCCGGCGCGGTGACGAATCGCTGGGCGGCGATGTCGGTGGGCAGCGGGGCGAGGACGGTCATCGTGAGCCGGTTGCCCTCCTCGTCCCACGCGAAGTGGTATTCGCGGCCCCGCCCGGACTTCGCGGTGAGCAGGTTCTCGATCCGCGCGCGGAGTTCGGGCTCGCCGTCCGGGAAGTACGCGGGGTAGCGCAGCAGGAGCTGGCCGAGGCGGCCCGCGTCGTCGAACTCGTGGGCGAGGAAGGCCTTCTCCCACTCCCCGCCGTGTGCGTACAGCGGCGCCGGGTCCTCGGCGGCCGAGAAGTACGGCACCAGGGCCTCGTACAGGGACTGGAGCCGCTGGGTCTGCGACTCGTCGGGGCCCTCCGGCGGGGGCGGGGCGTGGTCACGGCCGTGCCAGGCGCTCGCCGCCATCAGGGTGATGACGGCGAGCAGGGGTCCGTACGGCACCAGCGCCACGACCAGGACGACCGAGGCCACCAGGAACAGCAGTGGCCCACGCTTGTCCTTCGGTGTCTCCGCCCACCTGCGCCGCCCGGCCGAGGCCAGCCGGCGCAGTCCGCGCGAGACGGTGATGAGCGGATGGAGTACGTCGGTGGCGCTGTCGGCGGCCGTCCGGGCCAGCTCCCGGCTCCGGGCGATCTGCGCGCCGCCGTTGCTCAGAATGCGGGGGAGAGGGCGCCGGGCCACTGCTGTCTCCTCACGGTGCGTACGGGCGGGAGGGGCGTCAGAACTTGATGCCGCCGAGCAGGCTCGCCAGGCTCTCGCCGCCTGCCTTGATGCTCGGTGCGATGGCCGTGCTGGCGAGATAGAAGCCGAAGAGTGCCGAGACCGTGGCATGCGACGGCTTCAGGCCGTCCTTGCGGAAGAAGAGGAAGACGATGATGCCGAGCACGATGACGCCTGAGATGGAGAGGATCATTTGAGGTCTCCTGGTGTCGAAGGGGGACAGTCACCATGAGTTCTTCCAGGATCACAGCAGGTATCCATACGATTAAAGGTGCAATTGGGTGAAATTCTGGGAATTTCACCCAATTGGTGGATCATTCCTGACCCGGGCTGACCGGGTTGGTCGCCATCCGGCGCGGGAATGTGATCGTTCGAGGGGACTGCGGTGATCTTTACCTCGGGCAGATCCGGTCATGTACACCCTGGGCCAGTACGCTGACGTTTCACTCGTACGGCCCCACGGCCCGTCCGTTGCCGTACGCTCCCCCAGTCCACGAAAAGTCCCCGCAGCGCACAGGAGAGGCGGTCCGGCCGATGAGCGAAGCCCCCGACCCCGAGGTCGTGGAGCTGGCGACCAAGATCTTCGATCTGGCCCGGCAGGGGCGGACCGAAGCGCTCGTGGCGTACCTCGACGCGGGCGTTCCGGCCAACCTCACCAACGACCGCGGGGACTCCCTCGTGATGCTCGCCGCCTATCACGGGCACGCCGACGCGGTGCGCGAACTGCTCGCCCGGGGCGCCGAGGCGGACCGGGTCAACGACCGAGGTCAGACCCCCCTCGCCGGGGCGGTCTTCAAGGGCGAGACGGAAGTGGTCGAGGTGCTGGTGAAAGCCGGCGCGGACCCGGCGGCGGGCACTCCGTCAGCCGTCGACACCGCTCGGATGTTCGGCAAGACGGAGGTTCTGGAACTGTTCGGTACCTCCTGACCCATCTGTTCTGACCAGCTAAAACACACAAAACGGGGGAGGCGGTACAGGGCCGCCGAAATTTCGGTCGCGGCAGGTCGAAGTGCCGAGTCATCATGACGTCGTGATTCACGGACGCGATGGCTGGGCAGGTGTTGCCGCACCGCGCGGGCCGTGATGCGGCCCGCATGGGCCACTGACGAGAGGCAGAGAGAAATGGTCTACAGCAAGCAAGAGACGGCGGGCGCTCCGACGTTGTGTCACGCGGCCAGGTAGTGCGTGTTCTCCGGTTGCGTCGACGCTTGATGTGAGGCTGTTTCCCATGTTCGATCCGGTCATAGCGCCCAGCGGTACGCTGCTCGGCCTGCTTCAGCGGGGCCGTGGCGACGGCACGTTGCACGCGCTCACCGCCCCGCGCGCCGAAGCGCTCGCGGCGCTGAACCACTGTGTGCTCCGCGACCCCCGCCACGACTGGCAGGTGGAGAACCGCTCCCTGTACTACGCCCGGCTCTACGTCGACCTGCACGGCGAGCTGGACGCCATCGAAGCGCACCTCTTCGACCCCGAGGACGTCCTCGACACCGAGGAGTCCCGCACCGGCCTCGCGCTGGCCGTGCTCGGGCACCTCGCCTCCTACGGCAGGCGGGACGCGCTCGAACTGCTGCGCAGGTACGCCGCGACCGGCTCCAACTGGGCCTGGGCCCTGGACGAGCTGGCGCTGCGCGACGACGACGCGGGCCTGCGCGCCCTCGCCGCCCCGGTACTGGCGCGGTTCGCCACGGACGCCGAGGGCGAGGCCGAGCTGGCCGCCGCCGTAAGGGACGCCTTCGAGCCACGGCCCTGGCGGCTGTGGGCCGAGGATCCCCGCGAATCGGTCGCCACGCGCGTGCGTGCCGCGCAGGAGACCGGCTGTTTCGACCGCTGGCAGCGCCAGATGCGACCTACCGGGCCCCGTCCGGGGTGGAGCGTGCGGGCCGTCTTCGAATGGGCCCAGCAGGGCGTCGAGCGGGGCGCGGCCCTCCATGTGCCGGCCGCCCGCTGCCTGGTCGCCGTCGCCGGACCCGAGGACCGGCCGGAGATCCTCCAGGCAGCCAAGGACGGCACCGACGGCGCCCGCTGCACCGCCCTGCGCTACCTCGCCGACAGCAACGACCCCGACGCGCTCAACCTCATCGAGGCCGCGGTGACCGACGGCACGGCCACCGTCGTGGAGGCCGCCGTCGACGCCTTCGAACGCATGCGCAGTATCGCCGCCGTCGAGCGCGCCCGGGGCTGGGCCCGCCGCCCCGACCCCCTCGGCGCCGCGGCCGGCCGGATGCTGGCCTGCCGGGGCGGCACCAAGGACAGCGAACTGGTCCTCGCCGCGCTACGGGAAGCCGTACGCGGCGAAGGCCCCGACGCGCCGACGCTGTGGACCCTCGTCGACGGGACCGGACGCCTCGGCATCGTCTGCGCCGCGCCCGTCCTGCGCCACGTCTACCGTGAGACCGCCTCGTCCCACCTCCGCGGCCGCGCCGCCCGCGCCCTGGCCGCCACCGATCCCTCCTTCGCCACCGGCTTCGCCGTCGAATGCCTGTGGGACTGCGAGGAGACCACCCGCGAGGTCGCCGCCCGGCACGCCGAGACCGGTGACGCCCGGGTCGTCGAACAGCTCCGCCGGCTCGCCGCCGATCCCGCCGAGGAGGCGGAGGTGCAGACGGCCGTACGCAGCCGCATCGGACCGGACACCGCTGCCATGTGACATATCACTGCACCGGACAACTACCTCACCACGAAGACCACGGGAACCACGGGGGATCCCGTACACGTTCCATACGTGGACGACTGCCCGTCAGGTGAACAACCGGTGACCGCCGGGGCAGCCGGGTATGGACGCCGGCTGGCCCGCTCGGGTGTGCAGGCCAACGCTCATGGGACGTTTAACAATCGGAAAGATCCACTTTGACGCGGCCACGTCCAGCGCGGCGACAACACCGGTATGCGTGTCGTCATCGTGACCGAATCCTTTCCCCCCGATGTGAACGGCGTGGCCCACTGCGCGCTCCAGACCGCCCGACACCTCGTCGATCGCGGTCACGCTCCCCTCGTCGTCGCACCGGCTCCCGCCCCCGGAAACAGGCTCGCCGCGGCCGCCGCGCCCTGCCCTGTCGTCCATGTCCCCTCCCTTCCGCTCCCGGGCTATCCCCAGGTCCGCGTGGCTCTCCCCAGCCGCAAGCTCGCCACCGCGCTGATCGACCACCGCCCCGACGTGGTGCACCTGGCCAGCCCCTTCATCCTCGGCGTCCGCGGCATGGCCGCCGCCGCCCGGCTCGGCATCCCGGCCGTCGCCGTCTACCAGACCGACCTGGCCGGATACGCCCGTACCTACGTGGGCGCCGGCGAGGCGGCCGCCTGGCGGCGGATCCGGTCCGTGCACGGCGCCGCCGACCGCACCCTCGCCCCGTCCACCGCCTCGATCAGCGACCTGGAGGCACACGGGGTGCCCCGGATCCAGCTGTGGCAGCGCGGCGTGGACACCGTCCGCTTCCGCCCCGAGTTCCGCGACGAGGCGCTGCGCCGCGAGATCGCCCCGAACGGCGAGGTCATCGTCGGCTACGTCGGCCGCCTCGCCCCCGAGAAGCAGGTCGAACTCCTCGCCGGAGTCTGCGGCCTGGAGGGCGTGAAGGTCGTGATCGTGGGCGACGGGCCCGCTCAGGCCCACCTCACCGAGGCGCTGCCCGGCGCGGTCTTCCTCGGCCGCCGCACCGGCGACGACCTCGCGCGGATCTTCGCCTCGTTCGACGTCTTCGCCCACACCGGCCCCTTCGAGACGTTCTGCCAGACCGTCCAGGAGGCCATGGCCAGCGGTGTCCCGGTCGTCGCGCCCGCCGCCGGCGGCCCGATCGACCTGGTCGACCACGGCCGCACCGGGTTCCTGGTCCCGCCGCGCGACGCCGGCGCGGTACGGGAGGCGGTGGCCTCGCTCGTCGCCGACGCCGGGATGCGGGCCGCGTTCGGCCACGCCGCGCGGACCACGGTCGAGGGCCGCACCTGGGCCGCCGTCGGCGACCAGCTGATCGGCCACTACGAGGACGTGCTCGCCGCGCGCCGGCCGGTGGTGGCGGCATGAGCGGCACCTCGCCGGGGCCCCTGCGCATCGTCCGGCTGGCCAACTTCGTCGCCCCCGCCTCGGGCGGTCTGCGCACCGCCCTGCGCGAGCTCGGCAAGGGTTTCGTGGCGGCCGGGCACGAATCGGTCCTGATCGTGCCGGGCGAGCGCTACTCGGACCGGTACGAGGAGCAGGGCCGGGTCATCACGCTGCCCGGCCCGCTGCTGCCCGGCACCGGCGGCTACCGCGTCCTCGTCGACAAGAAGCGGGTGCAGAGCCTCCTGGAGCACCTCGCCCCGGACCGCCTGGAGGTGTCCGACCGGACCACCCTGCGCTGGACCGGTCGCTGGGCCCGGCGCGCCCGGATACCCGCGGTGATGGTCTCCCACGAGACCGCCGACGGCGTCCTGCGCACCTGGGGCATGTCCGAGAACATGTCCCGGCGCACCGCCGACGCGCTCAACATCCGTACGGCGCACACGTACGCGCGCGTGGTGTGCACCACCGAGTTCGCCGAGCGCGAGTTCATCCGCATCGGCGCGCGCAACGTCGTTCGCGCTCCCCTGGGCGTCGACCTGACGGGCCGCCACCCCTCGTTGCGCGACCCCGACCTGCGGGCCCGGTACGCGCGCGAGGACGAGGCACTGCTCGTCATGTGCTCGCGGCTCTCCGTGGAGAAGCGGCCCGGCACCGCCATCGACGCCTTGGAGGCGCTGGTACGGCGCGGCCGCCGGGTGATCCTGGTGGTGGCGGGAGACGGGCCGCTGCGCGAGCGCCTGGAGCAGCGGGTGCGGGAACGCAGGCTGCCCGTGACCTTCCTTGGGCATGTCTCCGACCGGGACAGCCTGGGCGCGCTGCAGGCGTCCGCCGACGTCGCCCTGGCGCCGGGACCCGCGGAGACGTTCGGGCTCGCCGCCCTGGAGGCCATGGCCTGCGGGACGCCCGTGGTCGCCAGCGCCTCCTCGGCGCTGCCCGAGGTGATCGGGTCCGCCGGCGCCACTGCGGCGGACCGTGGCGAGGCGTTCGCCGACGCGGTGGAGATGCTCCTGGAGCGGCCCTGCGACGAGCGCCGGGAAACGGCACGCGCGCGTGCCGAGTGCTTCGGCTGGGGAACGGCCGTGGAGGCGTTCCTCGCCGCGCACGACGCGCCGGTACTGTCCCGTCGCGACGAGAACGGAACGACGGCACCGGTCCGTCGTGTCGTGCCGGAGGGCGTGGCATGAGAGCGGTTCGTTTCGTGGCGCTCGGGGACTCGCTGACCGAGGGCGTGGGCGACCCCGCCGGCGACGGGTGGCGCGGCTGGGCCGCGCTGCTGGCCGGCGGACTGGCCGCGAAGGAGGTGGAGTTCACCAACCTCGCGGTCAGCGGGGCGCAGACCCGGGACGTGCTGGAACGCCAGACCCCGGCCGCCCTGGAACTGCGTCCCGACATCGTCGCCGTCGTCATAGGCGTCAACGACACCCTGCGCTGCACCTTCGACATCCACGCGGTGGCCGAACGGCTCGACAGGGTCTACGCGGACCTGACCGCGCAGGGCGCGACCCTGCTCACGGCGTGTCTGCCCGACCCCGGTTCGATGTGGGGGCTGCCGGGTGCCCTGGCCCGCCCGCTGGCC
Organism: Streptomyces sp. NPDC047061; assembly: GCF_040643955.1. Lineage (NCBI taxonomy): Bacteria > Bacillati > Actinomycetota > Actinomycetes > Kitasatosporales > Streptomycetaceae > Streptomyces > Streptomyces sp. NPDC047061. Next base: position 95,770 of record NZ_JBEYVI010000033.1, read on the forward strand.
CGCCGGGGGCGTGCGGTCAACATGGTGGTGCACGCCCTGTCCGAGCGGTACGGGGCCGTACATCTGCACGCGGCGGAGGGCGCCTGGCTCACCGACCGCGAGATGTGGAGCGCGGACCGGCTGCACCCGGGCGAGCGCGGGCACCGGCAGCTCGCCGTCCGCTTCCACGCCCTGCTCGCCCCCCTGGGCATGGCGACGGGGACGGCGCCGTCCCCCGACCCGGAGTTCCCGCCGCCGACGAAGAAGGCGAGCGTCTTCTGGCTGGCCACGGCCGGCACCGCCTGGGTGATCAGGCGCTGCCGGGACCTGCTGCCCCAGCTGCTGCGGCTGGCCGTCGACGAGATGCGGCACCGCCGCAGGGGCACCAGCGCCCGCCTGGACCTGAGCGCGTCGGCCGCCGTCTCCGCCGCGCTGGCCGCCCTCCAGTCGCCGGAGCGGCCCGCCGATGCCGCGTGACGGGGCGCGATGGGGCGTTACGGGGCGTGACGAAGCCGCTGCGGTGGTTCGGCTGCGGCGAGCGGCGGTTCAGCGACGGCGTACGGCCACGAAGCGGACCGGGATGCCCGGTACCGCCTGGGCCGCCGCCGGGAGGTCGGCGGCGCGGACCACCGCGATCACCGGATAGCCGCCGGTGGTCGGATGGTCGGCCAGGAACACCACCGGACGGCCGTCCGGCGGAACCTGCACGGCGCCGAGGACCATGCCCTCGCTGGGGATCTCACCGGGACGGGCCCGCTCCAGGGCGGGCCCTTCCGTGCGCAGCCCGATACGGTTGCTCGCCGACGACACGCGGTACGCGCGCGAGGTGAACGCCCGGACGGCCGCGGGCGTGAACCAGCCGTCCCGCGGGCCGAGCGTCACCCGCAGCACGAGCTCCGCAGGCGGGGACGGCTGCGGAACGACGTCCACGCGCGCGTGCGGGCCCACCGGCGTGCCCAGCGGCAGCACGTCGCCGTCCGCCAGCGGAGCGGGACCGAGCCCGGAGAACAGATCCGTGGCCCTGCTGCCCAGCACCGGCTCCACGGCGATCCCACCGGAGACGGCCACATAGCTTCGTACACCGGACCGGGCCGCTCCCACCTCCAGCAGTTCCCCCGCCGGAACCACGACGGGCGCGCCCCAGGCCGCCGGACGCCCGCCCACCGCGACGGGGCACGGCGCACCGCCGACCGCCACCGCGACCGTCGAACGCGGCCGCACGGCGCACCCGCTGAGCGTCGCCTCCAGAACGGCCGCGTCCGGAGCGTTGCCGACCAGCCGGTTCACGAGCGCCGCGGCGGGCACGTCCAGCGCCCCGGAGCGGGGCACCCCCAGATGCGCGTACCCGGGCCGCCCCCCGTCCTGCACGGTGGTCAGCGCACCGGCCCGTACGACGACGAGCGCGCGGTCGGTCATGCCTCCTCCACCGGCACGAACCGCACACGTGTGCCCGGCGCCAGCAGAGCGGCCGGTACGCGCGTGTGGTCCCACAGCACTGCCTCCGTCGTCCCGATGAGCTGCCAGCCGCCCGGCGACGACCGCGGGTACACGCCCGTGTAAGGGCCGGCCAGCGCCACCGTGCCCGCGGGCACCGCGGTACGGGGGGTGGCCCGGCGCGGCACGTCGTAGCGGTCCGGGAGCCCGGTGAGGTAGCCGAAACCGGGTGCGAAGCCGCAGAAGGCGACCGTGAACTCGGTCTCCGCGTGGATGCGGGCCACCTCCCGCACGGGCACCCGCCAGTGGGCGGCGACCTCGGCGAGGTCCGGGCCGTCGTAGCGCACGGGCAACTCGACGGCCGCACGCGCGCGTGGGGGAGTGGGCGGGACCGCGGTGGCGGCCGGTTCGGCGGCCCGGCGGGTCAGTTCGGCGGCCCGCCGGGCCTGGTCGTCGAGGCCGTCGAGGCCGTCGAGCAGGACGGTGCGGGCGGCGGGCACGATCTCCCGGACCGTCAGCGAGCCCTCCGCGCGACGGCGCAGCAACTCGTCGTGCAGGGCCTGAGCCTCCGCGCCGGAGCCGACCTCGACCAGGAGGGCGTCGTCACCGACCAGGTGGACCGTCATGGGCGGGGCCGACTGCGGGCTCGTGCTCACGTTCGTGTCCACGCCCGTGTCCACGCTCCCACCCATGCCACTCGCCCTCGTGTCGCTCCCGCTCATGCCGCCCGCCCTCATGCGAAGGCCGCCACGGTCACGCCTGCCGCGGCGAGCCGCGCCCGCACCCTGCGCGCCAGCTCCACGGCGCCCGGGGTGTCGCCGTGCAGACAGAGCGAGCGGGCGCGCACGGCGATGCGTGTGCCGGAGTGCGAGGTGACCGCGCCGGAGCGTGCCAGTTCTACCGAACGCTCCACGACCGCCTCCGGATCGCTCACCACCGCGCCCTCCTGCCCGCGCGGGACCAGCGTCCCTTCGTCGGTGTACGCGCGGTCCGCGAACGCCTCGGTGACGGCCGGCAGCCCCGCCTGCTCCGCCAGCGCCAGTACCCGGGAACCCGGCAGCCCCAGGACGGGCAGCGAGGCGTCCGCGAGGAGCACGCCGTCGACCACCGCGGCGGCCTGCTCCTCGTCGTGCACGACCCGGTTGTAGAGCGCGCCGTGCGGCTTCACGTACGCCACCCGCGCGCCGGCCGCACGGGCGAAGACCTCGAGGGCGCCGATCTGGTAGGCCACCTCGGCCGCCAGCTCGGCGGGCGGCACGTCCATCGCGCGCCGCCCGAACCCCGCCAGGTCCCGGTAGGAGACCTGGGCGCCGATCGTCACCCCGCGCCCGGCCGCCAGCTCGCACACCCGCCGCATGGTGGCCGCGTCCCCCGCATGGAAGCCGCAGGCCACATTGGCGCTGGTCACGACGGACAGCAGCTGCTCGTCGTCGGTGAGCCGCCAGCGGCCGAAGCCCTCGCCGAGGTCGGCGTTCAGGTCGATCGAGGTCATGGATGCGCTGTCTCTCCTGTCAGGCCACGCGGTACTGCTCGTCGCGGGCGTCGGTGATGAACATCTGGCCCGGTGCGTGCGTGATGGCGAACGGCGGCCGGGAGGCCACCACCGCCGCCTGCGGGGTCACCCCGCACGCCCAGAACACCGGGATGTCGTCCGGCTCGGCGTCCACCGGGTCGCCGAAGTCTGGCCGGCCGAGGTCGGCGATGCCGAGTGCCGAGGGATCGCCGCAGTGCACGGGCCCGCCGTGCACCGCCGGGAGCAGACTGCTCTCCCGGATCGCGGCCGACAGATGCTGCGGCGGCACCGGGCGCATGGACACCACCATCGGTCCCCGCAGCCGTCCCGCCGGACGGCAGAGCCGGCTGGTCACGTACATGGGCACGTTCCGGCCCTGCTCGACATGGCGTATCGGCACCCCGGCGCCGGCCAGTGCCCACTCGAACGTGAAGCTGCACCCGAGCAGGAACGACACCAGGTCGTCCCGCCAGTACGCGCGCACGTCCGTCGGCTCGTCCACCAGCTCCCCGTCCCGCCACACCCGGTAGCGCGGCAGATCGGTACGCAGGTCCGCGCCCTCCGCGAGTTCGGTGCCGGTCGCGCCGGCGTCGGTGACGTCGAGCACCGGACAGGGCTTCGGGTTGCGCTGGCAGAACAGCAGCATGTCGTATGCCCAGTCGGCGGGCACCGAGATCAGGTTGGCCTGCGTGTGACCGGCCGCGACCCCGGCCGTGGGGCCCGTGAGGCCCTCCCGGAAGCGGGCCCGGGCACTTCTCGGGCGCCACGCGTGCGCGTGTTCGTCGACGAGCACGACGGGACGGTCCGCCGTGGCCGGGAGCTCTGCGGTGACCGGGAGGTTCTCCGTGGTCGGGAGGTCTTCCGTGGCCAGGGTGAGTACGTTCTCTTCCGTACGGTTCACGCCAGTTCCTTCCCGCGCGTCTCCGGCAGTCCGAACAGGGCCAGGGCCGCGAGCGCGTAACCGGCCGCGCCGAAGACCAGCGCGCCGCCGACGCCCCAGCTGTCGGCCAGGAAGCCCACCAGGGTCGGGAAGACCGCGCCCACCGCGCGGCCCGTGTTGTACGTGAAGCCCTGCCCGGTGCCGCGCACCGCCGTCGGGTACAGCTCGCTCAGGTACGAACCGAAGCCGCTGAAGATCGCCGACATGCAGAAGCCGAGCGGGAAACCGAGCACCAGGAGCAGCGTGTTGGCGCCGCCCGGGATGTTCGCGTACGCCAGCACGCAGGCCGCCGACAGCACGGCGAACAGCCAGATGTTGCGGCGCCGGCCCAGCCGGTCGGTGAGGTAGCCGCCGGTGAGGTAGCCGAGGAACGCCCCCGAGATCAGGAAGGTCAGATAGCCGCCGGTGCCGACCACCGACAGACCGCGCTCGGTCTTCAGGTACGTCGGGATCCAGGTGGCCAGCGTGTAGTAGCCGCCCTGGACACCCGTGGACAGCAGGCCCGCGAAGACCGTGATGCGCAGCAGGCCGGGCGCGTCGGCCGTGCCGGGGCGGAAGATCGCGGCGAACGAGCCGCGCCGCGGGCTCTGTTCGCGCACCGCGACCGCCTGCGGGGCGTCGTGCACCCGGCGCCGCACCCACACCACGAGGAGCGCGGGCAGCGCGCCGGTCCAGAACATCACCCGCCAGGCCAGGTCGTCGCCGACGAACGAGAAGACCAGCGTGTACACGATCGCGGCGAGAGCCCAGCCGACGGCCCAGGAACTCTGGATCGCGCCCAGCGTGCGGCCGCGGTGCCGGGCACTCGCGTACTCGGCGACCAGGATCGCGCCGACCGCCCACTCGCCGCCGAAACCGAGGCCCTGGAGGGCGCGGAACACCAGCAGCGTCTCGTAGTTGGGCGCGAAGCCGCAGGCCACCGTGAAGACCGCGTAGGTGACCACCGTGATCATCAGGGCGCGGACCCGGCCGACCCGGTCCGCGAACACGCCCGCCGCGGCGCCGCCCACCGCGGAGACCACCAGGGTGACGGTGGTGAACAGGCCGGTCTGGCCGCTGTCCAGACCGAAGTACGCCGCGAGCGCGACCATGCTCAGCGGCAGGGTGAAGTAGTCGTACGAATCCAGGGCATATCCGCCGAAAGCACCGGCGAACGCACGTCGGCCGCGCGGACCGAGGGCGCGCAACCAGCCGAACGCGCCGTCCTCGGCGGTGCGTTCACCCCTGCCGGGATGCGCGTCGGAGGTCAGGGCCTGCGGTGGAGGAGTCGTGCTCATGGGCACCTCGCAGAAGAGGGACGGAGGGTGCGGGACTGAGCGGTGCGGGGCCGTGCCGAGGGCCTTGCCAAGGGTCTTGCCAAGGGGCGTACAAGGTGAGCGTGATGAGCACCGTAGAGGATCGTTCAACGATCCTTCAATACCCACGTTGTTTCGTTCCTGTGTCTGCGGTTGAATTCCGGGCATGGCAGAGCAGCTGACGGGACTGGCCGACGACCGCGCCCTCCTCGGGCGGACGAGCACCGCCGAACGGGTCTCCGACATCCTCAGGAGCCGCATCGCGGACGGTTACTTCCCGCCAGGGACCCGCCTGTCCGAGGACGGCATCGGCGGCGCGCTCGGCGTCTCCCGCAACACCCTGCGCGAGGCGTTCCGGCTGCTCACCCACGAACGCCTGCTGGTCCACGAACTAAACCGTGGTGTCTTCGTCCGGGTCCTGACCGTCGAGGACGTCGAGGACATCTACCGCACCCGCGCCCTCGTCGAGTGCGCCGTCGTACGCGGCCTCGGCGAGCCGCCGTACGCCCTGGAGAGCCTGTCGGCGGCGGTCACCGAGGGGCAGTCGGCGGCCGCCGCGGATGACTGGAAAGCGGTGGGTACGGCCAATATCCACTTCCACCGGGAACTGGTCGCCCTGGCCGGCAGCGAACGCACCGGCGAACTGATGCGCAGCGTCTTCGCGGAACTCCGCCTCGCCTTCCACGTGGTCGACGACCCCCATGCCCTGCACGAGCCGTACCTGGCCCGCAACCGGGAGATCCTGGAGTCGCTGGAGCGCGGCGACCGGCGCGGCGCCGAGCGCCTGCTGGAGACCTACCTCACGGACTCCCTGGAACGAGTGGTGGAGGTCTACCGCCGCCGGGTGGACAGCGCCCCGTGACGCGCCCCGTTCTGCAGCGCCCCTTCAGGGGCGCGGGGAACTGCGCGATCAACCCCCACCGGCCCGCACTCCGACAACCGCCCTGCAGTACCCGGCCCCACCGGCGGAGCCGTCCGCGTCGTTTGGGCCGATGTCAGACCCAGGACCTAGTCTGTGCACCGTGACTTCGCCTGCATCGACGGACACCGTGCCGCCTCAGCTCAGCGCGCGGCCGCGCCCCGCACCGGGCCCGGCCGCCGACGAGGGGCTGGCGCGGCGGCTGCGCGCGCTCGCGTGCACCGCGCCGCTGCACGACCTCGACGCGCGCAAGGCGAACCTCGCAGGCGAGTACTCGGTGTACGGCATGGCCGAGGTGGCCCTCTCCGCCATCGACCTGGTCACCCTGAACATGGACTTCGACACCGGCGCCGACCACGAGCAGATCGTCGCCCGGCTGATCCCGCGCATCTCCGCCCAGACCCCGCACCGCCCGGTCGCCGAGCACGAGCGCGTGGCCCGCTGGGTCCTGGAGAACCTGATCAACGTCGGCAGCGTCGACCGCGGCTTCCGCGCGGTCTACGGCACCTTCGCACCGGACGGGTCGTACGTCCGCCGGGACTACGACTTCAAGCTCATCGAGGAGGTGCCGGGCCCCGGCGGCACCGTGTACCTCCGTACCACCGACGAGGCGGTCAACGTCCTCGTCGGCGCCCTCGACACGGACGTCACCAGCGCCCAGATCGCCGCCGAGGTCAAGCTCGAGGTACTGATCAACCGCGGCCGGCTCGCCGACGCCCAGCTCGCCGCGGAGCAGGCCCGCTACCGGACCGTGCAGTACTCGGAGACCCTGCGCCGAGCCCTGGAGGCCACCCGGCGCAACGTCCGCGCGGTCGACTGGCTCAACGCCGTCCCCGACATGATCGCCGAGGCCCTGGACCACGTCGCCGACCGGTACCGGCACGAGAACGCGATCCTCACCAACATCCGCAAGGCCCGCGACGAGACCGAGGAGCCCGAGAACAAGCGGCGCGCCGCCGAGCTCGTCGACATCGTCAAGGACTGCATCCGGCGGCACACCCAGTTGCAGTCGCGACTGCTGGAGGCCGGGCCGCTGTTCCGCGCGGAGCAGGACCGGCAGGCGTTCGCGACGCCCATGACGACGTCGGGGACGGACCTGTACGGGCACCTTCTCGCGCCGCTGCTGCCGTTGCCGCTGGAGCAGGCGAGCCGGGTCACGGGGGCGTTCTTCGCGCGCGGGACCGGGCTGCGGACGCCGGTGTCGGTGCGGGTGGGCGACCTCGTCGACATACTGCTCACGCCGCCGGTGGAGCGGGAGCACCTGGGCGTGGAGATGCCGGAACCGGACCTCATCGCCACGCCGGACGACAGCCGGTTCAGCGAGGAGCAGCTGGCCGACGCCATGCGGCTGCTGGATCTTCCGGCTGACGCGCCGCGCCGGCTGTCGGGGTTGCTGGCGGAGGCGCGGCGGGTCGGCGGCGAGGACCTGGCCTACCTCGTCGCTCTGCTGGCGGTACACGCCGCGAGCCCGGCCGTGGGCACGGCCTACCGGCAGGGCGAGGAGAAACTGCTGTTCGCGGTGGACGACGGCACGGAGCTGGACGATCCCGGATTCGGGGGCGCCGATCTGATCGTGGGGACTGCTTTGCTGGATGCGGTGGGGATGGCTGCGGATCGGACCGAGGCCGCGTGATGTCGTGTGCCGGGTGCGGGCCGGTGGGGGTTGATCGCGCCCACGCGGCGGTAGCCGCAAATTCAACACAGCCCCGCGCCCCTTTCGGTGCGCTGCCCGCCGGCCCTGTTTTCAAGATCGAGGAGTTGTCGTAGTGAGCGAGTACGTCGAGGCTGAGGTGCCTGCCGGGTCGGCGCATGCTGCCGTCACCCCGGCCGACGCCGCCGATGCCGCGCGGCTCGTCGCCTTCGGGTTGCAGCCCAAGCTGCAGCCCGCCCGTGACCAGGAGTACACCGAGCTGCTGCGGCGCTACCGGGAGGATCCTCCGTTCGCGCGGCTCGCCGATGCCGTGGCCGCCGGGCTCGGGCTGGTGGTGCTGGAGGTGTCCCCCCGCGCGGGGATGGCCGTGGCCGCGGCCGAGGACTCGGTGTTCGCCGTTCGCATGGGCGACTACGCACGTCGCACGTCCGCGGACGGCAGTGACCGGTTCCTGCACGGGCTCGCCCATCTCGCCGTCGCCGCCCTGGCGTTCCCGCGCCCCGAGGACCTGGCCGACGACGGCTACATCGGGCGGATCACGGTCAACGGCGTCGACGCCTTCGTCCGGCAGGCCTGCCGCCGCCTGGAGGAGCGGGCCGACGAGCTGGGGGAGAACACCGACCCGGCCACCGACGCGCCCGGCCTGGAGGCCGCCTGGCGGATCTGGGCCAGACGCAGCGCCACCGGCGCCACCAAGGACGCCCGCCGGCTGGCCGGTTCCACCACCGGCATCATCGGCAAGGCGGTCGTCTTCCTCACCGACTCCGGGTTCCTCCAGCGCACCGGTGACGACCAGGGCGGCACATACCGGACGACGGCCCGCTACCAGCTCCAGGTCCGGGACATGGCCGGCAGCGCCGCCATGGCCGAGCTGCTGGAACTCGGCGTCGTCCCGATCACCGACGGCACGGCCAGTCTGATGCCCGCCGACGACACCGAGGACCTGGACCTGGTCTCCGACGCAGGTCTGCCGTTCCACTCCTGACCTGTTCCCGAGTAGTTCCCGAGCCGTCACCACCCTTTCCCACGTCTTACGAGAGTCCGCCATGTACGAGCTGTCCCGGGTCCGCCTCTACTCCATCGGGCCGGCCGGTGCGCGCTACGCCGACACCGTGCTGGACCTGCGGGGTGTCGGCGAGCCCGTGCCCGACCCCGCGCCCGCCCAGGCGGAGTTCTTCGAGGAGGAGCCGGTCGGCCCGCCGCGCCGGCCCGCGCCCGCCGGGGTGCTCTTCCTGGAGAACGGCGGCGGCAAGTCGGTCCTGCTCAAGCTGATCTTCTCGGTGATGCTGCCGGGGCACCGGAACACCCTCGGCGGCGCCAGCTCCGGAGTGCTGCGGAAGTTCCTGCTCGCCGACGACTGCGGACACGTCGCCCTGGAGTGGCAGCACACCCTCACCGGCGAGTGCGTGGTCGTCGGCAAGGTGAGCGAGTGGCGGGGACGGCAGGTCTCCAACGACCCGCGGAAGTTCGCCGAGGCCTGGTACTCGTTCCGGCCCGGCCCCGGGCTCTCGCTGGACAACCTGCCGGTCGCCGAGTCCACCGCCGTACGGCCGCCCGTCGAGGGAGCCTCCGGCGCGCAGGGGCGGCGGCGCACGATGAAGGGCTTCCGGGACGCCATCACCGAGGCGAGCAAGTTCTATCCGCATCTGGAGGTGCACTGGGAGGAGATCCACGACCGCTGGATCGAGCACCTCGGCGAACTCGGCCTGGACCCCGAGCTCTTCCGCTACCAGCGCGAGATGAACGCCGACGAGGGCGAGGCCGCCGGCCTCTTCGCGGTGAAGAAGGACTCCGACTTCACCGACCTGCTGCTGCGGGCCGTGACCGACACCCGGGACACCGACGGGCTCGCCGACCTGGTCGGCGGCTTCGGCAACAAGCTGGGCCGGCGCGCCGAGCTGATCGCCGAACGGGACTTCACCGCCGGGTCGGTGGACCTGCTCGGGCGGATCGTGGAGGCCGCGGAGGCGCGGTCACGCGCGCGTGACATCCACGCCGGCGCCGAGCGCCGAACCCGCACGCTGGCGCGCCGGTTGTCCGCGCGGGGCGTGCAGGAGCGGGTGCGCGCCGCCGACCTCGCCCAGCGGGTCACGGCCGCCGCCTACGCCGTCACGCACTCCGAGGGCGCGCGGGAACGCAGCGCGCTGATCGCCGCCGAACTCGCCTACCGGCACGCCTCCCTGGCGCTGGCCGTCGGCGAGAAGTCCGCCACCGCGCAGAAGCGCGAGCTGGCCGACGCGCGCACCCTGCACTCCGCCTGGCAGGCCGCCGAGGCCGTGCTGCGCCACCGCGCCGCCGCCGACCGCGTCGCCCGCGTGGCCGCCGCCATCCAGGAGGCCGAGCGGGACGCGGCCCCCGCCCTCGCCGCCCGTGCCAAGGCCGCCGTCGAGCTCGTGCGGGCCCTGCACGCGGCCGCCGAGAGCGCCGAACACCTCGCCAACGAGGAGGAGGAGCGGTCCGCCGCACTCCAGGAGGTCAGCGACTCCGCCCACCGGGACTCGACCTCGGCCGCCACCGAGGCACAGCGCGCCCGCAGCGAGGTCGGGCACCTCCGGCAGCGGCTCGGCGAGGTCGAGCAGGAGACCGCCGAGGCCGTCCGCGCGGGCTGGCTCGACGACAGCGCCCCGGACGCCGACCCGGCCCGGGCCGCGCTCGCGGCGAGCGACGCCGAGAAGACCGCCGTGGCCGCCTGGGACACCGCCCGCGAGGCCTCCCGCAGGGCGAGCGAGCACGCCCGCGAGGCGGCCTCCGCGGAGTCCCGCGCCGAACTCACCGCCGCCCGCGCCGCCGACGCCGCGACCGCGGCCGAGCGGACGTACGACTCCGAGAAGCGCCTGGCCGAGGGCCTGGCGGCGGAGGAGCGGCTCACCGAGCTGCTGGGTCTCACCGGCTCGCGCACCGCCATCCCGCGGCCCCGGCACGAAGACGGCGACGACAGGCTCACGCCCGAGGAACTCGACCGGTTCGCCGACGAGTTGCGGGAGCTGCTGGACGACGCCGTCGGTTCCGCCGAACGGCACCTGTTCGAGCTGCGCACCGCGGCCGCCGACGACTCCCGGATCCTCGGCGCCCTGGGCGACGGCGGACTGCTGCCGCCCGGCCCCGACGTCCTCGCCACCGTCGAGTTCCTCGGCGAACACGGCATCCCGGCCCTGCCCGGCTGGCGCTACCTCGCCCAGGCCGTCGACCCCGCGGACCACGCGCGCGTGCTCGCCGCCCGCCCCGAGCTCGTCGACGGCGTCATCATCACCGACCCCGACACGCACGCGCGGGCCCGCGAGACACTCGGCGAGGCGGCCCTGCTGCCGCGCTCCGCGGTCGCCGTCGGCACGGCCGCCGCCCTGCTCGCCCCGACCCCGCCCGCCGCCGACACCCCGGGCGACGTGTTCCTCGTACCGCCGAACCCGGCCATGCACGACGAGCACGCCGCCGACGAGGAGCGGCAGGCGCTGCGCGCGCGGGCCACCGAGCGCGACGAGGAGATCCGGGCTCTCGCCGCACGGCTCGGCAAGGACCGCGAGCTGGCCGCCCGGCTCGCCTCCTGGCGCACCGGCTGCCCGGCCGGTCGGCTCGTGGAGCTGGCGCAGGAGGCCCGGGACGCGCGGGTGTTCGCGGAGGAGTCCGAGGCCGAGCTGGCCGAGGCGCGGACCGTGCGCGCGGAGACCGAGGAGACCGCCGCCGAGGCCGCCCAGGTACGCGACGAACGGCAGGAGGCCGCCCAGCGCGCCCGGCGCGCGGCCGATGCCCTCGCCGGCCTCGCGTTCCGGCTGCGCGAACGGGCCGGCTGGCAGGTCAGGCTGCGCGAACTCGCCGACGAGGCCACCGAGTCGGAAGCCCGTGCCCAGACCTGCCTGGAGCGCGCCCGCGTCGCCGACGAGGACCGGCGCGGTGCCCAGCGCGCCGCCGACGACGCCCGCCGCACCGCCCGCGCGCTGCGCGCCGAGCGCTCCGAGATCGCCGGCGCCCCCGACGACGTGCCCGAGACCGACGAGGACGCCCCCAGGTCCTCGCTGCCCGCCCTGCGCGAGGCCTACCGGGCCGCCTCGCAGCTGTACGAGAAGGTCGGCGTCGGCGCCGACCTGCGCGCCGAGCAGGCCCGCTCGGAGGGCGACGAGAGCGCCGCGCTCGCGGAGCTGGAGCGGCTCAGCAACAAGGTCCGCACCCGCGCGGAGCAGCTGCTCCAGTCGCCGGACGGCGCCGACGGCCCCTCCCGGCAGGCCGCCGCCGCCCGCGCGGAGGAACTGGTGCAGCTCCTGGAGACCCGCATGTCGACCGCGAGCGAGCAGCTCGGGCGGCTCCGCGGCGAGGCCGAACGGCACGCCCCAGAGGACGGCGAGGCGCACACCGAGCTGCCCGAGGAGCTCCAGCCGCGCGACGCCGAGCACGCCCAGGCGCTACTGCGCACGGCGACGGCCGAACTCGCCACCCGCACCGAGGCGTTGGCCCAGGCCCGGGAGGCGCACGCCGAGCTGCTGGACACGCACCGCGCGGCCGAGGACGCGGCCGGCGGCATCGAGGAGATCGCCGCCATGCTCCGCGACCTGCTGCGCGAGCACACCGCCGAGGAGGAGCAGGAGGAGCCCGAGCCGTACCCCGGCAGCCTGGAGGAGGCCCGGCACTCCGCCGCCGAGGCCCGCAGGTCGCTGCGCGGCTGCGCCGGTGACCTGTCCGCCGCCGAGGCCGCCGTCCGCGAGGCGAGCGACGTCCTCGTGCGGCACGCCAACGCCACCCGGTACGAGGCGGTACGGACCCCCGCGCGCCAGCAGATCCGCGAACTGCCCGCCTCCGCGCTGCCCGAGCACGCCCAGAAGTGGGCGGACGCCTTCGCGCCCCGGCTGCGGGTGCTGACCGACGAACTGGCCCAGCTGGAACGGAACCGGGACTCGATCGTGGACCGGCTGCGCGGGCTCGTCGAGTCCGCGCTCGCGACCCTGCGCTCCGCCCAGCGGCTCTCCCGGCTGCCCGAGGGGCTCGGCGAGTGGTCCGGGCAGGAGTTCCTCCGCATCCGCTTCGAGGAGCCCGACCAGGCCACGCTCAGCGAGCGGCTCGGCGAGGTCGTCGACGAGGCGACCCGGGCCGCCGTGAAGAAGAACTCCGACCTGCGGCGGGACGGGATGTCCCTGCTGCTGCGGGGAGTCGCGGCCGCCCTTCAGCCGAAGGGAGTCGCCGTCGAGATCCTCAAGCCGGACGCGGTTCTGCGCGCCGAACGGGTGCCGGTGGGGCAGATGGGTGACGTGTTCTCCGGCGGACAGCTGCTGACCGCGGCCATCGCCCTGTACTGCACGATGGCCGCACTGCGGTCCAACGACCGGGGCCGGGACAAGCACCGGCACGCGGGAACGCTGTTCCTCGACAACCCCATCGGGCGCGCCAACGCGACCTACCTGCTGGAGCTCCAGCGGGCCGTGTCGAATGCGCTGGGCGTGCAACTGCTGTACACGACCGGCCTGTTCGACACGACGGCACTGGCCGAGTTCCCGCTCGTCATCCGGCTGCGGAACGACGCGGACCTGCGGGCCGGCCTGAAGTACATCAGCGTGGAGGAACATCTCCGGCCCGGGCTGCCGCAGCAGCCGCAGGCGGGAGAGGCCGTGCACAGCGAGATCACCGCCACCCGGATGTTCAAGAAGCCGTCGGCCTGACACCCGGCCGTCGGCTGACGGCCCGCGTACTCCGGCCGGTTACGGACACCCGATACGGATCCGGCGGCCTCAGGGGTGTGTCAGCTGCCCGGCCTGGCCGCCCCGCCGCCGTATCCGCTCCTGTTCACGAGCGGTGGCCCGCTCCTGCCGCCGGGCCGTGCGCCGCTCGCGGCGGAGCGTGCGGGCCGTGCTGCTCGGCTCCGAGACCACGCCGTTGCGCTGGTTCCACACCTGACGCGTCACCAGGACGTCGACCGCGCTCCAGGTGGCCACCACCGTGCTCGCCACGCTGCTGATCACCATCGGGAACGCCAGCCAGGACTCCGCCATCGTGCAGAAGAACGCCACCATGGCCAGCGTCAGCGTGACAGCGATGATGATCACCGCCCGCACCGCCGACGTCCGCACCGGATCCGGCATCCGGTACCGCTTGGCAGGCTCCTCGACCCACAACGGCCGGTACTGCGGCTGCTGTTGTCGCACCGTCGGGCGCGCCGCCGTACCGTCCTCGGGCGCCATGCGCCGCTGAGCCGTCCCCATCAAGGTGTCACTCCCCACCGCCAGGCAAGCCCTCGCACCGGTGTCCGACGACCCCGGCTCCCCAGTGGCTGCCCGGCTTGCGCTGTTTTACGCCGCCCGGATGGGAGATGCGGCACCTGTGGCCGAATCCGCACCCATCACCCGTCTACAAGGACGAACGAACTCGCCCGATGATTCCCAACCGGGGAAAAATTCCGGCCAACTGATCCTTCGTGCCGTTCCCGCCCCACTCGCGTGAAGTCGCCGCGATCGCGGTGGCAATCTCCCGCAATGCCCGGACAACTCATCCTGTCTGTCCGTCATGTCCCGGTTGCGAGGCGGAAGTTCACCGTCCGGACAGTTCTTCGAGTTATCCGTGTGACGGTAGTAGGCTCGCGCCGTTTGTTGACGTACATGTGTACCCCCGGCCGGCGGGGGTCGAGCTGGGGGAGGCCATGCGCTTTCGCGGGAAGTCGATCCGCCGGAAGATCGTGGCGCTGCTTCTCGTGCCGCTGGTGTCCCTGACGGCCGTCTGGGGCTTCGCGGCCGTGCTCACGGGACGCGAAGTCACCCACATGTTCCAGGTGTCGTCGATCGTCGAGGACATCGGCTACCCCACCGAGGACGCGGTCCGCGCTCTCCAGCAGGAACGCCGGCAGACCCTGGTCTATCTCGCCGACCCGCGGGCGTCCGACGCGCTCACCGCGCTCAACCGCACGCGGGCCGCCACCGACGAGACCGTGGCCGAACTCCGCAGGAACGCCCGGGAACAGCAGGTACGCGACGGCATGGACGCCGACGACAGCGACCGCCTCACCGCCGAGCTCGACAGTCTCGACGGCATCGACCCGCTGCGGCGCAGCGTCGAGCAGGGCACCGTGGACCGTGCCGAGGCCCTCGCCCTCTACGACGCCGTCGTCGACCCCTGCTACCTGCTGCTCGGCTCCCTCGACGGGACCGACGACGTCGAGATCGACAAGCAGGCCCGTGCCCTCGTCAACATCACCCGCGCCCGGGAGCTCGTCTCCCGTGAGGACGCCCTGCTCGGCTCCGCCCTGGTGGTCGGGAAGGTCTCCCGCGAGGAGATCCGCGAGATCTCCGACCTCATAGCCCAGCGCACCCTCCTCTACGACATCAGCCTCCCGGTGCTGCCGGCCGGCGAACGCGACCGCTTCGACCGCTTCTGGAGGAGCGCCACCACCGCCCCGCTGCTGGCCGCCGAGAAGTCCGTCCTCGCCGCCGGGTCCGGCATGCCGAACGACGTCAGCGCGAAGAGCTGGGACACCACCGCCGGCAATGTGCTCGAAGAACTGCGCACCCTCGACGACCAGGTCGGCAACCGCTTCGAGGACCGCATCCGGCCCGTCGCCGTCAACGAGTTCGTCCAGGCGGCCGTCGTCGGTGTCCTCGGCCTGGCCGCCGTGCTGTTCTCGCTGGTCGTGTCGGTCCGGGTCGGCCGCAGCCTCATCCGCGACCTGCGGCTGCTGCGCCAGGAGGCGCACGAGGCGTCCGGGGTCCGGCTGCCCAGCGTGATGCGCAGGCTGTCCACGGGCGAACAGGTCGACGTGGACACAGAGGTCCCGCGCCTGGAGTACGACAGGAACGAGATCGGCGAGGTCGGCCAGGCCCTCAACACCCTGCAGCGCGCCGCCGTGGAGGCCGCCGTCAAGCAGGCCGAGCTGCGTTCCGGTGTCTCCGAGGTCTTCGTCAACCTCGCCCGCCGCAGCCAGGTCCTGCTGCACAAGCAGCTCACCCTGCTCGACACGATGGAGCGCAGGACCGAGGACACCGACGAGCTCGCCGACCTCTTCCGCCTCGACCACCTCACCACCCGGATGCGCCGGCACGCCGAGGGTCTCGTCATCCTCTCCGGCGCCGCCCCCTCGCGGCAGTGGCGCCGGCCCGTCCAGCTGATGGACGTGGTGCGCGCCGCCGTGGCCGAGGTCGAGGACTACGAGCGTATCGAGGTCCGCCGGCTGCCCCGCGTCGCCGTCACCGGCCCCGCCGTCGCCGACCTCACCCACCTCGTGGCCGAACTCCTTGAGAACGCCACGGTGTTCTCGCCGCCGCACACCGCCGTGCAGGTCCTCGGGGACCGCGTCGCCAACGGCTTCACCCTGGAGATCCACGACCGGGGTCTCGGCATGGCGGCCGAGGCACTCCTGGACGCCAACCTCCGGCTCGCCGAGACGCCCGAGTTTGAGCTCTCCGACACCGACCGGCTCGGCCTGTTCGTGGTCAGCCGCCTCGCCCAGCGCCAGAACGTCCGCGTCTCGCTCCAGCCGTCCCCCTACGGCGGCACCACGGCCGTCGTCTTCCTCCCCGACGTCCTGCTGACCGACGACGTCCCCGACACCAACGGGGTCGGCTTCCGCCTCGACCGCGACCACCAGGCCAGGGAGGCCGATCCCCAGGAGGGCCGCGCCACCGCGCCGGCCCAGACGGCGGCAGAGCGGCCCGGGCTGCCGGCCGCGCTGCTGGACGGCCCGGTCGAGCTGGAGGCACCCGTCGACCTGGACGCCCTGGAGGACTTCCCGGGAGCCCTCACCGACGACGACAGCGAGCGCGGCGGACTGTTCCGCCCCCGCCGCTCCCTCGCCCGCGCCGACGACATCACGCCCGCCGTGACCGAACTTCATCAGCCGGCCCGCGAGACCGCGGACGGCTTCGGCGACGAGCACCCCGGCGGCCCGGTACCGCTGCCCCGGCGACGGGCCCCCAAGCTGGTCAGCTCGCACGGCAAGCCCGTCACCGAGCAGCGCTCCCGCCGCGTCGAGCCGGACGGCCGGGACGACCGGGACGGGCGGGACCGGGCGGTCCAGGGCCGCGCCGAACCGGGCGGACTCGCCCCGCTGCCCTCCCGCCGCCGCACCGACCCGTCCTCGCACCGCGCCATCGGCTCGGCCGACCGTGCCGTCGGTTCGGCCGACCGCGTCGAGGAACGCACGGCACCCCGGGCCGGCGGCCCGGCCGAACCCTCCGGACCCCCCGCCCTGCCCCGCCGCACCCGCCGCTCCGCGATCACCTCCGGCAGCGGCACCGACGACTCCGTCCCGCCCCTCGGCAGCACATCCCCGGAAGCCGGCTCCGGCACCCGGCCGCTGCCCAGGCGGGTACGGCAGGCCAACCTGGCCCCACAGCTGCGACAGGAACCCGCAGCCCCCGCCGTGCGCGAGCCGGACCCCGTCGAGCGCGACGCCGACGAGGTCCGCAGCCGCATGGCCTCGCTCCAGCGTGGCTGGCAGCGCGGCCGTGCGGAGAACGCTGAGGACGACGGTTCCCGGAACAGCACAGCACAAGGAACGACTAAGGGGGACGGTCGATGACCGATCCGAAGGCGACCGGCCACACGGCGACGAACAAGGGCGAGCTGAACTGGCTGCTGGACGAACTCGTGGACCGGGTCGCCAGCATCCGCAAGGCCGTCGTGCTCTCCGGCGACGGCCTGCCCACCGGTGTCTCCAAGGACCTCAGCAGAGAGGACAGCGAGCACCTGGCCGCCGTGGCCTCCGGCTTCCACAGCCTCGCCAAGGGCGTGGGCCGCCACTTCGAGGCGGGCAGCGTCCGGCAGACCGTCATCGAGCTCGACGACGCCTTCCTGTTCGTCACGGCCGCCGGAGACGGCAGCTGCCTTGCCGTCCTCTCCGATGCCGACTCCGACGTCGGCCAGGTCGCGTACGAGATGACGCTGCTGGTCAAGCGGGTCGGCGTACATCTGGGGTCCGTTCCGCGTACCGATCTGCCCTCGGGCGGGTAGTGGGATGACATGAGCGGAGACGGTCAGGGAAGAAGTCACTGGTTCGACGACGAGGCCGGACCGGTCGTCCGTCCGTACGCCATGACACGGGGCCGCACCACCAGTGCGGCCCAGCACCGGCTCGATCTGATCGCGGTGGTCGTCACGGAACCGCACGTGGAGGAGCCGGACGACGACCGGACGCTGTCCCCCGAGCACGTGGACATCGTCGAGCTCTGCCGCGACGCCCCGCAGTCGGTCGCCGAGCTGGCTTCGGAACTCGACCTGCCCGTCGGCGTGGTCCGGGTCCTCATCGGCGACCTCGTCGACGGGGAACTCGTCCATGTCAACCGGCCGGTACCCCCGGCCGAGCTGGTGGACGAGAGTATTCTGCGCGACGTGATCAACGGCCTCCGGGCGCTGTGACCGGCGCGGAAGCGGAGTAGTGACGTGACAGGCTGGCAGTTCTGGGTCGACCGCGGCGGTACGTTCACCGACGTCGTCGCGCGGCGCCCGGACGGCCGGCTGCTCACCCACAAACTGCTCTCCGAGAACCCCGCGCGGTACACCGACGCGGCCGTGGCGGCCGTACGCGAGCTCCTCGGCGACTCCGGCGACCCGGTCGACGCCGTCCGCATGGGCACCACGGTCGCCACCAACGCACTTCTCGAACGCAAGGGCGAGCGCACCCTCCTCGTCATCACGCGCGGCTTCCGCGACGCCCTGCGCATCGCCTACCAGAACCGCCCCCGCATCTTCGCCCGCCGCATCGACCTGCCGGAGCTGGTCTACGAACGGGTCGTCGAGGCCGACGAGCGCGTCGCCGCCGACGGCACCGTCCTGCGCGCCCCCGACCTGGACGCGCTGGCGGGCCCGCTCCGGGAGGCGTACGACGACGGGATCCGCGCCGTCGCCGTCGTCTGCATGCACAGCCATCTGTACCCCGCCCACGAGCAGGCGATCGGCGAGCTGGCCGCCCGCACCGGCTTCCCGCAGATCTCGCTGTCCAGCGAGGTCAGCCCGCTGATGAAGCTCGTCCCGCGCGGCGACACCGCCGTCGTCGACGCCTACCTGTCGCCCGTGTTGCGCCGATACGTCCGCCGGGTCGCCGACGAACTCGAAGACGTACGGCTGATGTTCATGCAGTCCAACGGCGGGCTCGCCGAGGCCGGGCAGTTCCGCGGCAAGGACGCCATCCTCTCCGGACCCGCCGGCGGGATCGTCGGCATGGCCCGGATGTCGCAGCTCGCCGGCTTCGACCGGGTCATCGGCTTCGACATGGGCGGCACCTCCACCGACGTCTCCCACTTCGCGGGCGACTACGAACGGGTCTTCACCACCCAGATCGCCGGCGTCCGGCTGCGCGCCCCCATGCTGGACATCCACACCGTCGCCGCGGGCGGCGGCTCGGTGCTCCGCTTCGACGGCTCCCGCTACCGCGTCGGCCCGGACTCGGCAGGCGCCGCCCCCGGCCCGGCCTGCTACCGGGGCGGCGGCCCGCTGGCCGTCACCGACGCCAACGTCATGCTCGGCCGGATCCAGCCGGCCCACTTCCCCCAGGTGTTCGGGCCGGGCGGGGACCAGCCGCTGGACGCCGGCCTCGTCCGCGACCGCTTCACCGGGCTCGCCCGGGAGATCCGCGAGCGGACCGGCGACGACCGCACCCCCGAACAGGTCGCCGAGGGCTACCTGAGCATCGCCGTGGCCAACATCGCGGGCGCCGTGAAGCGGATCTCCGTCCAGCAGGGCCACGACGTCACCCGCTACGCCCTCACCACCTTCGGCGGGGCCGGCGGCCAGCACGCGTGCATGGTCGCCGACTCGCTCGGCATCCGCACCGTCCTGGTGCCGCCCATGGCGGGGGTCCTGTCCGCGCTCGGCATCGGGCTCGCCGACACCACCGCCATGCGCGAACAGTCCGTCGAGGCCCCCCTGGAACCCGCCGCCATGCCCGGCATCCGCAAGACCGCCGACGACCTGGAGGCCGCGGCCCGCGCCGAACTCCTCGCCGAGGACGTCCCGCAGGACCGCGTCGAGGTCACCCGCCGCGCCCAGCTCCGCTACGACGGCACCGACACCACCCTCACCGTCGAACTCACCGAGCCCGACGCGATGAAACACGCCTTCGAAGAACGTCATCGCGCCACGTACTCCTTCACGCTCGACCGCCCGGTCGTCGTCGAAGCCCTCTCCGTGGAAGCCACCGGCATCACCGAACCCCCCGATCTCTCCGCCCTCGCCCCGTACGAGGGCGGCCCCGCCGCACCCGAGAGCGTCCGCCTCCACACCGGCGGCGCCTGGCGCGACGTCCCCCTCCACCGCCGCGAGGACCTGCCCCCCGGCGAGACCGTCACCGGCCCGGCGATCATCACCGAGGCCAGTGCCACGACCGTCGTCGACGACGGCTGGCGGGCCGCGGTGACCGACGACGGGCATCTGGTCATGGAACGCGCGACGGTCACGCAGAGTTCCGATCTCGACACGAATGCCGACCCGGTCCTGCTGGAGGTCTTCAACAACCTCTTCATGTCGATCGCCGAACAGATGGGCGCCCGGCTGGAGTCGACGGCCCAGTCCGTCAACATCAAGGAACGCCTGGACTTCTCCTGCGCCCTGTTCGACCCGGACGGGAACCTGGTGGCCAACGCCCCGCACATCCCCGTCCACCTGGGCTCCATGGGCACCAGCGTCAAAGAGGTCATCCGCCGCCGCGGCACCTCGATGCGCCCCGGCGACACCTACGCCGTCAACGACCCCTACCACGGCGGCACCCACCTGCCCGACGTCACCGTGATCACCCCGGTCTTCGCCACGCAGGGTGACCGGATCCTCTTCTACGTCGCCTCCCGCGGCCACCACGCCGAGATCGGCGGCATCGCCCCGGGCTCGATGCCCGCGAACAGCCGCACCATCGACGAGGAGGGCGTCCTCTTCGACAACTGGCTGCTCGCCGAGAACGGCCGGTTCCGGGAGGCCGAGACGCAGCGGCTGCTCGCCGGGGCGCGCTACCCCTCCCGCAACATCCGCACCAACCTCGCCGACCTGCGCGCCCAGATCGCCGCCAACCGCAAGGGCGTCGACGAAGTCGGCCGGATGATCGAGGAGTTCGGCCTCGACGTCGTCCAGGCCTACATGCGGCACGTCCAGGACAACGCCGAGGAAGCCGTCCGCCGGGTGATCGACGCCCTCGACGACGGCGCGTACGCCTACGAGACCGACTCCGGCGCGGTCATCCGGGTACGCGTGCGCGTGGACCGCGGCAACCGGCGCGCCACCATCGACTTCACCGGCACCTCCGCCCAGCTCGGCACCAACTTCAACGCCCCGTTCGCCGTCGTCAACGCGGCCGTGCTGTACGTCTTCCGCACCCTCGTCGCCGACGACATCCCGCTCAACGACGGCTGTCTGCGCCCCCTCGACATCGTCGTACCGCCCGGTTCCATGCTCGCCCCCGAACCGCCGGCCGCCGTCGTCGCGGGCAACGTGGAGACCTCCCAGGCCATCACCGGCGCCCTCTACGCGGCGCTGGGCGTCCAGGCCGAGGGCTCCGGGACCATGAACAACGTGACCTTCGGCAACGAACGCCACCAGTACTACGAGACCGTCGCCTCCGGATCCGGTGCCGGCGACGGCTTCCACGGCGCGAGCGTCGTACAGACCCACATGACCAACTCCCGGCTCACCGACCCGGAAGTCCTGGAGTGGCGGCTGCCCGTCCGCCTCGACGAGTTCGCCGTACGGCGCGGCAGCGGCGGCGCGGGCCACTGGCACGGCGGGGACGGTGCGGTGCGCCGTATCCGCTTCCTCGAACCGATGACCGTCTCCACCCTCTCCCAGCACCGCCGTGTGCCGCCGTACGGTATGGCGGGCGGCGCACCCGGCGCGCTCGGCGCCAACCGGGTGGAGCGGGCCGACGGCACGGTCACCGAACTCGGCGGCAGCGACGCCGCGGACGTCGGCCCCGACGACGTACTCGTCGTCGAGACCCCGGGCGGCGGCGGATACGGACGCCCGGCACCCGGCACCCGAACCCCTCAACGACCCCAGCAAGCAGGAGAAGAGAACGATGACCTTCGGGCGATCTGAGCGTGGCAAGCCCCCGGTCGAGCCCGTCACGCTCAAGATCCTCGTGGCCGGCGGCTTCGGCGTCGGCAAGACGACCATGGTCGGCGCGGTCAGCGAGATCAGGCCGTTGCGCACCGAGGAACTGCTCACCGAGGCCGGGCGACCGGTCGACGACACCTCCGGCGTCGAGGGCAAGCACACCACCACCGTCGCCATGGACTTCGGCCGCATCACCCTGCGCGAGGACCTGGTGCTGTACCTGTTCGGCACGCCCGGGCAGGAACGGTTCTGGTTCATGTGGGACGAGCTCGCCGAGGGCGCGCTGGGAGCCGTCGTGCTCGCCGACACGCGCCGCCTGGAGGACTGCTTCGCGGCCGTCGACTACTTCGAGCGGCGTTCCATACCCTTCCTCATCGGTGTCAACTGCTTCGAGAGCGCGGCCCGCTACCCGGTGGAGTCGGTGCGCCAGGCCCTCGACCTCGACCCGGACGTACCGGTCGTGCTCTGCGACGCCCGGGACCGCGAGTCGGTCAAGGAGGTGCTGATCGGCGTCGTCCGGCACGCGATGGCGTACGCGGCGGGCCACCGGCAGTCCGTCACCAGCTGACCGGCGGCGGCACGGCCCGTACCCCCGCCGACCGGGGTACGGGCCGTGGTCCCGGGGTGGTTACTCGCCGTCCTCCAGCCAGCCGAAGCTCTTCTCCACCGCCTTGCGCCAGTTCGCGTACTCGCGGTCGCGCACCGACGACGCCATGGCGGGCGTCCACTCCACGTCCTTCTGCCAGTGCGACTTGAGCTCGTCCAGGTCGTTCCACACCCCGGTGGCCAGGCCGGCCGCGTAGGCGGCGCCCAGGCAGGTCGTCTCGGAGACCCGGGGCCGGATCACCGGCACCCCGAGGACGTCGGCCTGGTGCTGCATCAGGAGGTTGTTCCCGGTCATGCCGCCGTCCACCTTCAGGGTCGTGATCTGCACCCCGGAGTCCTGGTACATGGCGTCCACGACCTCCCGCGTCTGCCAGCTGGTCGCCTCCAGGACCGCGCGGGCGAGGTGCGCCTTCGTGACGTACCGGGTCAGCCCGGTGACGACCCCGCGCGCGTCGGAGCGCCAGTAGGGCGCGAACAGGCCGGAGAAGGCGGGCACGATGTAGGCGCCGCCGTTGTCGTCGACGCTCGCCGCCAGCGTCTCGATCTCGTCGGCGGAGCGGATGATGCCGAGCTGGTCGCGGAACCACTGGACGAGCGCGCCCGTGATCGCGATCGAGCCCTCCAGACAGTAGACGGGCGCCTCACTGCCGATCTTGTAGCCCATCGTCGTCAGCAGCCCGTTCTTGGACGGCACTGGCCGGTCGCCGGTGTTGAGCAGCAGGAAGCTGCCCGTCCCGTAGGTGTTCTTCGCCGTGCCGACGTCGTAGCAGGCCTGGCCGAAGACCGCCGCCTGCTGGTCGCCCAGCGCGGACGCCACCGGCACCCCGGCGAGCTGGCCGACGGCGGTGCCGTACACCTCGGCGGACGACCTGATCTCGGGGAGCACCGCCTCGGGGACGTTCATCGCGGCGAGGATGGCGGGGTCCCACTGGAGGGTCTCCAGGTTCATCAGCATGGTGCGCCCGGCGTTGGTGACGTCGGTGACGTGCCGGCCGCCGTCGGGGCCGCCGGTGAGGTTCCAGATCAGCCAGGAGTCGATGGTCCCGAAGGCGATCTCGCCGCGCTCGGCCCGGTCCCGCAGCCCGGGCACGTTGTCCAGCAGCCAGGCCGCCTTGGGGCCGGAGAAGTAGCTGGCCAGGGGCAGCCCGGTCTGCTCGCGGAAGCGGTCCTGGCCGTCGCTGCCGCCGAGTTCGTGGCACAGGGCCGCGGTGCGGGTGTCCTGCCAGACGATCGCGTTGTGCACGGGCTTGCCGGTGGCGCGGTCCCACAGGACGGTCGTCTCACGCTGGTTGGTGATGCCCAGCGCGCTCAACTGGTCGGGGCGCAGCCCCGCGTTGGCGAGCGCCCCGGCTACCACGGCCTGCACCTTCGACCAGATCTCGGTGGCATCGTGCTCCACCCAGCCCGGCTTGGGGAAGATCTGGCGGTGCTCGCGCTGGTCGACGGCGACGATCGCGCCGCCGTGGTCGA
Source organism: Streptomyces sp. NPDC047061 (assembly GCF_040643955.1). Lineage (NCBI taxonomy): Bacteria > Bacillati > Actinomycetota > Actinomycetes > Kitasatosporales > Streptomycetaceae > Streptomyces > Streptomyces sp. NPDC047061. The sequence continues at coordinate 119,578 of NZ_JBEYVI010000033.1, forward strand.
AGATGATGCAACGGCTCGACGTGGTGCCCTGGTCGATTGCGGCGACGTACTTCTCGGCGGTGTCCGCCATGGCTACCCCTTGGTCGCTGGGTCGGAAGGCTGCGTGGGTGGGAGGGCCGCGGCGGGCCGGGGGCGCGTCGGGCCGGAGGACCGCGCCGAGTCAGAAGGCCGCGTTGTAGATCAGGCCCGCGAGGACCCCGCCGATCAGGGGGCCGACGACCGGGATCCAGGCGTAACCCCAGTCCGAGGTGCCCTTGTTGGGGATCGGCAGGAAGGTGTGCACGATCCGGGGGCCGAGGTCGCGGGTCGGGTTGATGGCGTAGCCGGTGGGGCCGCCGAGCGACAGCCCGATGCCGACGACGAGCAGGGAGACGACCAGCACCGTGGTGCCGGACTCGCCGAGCCCCTTGGTCAGTCCGAACGCGAGGATCGGCAGGACGAGCGCGACCGTCGCGATGATCTCGGTGACGAGGTTGGCCACCGGGTTCCGGATCTCCGGGATGGTGGAGAAGATGCCGAGCGTCGGCGTCGGCTGCTCTCCCGACTCCTCGTCGGGCACGTTGGCCTGGAACTGGGCCAGGTAGACCAGGTACGTCAGGACGGCGCCCAGGATCGCGCCGACGAGCTGGCCGAGCAGGTAGACCCAGACCCTGCCCCACTTCCCGGTGTCGACGGCGATGCCGATGGTGACGGCGGGGTTCAGCTGCCCGCCGGAGAGGGGAGCGGCGGTGTAGGCGCCGGCGAGGACGCCGAAGCCCCAGCCGAACGCGATCACCACCCACCCCGAGGCCCGGGCCTTGGAGTGTCTCAGGGTGACCGCGGCGCAGACCCCCGCACCGAACAGGATCAGGATGGCCGTACCGATGACCTCGCCGACGAATATGTCTCCGTTGCTCATGGCGGCTCCTAGGGCGCTGGCCGGGGATCGACCCCGGCGCTCCGAGCAGGAACGGTTCCCTTGGCGACGTCAGCCGAAGGCAGGGAAGGTCCCGCGCCCCGCCCGGCGTCTGTGACGAGCGTGCCGTGGCGGCCGAATCGCCCATGGGGAGCGGGCCTGGAGACAGGAGCGGCCCATGGCGCAGTGCCTGATTACGCCGAGAATGTACGGCGATGTCGACCGACACCGGAAGTTTTCACCGGCACCAGGGGAGCGTCAAGGTCGCCGACGGCAACGATGACACGCAACCCGCGCGAGAGCAGTTCTCACGGCTCCACCGCCGCGTACCCGGCCTGGGCCGGGTACGCGCCCGAGCCGCGCCGGATCTCGTACCCGGGCAGCCCCGCCCGCCCCAGCACCCAACTCGCCCCGTGCAGTGCCTTGGCGGCCTTCTTGAGCGGCGCCAGACACGCGGCCGCCTGCCGGTGGTCGGCCACCCCGCCGGGACCGCACACGACGGTGGCCAGGGACAGCGTCACCGGACGCCCGCCCGCGGACCAGGGTGCGTCGAGCAGGGTGGCGACCCGATCCAGCCCCGCCTCGTCGGCGAGCACCAGGAAGTCGTCCCCGCCGATGTGCCCCACGCGCGCGTGCCCGACGGCGGCCTCCTGCAGCGCCCACCCCACCGAACGGATCAGCTCGTCGCCCGCGGCGAACCCGGCGCCGTCGTTCACCTGCTTGAAGTGGTCGATGTCCAGCCAGCTCAGCGCGAAGACCCGGCCGTCCGCGAGCCACCGGTCCACCTCGCCCGTGATCGCGTCCGAACCGGGCAGCCGCGTCAGCGGGTTGAGCCCGGCCGCCTCCTCGACCCGGGTCTCGGCGAGTGCCCGTACGAGGTCGGCGAGGCGTACGACGCCCATGCAGCGCCCGAACCGGTCGACGACCGCCACGTCGTCCGAGGTGCGGTCCGGGCCGCCGACGGCCACCACGTCCAGCACCTCCCAGGCGGTCGCGTCGACGCCGACGGTGCGCGGTGCGTCGCCCAGCTTGAAGGCGGGGCGGTCCGCGTACAGGGCGTGCCCGTAGCGGCCGGACATCGACAGCAGGAAGCGGGAACGGTGCACCGACCGGACGGGCGTGCCCGTCTGGTCCACCAGGAGTACGCCGGAGACGTCCGGGGAGCCGGTCAGCAGCGCCCGCACCTGCAACGCGGAGGCGGTGACGGGCAGGAGCGCGGCCGGCCGGATGAACTCCCGCACGTACGGCCCGGAGTGCGGTGTCGGCACTGCGGCGGGGGCGGGCGGCGGAACGTACACCTCCGCGACCGGGATCCGGGCGGGTGGCGCGAACAGCTCGCCCTGGGCCAGCTGCGCCCCGGCCGACAGCGCCGCCGCGTACTGGAGTTCGGTCTCCACGCCCTCGACGGCCACCAGGGCGCCGAGTTCCTCGCACAGGGTGCGCATCGCCCGCACCGCGGCCGGCCGGGCGAGCAGCGAGGCGTCGAGCTTGACCAGGTCGGGGGAGAGGTCGGTGAGCAGCCGCAGCGGCACGTCCCCGTCGCCGATGCCGTCCGCGCTGATCCGGAAACCCTCGCCGCGCAGCGCCGCCACGGCCTCCAGCAGGGCCCGCTGCGGCACGTGCGTGTACGGCGGGACGATGTCCAGGGTGACCTCCCAGGGCATCCGTCCGGCCTCGCGGATCGCCTCGGGAAGCGGTCCGATGCCGCCCAGGTCGGCGAGGGTGGCCGCGAAGACGTTGATGTGCAGCGGTAGCAGGGTCTCCTTGCGGGCCGCCGCGCGCAGGGCCAGCACGGCCAGCCTGCCGTCGAGTTCGGGATCACGGCGGGCTTCGGCGAGGATGTCGCCGGTCTCGGGGCGGGCGAGGATCTCCAGTGCGGCGATCCCGCCGGTCGTCAGATTGACCACCGGCTGGAAGGCGAAACGGAGAGCATCCGTCCAGGTGCGCACGGGAGCATGATGACGCCGCCGGCGTACGCCCAGGGGCAGTTCATGAGACGTTCACGCACCCTTTCGGGGTGCTCACACGGGGTAGGGACCTCTGCTGTCACTCCCGTCCCGTCAGCGCACCGCTATCACGGACGAGCCGTGTCCGAACAGCCCCTGGTTGGCCGTGATCCCCACGCGTGCGCGCGCCACCTGCCGGTCGCCCGCCGCGCCCCGCAACTGCCAGGTCAGCTCGCAGACCTGGGCGATCGCCTGGGCCGGCACCGCCTCCCCGAAGGACGCGAGCCCACCGCTGGCGTTGACCGGTATCCGGCCGCCCGGGGCCGTCGCGCCCTCGCGCAGCAGCTTCGCCGCCTCGCCCTCGGCGCACAGCCCCAGGTCCTCGTACCACTGCAACTCCAGCGCGGTGGACAGGTCGTACACCTCGGCGAGGGACAGCTCCTCGGGGCCGACGCCCGCCTCCTCGTAGGCGGCCCGTGCGATCGACGCCCGGAAGGTCTCCGCCGCCGGCTCCACCGCCGCCGCGGAGTCCGTGGCGATGTCCGGCAGGTCCAGCACCGTGCTGGGGTAGCGCGGGGTCACCGTGGACACCGCGCGGATCCGCACCGGACGCGTCACCCCGTGCCGGCGCGCGAACTCCAGGCTGGACAGCGCCAGCGCGGCCCCGCCGTCGGAGGTGGCGCAGATGTCCAGCAGCCGCAGCGGATCGGCGACCACCTGGGAGGCGGAGACCTCCTCTGCGGTGACCCGCTTGCGGTAGCGGGCGTACGGATTGAGCGCCCCCAGGGCCGCGTTCTTCACCTTGACCAGGGCGAAGTCCTCGGGGGTGTCCCCGAACACCGCCATCCGGCGGCGCGCGTACAACCCGAAGTACGTCGGATTCGTCGCCCCCAGCAGCCGGAAGCGCAGCCAGTCGGGGTCGTCCGGCCGGTCTCCTCCGGCGGGCCGGAAGAATCCCTTGGGCGCCGCGTCCGCGCCCACCACGAGCACCACGTCCGCGAGGCCCGCGAGGATCTGGGCCCGCGCCGCGGCGACCGCCTGGGCCCCGGACGCGCACGCCGCGTACACGCTCGCGACCCGCGCCCCCTGCCAGCCCAGCGCCCTGGCGAAGGTCGCGCCCGCCACATAGCCGGGATAGCCGCCACGTACCGTGTCCGCGCCCACGATAGAGCCGATGTCCCGCCACGCGAGTCCGGCGTCCGCGAGCGCCGCGCGGGCCGCCGCCGTCCCGTACTCGACGAAGCTCCGTCCCCACTTGCCCCAGGGGTGCATGCCCACGCCGAGCACCGCCACGTCCGCCGTCATGCCGTCACCCCCGTCGGCCGCCAGTTCCAGGTCGTCCAGGTCGTCTCCGGGTCCTCGCCCAGGACTCCGAGGACGGCCTCGACCTCCATGCCCACCGCCAGATCGGCGACGGTGATCCCGGGAACCGCCTGTCCCAGCACCACGATCCGCTCGGACTCCAGCTCCACGGCGATCAACGCGTACGGCTCCCACGGAAGTTCCGGGTCACTCACATAGGGTGACGGCGGGCGGTATCTGCTGTCGGTGTACGACCAGATCCGTCCGCGCCGGGAGAGCGGGACCTCCTCCAGGTCGCCGCCCGCGCAGTGGGGGTTGCGGCAGTGGACGTCCTCGCGCGGGAAGAAGACCGATGCGCAGGCCGTACAACGGGTTCCCAGCAGCCGGAATCCGTCCCCCTCGCCCGTGAACCAGCCGTCGACCGCCGGTGTGCGTGTACGCGACAAAGCCCCTCCATGACACCAGATCTGACGGAACGTCAGAAGTGTGCCACGGGCCGCCGGAATTGGGCAGGCCGCGCCGGCGTACCCCGCGGCGCCGCCCGCATCGGCTTCCGGGTCGCCAGGTGTCGGTTCACTTCCGGAAGGGGGCGCTCCAGTGACCGTAAGACGTCGTTCTCCTGATCGGATAAAGTCCGCGCGTGTCCGAAAATCAGCACCCAATTGCCAACTCCGCTCCGGGCTCGCACTGTTCGAGCTGCGGAGCGGCCTACGGAGAGGGAATCTCCGGCTGGCCCCGCACCTGCCCGGCCTGCGGCCACGTCGCCTACCGCAACCCACTGCCGGTGGCGATCGCCCTTCAGCCCGTCTACGACACGAAGGGCACCGCCCTGGTCGTCATCACCCGCACCGTGGCCCCCGCGCGCGGGGGCACCGCGCTCCCCGGCGGCTACGTCGACGACCGCGAGGACTGGCGGCACGCCGTCGTCCGGGAGCTCAAGGAGGAGACGGGCATCGACGCCGCCGCCCGCGACGTACGGCTCATCGACGCCATGAGCTCACCCGACGGGCACCTGCTGCTGTTCGGACTCCTCCCGGAGCGCCCGGCCGAAGGCCTCCCGCCGTCGGGCGCGACCGACGAGACGGAGGGCTGGCACCTGCTGCGCCGCCCCGAGGAACTCGCCTTCCCGCTGCACAGCGTGGCCGTACGCGCGTGGTTCGAGGGCCGCTACTGAGCCCTCCGGCTCATCCCAGCCCCCTGACCCGGACGGGACGGGACGGCTCGCGCACGCCGCTCTCGTCCTCGCGCCGGACCACCACCCGCCGGCCCTCCCAGCGGGCGACGTAACGCTCGATCTCCGGCTCGTCCCAGCCGTCGCCCGCGTCCGGCACGACCAGCCCGCCGCCCGTCCGCCCCCGGGCGGGCGCCCACACCTCCAGCAGCGTCCCGCCGTCCTCGTCCCGCACGGGCAGGACGGCACCCGCGCGTGCCAGCACCGGGATCCGCGACAGCGGGGCATCCACGAGCACCTGCCCCGGCCCCTCGTACGCCTTCTCGGTCACCGTGTCGTACCAGCGCCCGCGCGGCAGCTGCACCGCACGCCGGTCGGCGCCCGGATCCAGCACCGGAGCGACCAGCAGAGCGTCGCCCAGCAGGAAGGCGTCCTCGCAGTCGCGCAGCGCCCTGTCCTCCGGCGCCCCCCACCACACCGGCCGCACGTACGGCGCACCGGTCCGCCGGGCCAGCTGCGCCAGCGTCATGAAGTACGGCAGCAGACGCCGCCGTTCGAGCAGCGCCACGCGCGCGTGCTCCAACACCTCGCTCCCGAACTCCCACGGCTCCCGGCGCCCCGCGCGCATGCTCGCGTGCGTCCGGAACAGCGGCAGGTACGCGCCCAGCTGGAACCAGCGCAGAAACAGCTCAGGCGACGGGCTCCCGTCGAAACCGCCCACGTCAGGACCCGAGTACGGCACCCCGCACAGCCCGAGCCCCAGCACCAGCGACAGGGACGCGCGCAGCCCCGGCCAGCCGGTGGCGACATCGCCGGACCACGTGCCCCCGTAGCGCTGCACACCGGCCCAGCCCGAACGGGAGAACAGGAACGGCCGCTCCTCGGGCGCGAGTGTGCGCAGGCCCTCGTAGGCAGCCCGCGCCATGCAGAGCGCGTAGACGTTGTGCGCCTCCCGGTGGTCGCCGCCGCGGCCCTCCAGGGCGTGCCGCGCCGACCGCGGCAGCGTCGCCTCGCCGAACGCGCTGAAGGACGTCGGCTCGTTCATGTCGTGCCAGAACCCGGCGAACCCCAGCGCGAGCCGCTCCTCGTAGAGCCCGCCCCACCACGCGCGCACGCGCGCGTCCGTGAAGTCGGGGAAGACCGTCTCCCCGGGCCACACCACCCCCTCCACCGTCCGCCCCACGGGATCACGGACGAAGGCGTCGAGCGCGGCCCCGCTGTCGTACACCGTGTTGCCCTGCTCGGCCTTCACCGCCGGGTCGACGATCGACACCAGCCGGATCCCGTCCCGCCGCAGCTCCTCCGCCAGCGTCGGCAGCTTCGGGAAGCGCTCGTGATCGACCGTGAACACCTGATGGGCGTCGTAGTGGTCGATGTCCAGATGGACGGCGTCCAGCGGCAGACCGCGCTCCTGGTAACCGGCGACGATCCGCCGCACCTCCTGCTCGCTGCCGAAGCCCCAGCGCGCGTGGTGATGGCCCAGCGCCCACGCCGGCGGCAGCGCGGGCGCGCCCGTCAGCGAGGCCCAGGTGTGCAGCACGCGCGCGGGGGTGCCCACCATCACCCAGCAGCGCAGCGGACCGCCGTCCATCCGCAGCTCGCAGCGCCCGGTCCGGTCGTGCCCGGAACCGGCGCCCTCCTCGCCCTCCAGGAGCGTCACCGTCCCGTCCCAGGAGCTGTCGTGGAACACCAGATGAGCCGCCGCGTCCGCCACCACCATCTGGACCGGCATGGTGATGTACAGCGGATCGTCACCGGGCCCGAAGGCGCGGCCGGGATCGGTGTTCCACAGCCGGTACGTGCCGTCCCGCAGCCGCGGCCCCGAGGCACGCCCGCCCAGACCGAAGAACCGCGCGTCCGCGGCCACCTCCGACCGCTGCACCCAGCGCGCCGCGCCCCCGCCCACCGGCTCCCACCACCGCGGCGGCAGATCCCGCCGCAGCATCACGCCACCGGGCGTGCACACCTCGACCGCACCGTGCCGCGAGACGCTGACCGTCACCCGCTCCGCCACGACCCGCCAGCCGCCGTTCGTGTCCGGTTCGAGGACCGCCCGCGGATCCGGCTCCGGGCAGCGCCCCGCGAGCGCGTACGACGGCTCGGGACCGGCCCCGTCCCAGCCCCAGAAGACCGCCCCGTTCACCGCGACCGTGATCCGCAACTCGGAACGGCTGAACCGAATCACACCGCCGCCCGGCCCCGGCTCCGCGTTCTGCACCGGCCCCGGCACCCGGGCCCGCTCCGCGCCCCGCGGCGGCAGCCCGGCGGCATCGATCCGCTTCCTGCGCCACGCCGCCCGTACGGTACGCAACCCCTGAGCCGCCTTACTCGAACCGACCACTCTTACCGAACGCACCAGGTCACGACCGTCCATACTGCTCACCCTGCCACTCAGCGCTCCACACACGCGTGCCGTTCAACTGCCGTTCACCCGTGCCGGGACCACATCTTCACGACACGGACTATGTGGAGCGCACCCTGGTGTAGAAGTCGATCACATGGCATCGTCCCTGTCAGCCGCGTCACGCGCACACCCCAGCCCGTACGCGCCCGACGCACACCAGCGCAGAAGCCCGGGAGCCGCCCCATGTCGACCGCGAACCCCCAGCCGCTCTGGCGGCCCGATCCGCAGCGGATCGCCCAGGCACGCATCACCAGGTTCCAGTCCTGGGCGGCGGAACACCACCAAGCCCCCGCCGACGGCGGGTACCCGGCCCTGCACCGCTGGTCCGTCGACCACCTGGACACCTTCTGGGAAGCCCTCACGGACTACTTCGACGTCCGGTTCTCGACGCCCTACGCGCGCGTGCTCGGCGACCGCGCCATGCCCGGCGCCGAGTGGTTCCCCGGCGCGACCCTGAACTACGCCGAGCATGCCCTGCGTGCCGCCGCCACCCGCGCGGACGAACCCGCCCTCCTGTATGTCGACGAGACCCACGAACCCCGCCCGGTCACCTGGACCGAGCTGCGCCGCCAGGTGGGCTCCCTGGCCGCCGGGCTCCGCGCCCTCGGCGTCCGCCCCGGCGACCGCGTCAGCGGCTACCTCCCGAACGTCCCGGAGGCCGTGGTCGCCCTCCTCGCCACCGCCGCCGTGGGCGCCGTCTGGACCTCCTGCGCCCCCGACTTCGGCGCCCGCAGCGTCCTGGACCGGTTCCAGCAGGTAGAACCCGTCGTCCTGTTCACCGTCGACGGCTACCGCTACGGCGGCAAGGAACACGACCGGCGCGAGATCGTCGACGAACTCCGCCGCGAACTGCCCACCCTGCGCGCCGTCGTCCACATCCCGCTGCTCGGCACCCCGGCCCCCGAGGGCGCCGTGGACTGGTCGGCCCTGACCTCGGCCGACACCGAGCCAGAATTCGAACAGGTCCCGTTCGACCACCCTCTCTGGGTGCTCTACTCCTCCGGCACCACCGGCCTGCCCAAGGCCATCGTCCAGTCCCAGGGCGGCATCCTGGTCGAACACCTCAAACAGCTCGGCCTGCACTGCGACCTGGGCCCCGAGGACCGCTTCTTCTGGTACACCTCGACCGGCTGGATGATGTGGAACTTCCTCGTCTCCGGCCTCCTCACGGGCACCACGATCGTCCTGTACGACGGCAGCCCCGGCTACCCCGACACCGGTGCCCAGTGGCGTGTCGCCGAACGCACCGGAGCCACCCTCTACGGCACCTCCGCCGCCTACGTGATGGCCTGCCGCAAGGCCGGCGTGCACCCCTCCCGCGACCACGACCTCTCCCGGGTGAAGTGCGTCGCCACCACCGGCTCCCCACTGCCCCCCGACGGCTTCCGCTGGCTGCACGACGAGTTCGCAGCGAGCGGGGACGACCTCTGGATCGCCTCCGTCAGCGGCGGCACCGACGTGTGCTCCTGCTTCGCGGGCGCCGTACCCACCCTCCCCGTCCACACCGGCGAACTGCAGGCACCCGGCCTCGGCACCGACCTCCAGGCCTGGGACCCGGCCGGCCACCCCGTCATCGACGAAGTGGGCGAACTGGTCGTCACCAACCCCATGCCCTCCATGCCGATCCGCTTCTGGAACGACCCCGACGGCAGCCGCTACCACGACAGCTACTTCGACACCTACCCCGGCGTGTGGCGCCACGGCGACTGGATCACCGTCACCTCACGCGGCTCGGTGATCATCCACGGCCGCTCCGACTCCACGCTCAACCGCCAGGGCGTGCGGATGGGTTCGGCGGACATCTACGAGGTCGTCGAGCGGCTCCCCGAGATCAGGGAATCCCTCGTCATCGGCATCGAGCAGCCCGACGGCGGCTACTGGATGCCCCTCTTCGTCCACCTGGCACCGGGTGCGGTCCTCGACGAGGCCCTGCTGAACCGCATCAAGCAGGCCATCCGCGAACAGCTCTCGCCCCGGCACGTCCCCGACGAGGTCATCGAGGTCCCCGGCGTCCCGCACACCCTCACCGGAAAGCGCATCGAGGTCCCGGTCAAGCGCCTTCTCCAGGGCACACCCCTGGAGAAGGCCGTCAACCCCGGCTCCATCGACAACCTCGACCTGCTGAGCTACTTCGAGGACCTGGCCCGCAAGCGCGCCTGACCTTCCCGCGGAGCGCGCTCACCCGCCGTAGGTGGCCTCGGACTCGCCCAGGACGGCGGCGAAGTCCGAGGCCAGCCGCGCCGCGTCGGACGGCTCAAGACCGGCGGTCGAGATCCGCACCCCCGGCCCGGCCGACAACCGGAAACGCGCCCCCGCCGCCACCCACCAACCGTACGAGCGCAGCCCGTTCACCACGGCCGACTCGTCCCGCACCGGCACCCACAGGTTCATCCCGCTCGCCCCGTGCGACCCGATCCCGCGCCCGGCCAGCTCCCCGGCCAGCGTCTCGCGGCGCAGTACGTAGGTGGCACGCGCGCGTGCCACCAAGGCGCGCGTGCCCGGATCCGTCATCAGCCCGAGCACCGTCTCCTGCAGCAGGTGACTGACCCAGCCCGACGTCAGAAGCAGCAGCCCGTCGTGCCGGGCGAGCGAGACCGGATCGCACGCGGCCGCCGCCCACCTCAGGTCGGTGCCGAGGAACTTGCTCACCGTCCGGACGTGCACCCAGCGCGCGAGCCCCGCCCCGGTCAGGGAGTGCAGCGGGGCGTCGGCCACCGAGGACGCGTGATCGTTCTCGATCACCAGGACATCGGGTTCCTCGCGCAGCACCCCGGCCAGGGCATCCCTGCGGGCCACCGAGAAACAGCCGCCGTACGGGTTCTGCGCCCTGGGGCTGCACACCACGGCGCGCACGCCCGCGCGCAGCGCGGTGCGCAGGGCGTCCGGACGCATCCCCTCGTCGTCCACCGCCACCGGTACGATCCGCAACCCCAACGCCGGGACCAGGTCGAGCAGATGGTGGTATCCGGGATCCTCCATGGCCACGGCGTCACCGGGCCGCAACTCCACGGACAGCAGCCGGCCGATCAGATCCAGCGCGCCGTGCGCGAACGTCACGTGTTCCACCGGCACACCGTCCGGGCCCAGCCAGTCCCGTACGGCCTCCTCCAGCCGCGCCAGCCGGGGCGCCGAACGGTGTGACCGGGCACCGGGGGAGAGCGTCGAGGGCGGCACCAGGCCGGGCAGCAGCGCGGGATCGGGATGCCCCCCGGCCAGGTCCCGGAGCCCTTCGGGAACCCTGGGCGGACGCCTGGACGCCACCGCCGGAGCCGGCGCCACCACGGTGCCGCCCCGCCCGCGTGTGACGACGATCCCGCGCCGCCGCAGCTCCTTGTACGCCGTGGCGACCGTGCCCGGGCTCACCCCCAGCTCGTCCGCGAGCCGCCGCACCGGCGGCAGCGCCGCCTCCGGAGCCAACGCGCCCTCGGTCACACCCCGTTCCACGGACGCGGCAATCCCCTTGGCCGTCGTACCGGTGATCCCATATTGTATTACCACGTTGGCAAGTATGTATCAATACATAATTGACGGCAAGGGGGAGCAGTGACAGCGAAGCCCGGTGCGATCGAGTGGCGCCGCCGCATTCCCGGAGGCCCCGACGGACGCCGCATGCTCGCCGTCGCCCTGGTCGACCGCGTCGGCAGCGGCCTGTGGGCATCGGTCTCCGTCCTGTACTTCACCTACATCTCCGGCCTCTCCCTCGCCGAAGTCGGCACCCTCGCCGCCGTCTCCGGCGCCATCGGCATCGCCGGCGCCCCACTCGGCGGCCGCATCGCCGACCGGCTGCCCCTCACCCGCGTACTGGTCGCACTCCAACTCCTGCGCGCCCTCGCCTCCTTCGCCCTGCTCACCACCCACGACTACGCGCTGCTGCTCGCCGTCTCGGCGGTCGGCGCCCTCGGCGACCGCGCGGCCAACGTCCTCACCAAGCTCTACGCCACCCGTATCGCCGGACCCGACCGAGTCCACTACCAGGCCCTCAACCGCACCATCGCCAACGCGGGCTGGGCCCTCGGCGGTCTCGCCGCCGCCGCGGCCCTGGCCCTCGGCACCACCACGGCCTACCGCTGGCTCCTCGCGGGCGACGCCCTCTCCTTCGTCGCGGCCGCCCTGCTCACCCTGCGCTGCGGCGAACCCCCGTCACCCTCCCGGGCCGTGGCCGACTGGAGGACCGAGCCGAAGACCGAGAAGCCGGCCAACCCCTGGCGCGACCGCACCTACCTCGCCTACGTCGCCACCGACACGGTCCTCTTCCTCGACGACGCCGTCTTCAAGGTCGGCCTGCCGCTCTGGATCGCCCACAGCGACCGCATCCCCCACGGCCTCGCACCGCTGCTGCTCGTCGTCAACAACGTGATGGTGGTGGGACTCCAAGTCCCCCTGGCCCGCTTCGGCACCACCAGCCGAGCCGCCCGCCGGCTCCTCGTCCCGCTCTCCGCCGCCTTCGCCCTCGGCGGCATCGCGATGGCACTCTCCGCCACCGGCGGAACCGCCACGGGCATCCTCCTGCTCACCGCCGCGGCCGCCGCCTTCACCGTCGCCGAGATGCTCCACGCCACCGTCTCCTGGGAACTCTCCGTCGCCCTGGCACCCGGCACCGCCCAGGGCGCCTACCTCGGAGTGCACGGACTCGCCCAGTCCGCCCAGCGCAGCATCGGCCCACTCGCCGTCACCACCGCCATCGCCACCGGACCGCTGGGCTGGACCGCATTCGGCACCCTCATCGCTCTGACCTGCGCAATCCAGCATCGCCTGGTCCGCGACCGACTTCCGCACCCCCCATTGTCAGTGGCGCCGATTACTGTGAGTGAGAATTGATCGACCGCTCACAGGGGGAACCATGGCGCGCACCGACCACCGGACCATGCGACGCGTCCTGCGCCGCGAAATCGCCGGCACCATCGGCCTGCTGACCGACGAGCACGACTTCCGCGCCATGCGGCGCTACCGCACCTTCACCTTCGACGACCACCTGACCTACCTCCGCCAGATGGAAGCCCTCCTCAGGACCCGCGCCGCCGAGGGCACCCACACCACCCTCGCCCTCTTCGACCCCGAGGAATACGCCGAGTTCTGCACGGCCACCCGACTCGACCCGGACAACCCGGCCAGCCGCACCCGCTTCACGGCCGAACTCGCGGCCACCGGCGCCACCGTCCCCTACGACGGCCGCCCCCTCACCGACCTGGTCCCCGCCCTCGTCGACGAGGCGGTACGGCAGGCCACCTGGGAGTACGCCAGTACCCTCCTCGCCCGCCTCGGCCCCTGCCCCACCTGCGGCGAGGACGTCGGACGCGCCGCCTTCACCCGCGCCTCCCACTTCCTCACCCGCATCCTCGACACCGCCCCGGCAGGCAATCGGCACCTCGTATGCAGCGTCTCCGGACCACCCGAAACCCTCGTCACCGTCCTCCACGCCGACCAGAACACCGAGGGCACCACCCACCTCGACGAGGCCGAAGCCCTCGAATTCACCAGCGTCCTCGCCCTCGGCCTCGCCACCAACAGCCCCGGCGGACTCGTCATGCGCACCACCGCCCCCGGCACCCCCGACCGCGTCTACGGCTGGCGACTGCGCGGCAGCGACCTCGCGCCCCTCACCGCCGGCGAGGTCTTCGACGCGTACTGCACCGACGTCGATTCCGGAGAACTCATCTCACCGGAATCGGACGTCGACTACTGCGCACCGCCCGACCTCGGCGACCAGGAGACGACACCGGGCCACCACCACTGAAACCACCAGGGGCGCCCCACCCACAGGTGGAGCGCCCCTGAAAAGACAGCCGATCACGGCCCCGGCCGACTACTCGCCAGACAGCACCGCCTGAGCCGCCACGCGGGCCTCGTCAGCACTGTCGGCGGCACGCGCGGCCACCGCGGCCCGCTCGCACTGCGCCAGCGTGTACTTGGCCAGCATCGCCCGGACATAGGGAATCGACGCCGCACCCATGGAGAGAGAGGTGACGCCCAGACCCGTCAGCACACAGGCCAGCAGCGGATCCGACGCGGCCTCGCCGCACACACCACAGCTCTTGCCCTCGGCCTTCGCGGCCTCCGCCGACAGCGCGACCAGGTCGAGCAGCGCGGGCTGCCACGGATCCTGCAGCCGGGACACCGCACCCACCTGACGGTCCGCGGCGAACGTGTACTGCGCCAGGTCGTTCGTCCCCAGCGACAGGAACTCGACCTCCTGGAGCACCGAGCGCGCCCGCAGCGCCGCCGACGGAATCTCCACCATCGCGCCGTACTTGGCCCGCAGCCCCGCCTCCCGGCAGGCGTTCGCGAACGCCTTCGCATCGGCACGGTCCGCCACCATCGGCGCCATGACCTCGAGGTGGACCGGCAGCCCCTCGGCCGCCTTCGCCAACGCCGTCAGCTGGGTGCGCAGCACCTCGGGGTGGTCGAGCAGCGTCCGCAGCCCGCGCACGCCCAGCGCCGGGTTCGGCTCGTCCCCCGGAGTCAGGAACTCCAGCGGCTTGTCCGCGCCCGCGTCCAGCACCCGCACGACGACCCGGCCCTCCGGGAACGCCTCCAGCACCTGACGGTAGGCCTCGACCTGCTTCTCCTCGGAAGGAGCACTCCTGCTGTCGTCCAGGAACAGGAACTCGGTACGGAACAGACCGACGCCCTCGGCACCGGCCGCCACCGCCGCCGGCACATCCGCCGGACCGCCCACGTTGGCCAGCAGCGGCACCCTGTGCCCGTCCGCGGTCGCACCCGGGCCGGTCGAGGCGGACAGCGCCGCCTTCCGTTCGGCCGCCGCCGCCTCCAGCGCCGCCTTCTTCTCCGCACTCGGGTTGACGAAGATGTCACCGGTGCTGCCGTCGACGGCGATCACCGTGCCCTCGGCGAGCTCCCCGGCACCCGGCAGCGCCACCACGGCCGGCACACCGAGCGCACGCGCCAGGATCGCGCTGTGGCTCGTCGGCCCGCCCTCCTCGGTCACGAAACCGAGCACCAGGGTCGGGTCGAGGAGCGCGGTGTCGGCCGGCGCCAGATCCCGCGCCACCAGCACGTACGGCTCGTCACTGTCCGGGACCCCCGGCATCGGAACGCCCAGCAGCCGGGCGACGATACGATTCCGCACATCGTCCAGGTCGGCCACCCGACCGGCGAGGTACTCACCCGCCGCGGCCAGCAGCTCGCGGTACGCGGCGAACGCGTCGTACACGGCCCGCTCGGCGGTGCTGCCGACGGCGATCCTGCGGTCCACGTCGGACATCAGCTCGGGGTCCTGCGCCATCATGGCCTGCGCCTCGAGAACCGCCTGGGCCTCGCCGCCCGCCAGGTTGCCGCGCGCCGTCAGGTCGGCGGCCACAGCGTCCACGGCCTGACGTGCCCGCCCCTGCTCCCGCTCCGCCTCTTCCGCGGGAATCCCCTTGGCAGGCGGCTCCAGCACCGCCGTCCCCATGTGCCGAACCTCGCCGATCGCCACACCGTGGCTCACGCCGACGCCTCGCAGCGTTGTCTCCATCTCACCCGTCTCCGATAGTGCGGCGGGTCCCGCCGCCGCGGTGGTTGTCGTGGTCGCCGCCTGCTCCGTAGTACGGCGGCAGGGCGGCGGGGTCGTCGGTCCGGGACGCATCAGCTCCAGGCGAAGAGGGTGTCGCCTGCCTTCACGTCACCGTCTTCGCGAAGGTCGGAGAGAGAGTCGGCAGCGGCCTCCAGGGCCACGACGGGGCAGACCGGAGACTTGCCGGCGGCCTCGACCTCGGCCGGGTTCCAGCGCACCACGGCCTGGCCGCGGGTCACGGTGTCGCCCTTGTTGACGAGGAGCTCGAAGCCCTGCCCGTTGAGCTGCACGGTGTCGATACCCAGATGGGTGAGTACGCCGTGGCCGCTGTCGTCGACCACGACGAACGCGTGCGGGTGCAGAGAGACGACGACTCCGTCCACGGGCGCCACGACCTCGGAAGGCTCACGCGGGGGGTCGATGGCGGTACCCGGGCCGACCATGGCCCCGGCGAAGACCGGATCCGGCACTGCGGCCAGTCCGACGGCACGTCCTGCGAGAGGGGACGTCACGGTGGTCATGGGAGGCCTCCCAGAAGTGGAGCTGCTAACGGGCCGTCACCGCGTGTCCCGGACGGCACTGAGCAGCAGCGTATGTCATATGAAGTGGCGGTTCCGCTTGGAAGGTACCAGCTAGTGGTCTAGACCACCACCCTATTCGATTTGCACGCCCTTCGGGGCTCCGTGTACAGTCGTACTCCTGCTTGAGACCAGGCGGCGCATAAAGCGTCACTACTCGGCAGCATCCAAACTTGTCAGATCCTAACTCGGGATTACCTTCCGCATGCCTGCGGGAGGGTGGTCAGAGGGACGGAAAAACACTGATAGAGTTTGAAACACCGAAGGGAAGCCCGGAGGAAAGCCCGAGAGGGTGAGTACAAAGGAAGCGACCGTTCCTTGAGAACTCAACAGCGTGCCAAAAGTCAAC
>NZ_JBEYVI010000034.1:0-87143 GCF_040643955.1 Streptomyces sp. NPDC047061
GGTGTCCAAACCGGACTTGCGGACCGTCTCGACCAGCAGCACCGACCCGGCCTGCGAGACCACCCCACGGCCGCCGCCCTCGACACGGACACGCGGATAAGACCCGGTACGCTTGCTCACCTGGAGAGTGCTTCTTTCCTTGCAGCTGACAGGACCCTCGACAAGTCCCATCGTTGCAGGTCAGCAGCACTCTCCGCTTATTTGATCAAGACCCGGACAACCCCACTCGCGAAAGCGCGAGGCTAAAGTACGAGGCTCCATTGCCGCTGCGGGAGGTTTTCGACGTCCCAACCCAGCGATACGGGAGCCCTGTTGGTTCCGTATCCTGCCGCACTCGACCTGCGTCACGCCCGACCCGGACTTCGTGTTCCTGGACGGCACCCTCGCCGAGTGCGACCACGTCGGCGACAGCCGCGCCGACTACTCCGCGAAGCACCGCCAGCACGGCGTGAACGTCCAGGTGGTCACCGACCCCACCGGCGTCGTGCTGTGGATCTCACCCGCCTTGCCGGGCCGTCCCCCTGACCTGACCGCCGCCCGCAGCCACAGGATTGTCCGGGTCTGCGAGCGACGAGGTGTCCCGATCCCGGCCGACCGGGACTGCACGGGCACGGCCGGCCCCATGGCCGTCCTCACCCTGGAGAGGCAACGCTGAAAGACCTCACCGGACGGCGGCGACGATGGCGGAGGAGTTCGGGCAGGTGCGGGTGGCGGCGGACGGCTAGCGCGGGCGTCAGGCATCACGGCGCCGGATGCTCCACGCTCCCGCCAGCAGCGCGGCGCCCGTCCACAGTGCCGTCACCGCGAGCCCGCTCCACGGTCCCAGGGGGCCGTCCCACGTCTCCTGGAACACCACCTGGCCTGCCCTGTCCGGCAGGACGTCCGCGACGGTGCCGAACACGTCACCGATCACGAACGACACGGTCAGCAGGAGCGGGATCAGGATGCCGAGGGTCGCGGTCCCGCTGCGCAGCACGGCCGTGAGGCCTGCCGCGAACAGGGCCATCAGCGTCAGGTAGAAGCCGCAGCCCAGCGCGGCGCGCATCCCTTCCGGCCAGGTCGGCGCGGAAGTTCCGAGCAGGAACCTGCCCAGCACGAGGGTGACGAGGCCGGTGAGCAGTCCCACCGCGAGCACGGGCAGCGCGATCGCCGTGGCCTTCGCCGCGAACCAGCGCCGCCGGTCGGGCACCGCCGAGAGGGTGAGGCGCAGGGCGGCGCCCCGGAACTCGGACGAGACGGCCGTCGCGCCGAAGGCGACCGCTGCGATCTGTCCGAGGGACACACCGGCGAAGGCGGAGAAGAGCGGGTCGGAGCCGCCGGAACCGGCCGCCGAGAGCGCGGAGCACGCGACGGTGGCGAGCAGGACGGCACACAGGGTGCCGACGAGCGGGCGGAGCGTACGGATCTTGATCCACTCGGCGTGGAGCACGGGCCGGAACGGCATGGTCAGGCCTCCTGGTGGTGCTGTGCGGTGAACTCGGCTTCCGCCGCGGTCAGATCGAGGTAGGCCTGTTCCAGGGTGGCCTCCTCCTGGGTGAGTTCGAGGACGGGGACGGCCGCGTCGGCCAGCAGGCGGCCGAGGTCCTCCACGCGCGCGTGCCGTACCGTCCAGACTCCGTCCGCGCCGCGCGCCGCGTCCTGGCCGTGCCGGGCGAGCAGTTCGGCGAGTCGTTCGTCGTCGGTGGTGCGGACCCTCGCCGCGGGCCGCACGCGCGCGTGGATGAAGTCGCGGACCGGGGTGTCGGCCAGGAGCCGGCCGCGGCCGAGGACGATCAGGTGGTCCGCGAAGGCGGCCGTCTCGTTCATGAGGTGGCTGGAAACCAGCACCGTGCGGCCTTCCGCCGCGAGTCGGCGCAGCAGACGGCGGATCCAGACGATGCCTTCGGGATCGAGGCCGTTGGAGGGTTCGTCGAGCAGCACCACCTCGGGATCGCCGAGCAGGGCGGCGGCGATCCCGAGTCGCTGGCGCATGCCCAGGGAGTACGTGCGCACCCGGCGCCGGGCGGCGGGCTCGAGTCCCGTCTCCGCCAGCAGCTCGTCGACCCGGCCGGCCGGGATGCGGTTGCTCGCCGCGAGGGCGCGCAGATGGTCGCGTCCGGTGCGCGAGCCGTGCGCGGCGTCGGCGTCGAGCAGGGCGCCCACCCGGCGCAGGGGGTCGCGGAGTTCGGGGTACGGCCGCCCGCCGATCGTGGCGGTTCCGGAGGTGGCGTGGTCGAGGCCGAGGACGAGTCGCAGGGTGGTGGACTTGCCGGCGCCGTTGGGGCCGAGGAAGCCGGTGACGAGTCCGGGGCGGACGGCGAAGGTGAGGCGGTCCACGGCCCGGCGGCCCCCGTACTCCTTGGTGAGGTCGTGCACCTCGATGCTGGTCATGGCCGACAGCCTTGCCCGGCAGGGGGGTCGGGGTCCTCCCCCGCCGGTGGAGATCGCCTCCCCCGCCCGGGGGAGGACCGTTGTCAGTGGTGCCTGCCACGATGTCCGCATGGCCCGCTTTCTCCGCCCGCTGCTGCGGGGGACGACCTACACGCGCCTGCTGCATCTGTGGGTGCCGATGCTCGTCGTCGCCCTGTGGCTCTTCATCGACCCGTCGACACCGTGGGTGCCCGCACTGCTGCTGGTCCCGGTCGGGCTGATCCCCGCCGTGCGCCGGGGCGAGGGCGTGCAGGCTCGGCTGCTGCTCACCCCCGGTGAGGAGGAGTCGGGGATCTCGGAGACGCCGTCGGCGACCTGGCGGGACCGGGGGCGCACGGTGCTGTGGCTGGAGGCGCGGATGGTCCTCGGCTCGGCGGGCGCGCTGGCTTCGGTGTGGCTTCCGGCCATCGCCTTCGACCTCGGCCTGCTCGCCGCCGGACAGGCGCCCGACGGCAACCCGCTCCTCGGCGCGGCGCGGCCGCACTGGGCGTACGCCCTCCTGGTCCCGCTGCCGCTGATCGCCCTCTACGGGGCCGTGGTCGGCCTCGGAGTGCTGGTCACCGCGCTGGCCCGGCGGCTGCTCGGGCCGTCCGCCGCCGAGCGGCTCGCGGCACTGGAGGAGCGCACCGAGCAGCTGCTGGAACGCACGCGTATCGCGCGCGAGTTGCACGACTCGATCGGGCACGCCCTGACGGTGGCGGTGGTGCAGGCGGGCGCGGCCCGGGCCGCGGGGGACCCGGAGTTCACCGACCGGGCGCTGGCCGCCATCGAGGAGACCGGCCGGAGCGCACTGGAGGATCTGGAGCGGGTGCTGGGCGTACTGCGCGAGTCCCGGCGGCCGGTGAGCGGGCGGCCCACGCTCGCCGACGCCGGCCGGCTCCTGGAGTCCGCCCGCGCTTCGGGCGCCAAGGTGGACGCCGAGGTCACCGGCCCACTGGAGGCGGTGCCGGGACCGGTCTCCCGGGAGGGCTACCGCATCCTCCAGGAGGCGCTCACCAATGTGCTGCGGCACGCGGGGGCCGTGCCCGTGCGGGTCCGGGTGAGCGTGGCCCACGGGATGCTGGACCTCGAAGTCCGCAATCCGCTTCCGGGCGCGATACCCGGGCCCGGGCGGGGCAGCGGGCTGCGCGGGATCCGCGAGCGCGCGGCCCTGCTCGGGGGCCGTACGCACACCGGACCGGACGGGGGCGACTGGCAGGTGCACGCCCAGCTGCCGGTCGGTTGATCTAGGCTGGCCGGATGCCGGTCACCGTCCTGCTCGTCGACGACGAACCCCTCGTCCGCGCGGGCCTGCGGGCCGTGCTCGCGGCCCAGCCCGACATCGAGGTGGTCGGGGAGGCGGCGGACGGGGCGGCGGTGATCCCGCTGGTGCGGCAACTGCGGCCGGACGTGGTCGCGATGGACGTACGGATGCCGTTGCTGGACGGGATCGAGGCCACCCGCGCGGTGCTGCGCACGGTCGCCGAGCCACCGAAGATCCTCGTGGTGACGACGTTCGAGGACGACGAGTACGTGTACGAGGCGCTGCGCGCGGGCGCCGACGGGTTTCTGCTGAAGCGGGCCCGGCCGGCCGAGATCGTGCACGCGGTGCGGCTGGTCGCCGAGGGCGAGTCCCTGCTCTTCCCGGCATCGGTGCGGCAGCTCGCCGGACGGTACGGCCGGGGCGAAGGGCGGGACGGCCTGGAGTGGGCGCGGCTGACCGCGCGGGAGGCCGAGGTACTGCGGCTCATGACGCAGGGGCTGGCCAACGCCGAGATCGCCGGGCGGCTGGTCGTCGGAACCGAGACCGTGAAGTCCCATGTGGGGGCCGTGCTGGCCAAGCTCGGGGTGCGGGACCGTACCCAGGCGGTGATCGCGGCGTACGAATCGGGGTTCGTCACGCCCCGCTGATCGCGGATCTCCGGCAGATCGAAGGCGTCCGGCACTCGCCCGGGTCGTCGGCGCCGAAGTACGATCCGGCCAACGTGCAGGGCTAGCTGGGAGGACGGACGTTGGCGGGACTGACCGGTGGTGATCCGTCTCTGCTGCGAAGGATCAATTCCGCGGTGGTGCTGCACGCGCTGCGGGCCACCGACTGCGCGACGCTCACCGAGATCACCCGGGTCACCGGGCTGTCCCGGCCGACCGTCGAAGGGGTCGTCGAGGGGCTCATCGAAGCCGGTCTGGTGGTCGAGAAGGCGGCCGAGGAGGGCGCCACCCGGCGGCAGGGGCGGCCGGCGCGCCGGTTCCGGTTCCGGGCCGAGGCCGGGCACCTGCTGGGCCTGGAGATCGGCCCGCACCGGGTCGCCGCGCTCCTGGCCGACCTGGACGGCCGGATACTCGGGGCCCAGGCCAAGGAGGTGGAGGAGACGGCCGACGCGGACGAGCGGCTGGAGCGGCTGCGCACCGCCGTCGCCGAGCTGCTGCGCCGGGCCGGGGTGGCGCGCAGTTCGCTGCGGGCCGTCGGGGTCGGCACCCCCGGCATCGTCGAGGCGGACGGCCGGGTGCGGCTGGGCACCGCGCTGCCCCAGTGGACGGGGCTGCGCCTCGGTGAGCGGCTCAGCCGGTCCTTCAAGTGCCCGGTGCTGGTGGAGAACGACGCCAACACGGCTGCCGTGGCCGAGCACTGGAAGGGCGCGGCCACCGACTCCGACGACGTGGTGATGGTGATGGCCGGGCTGAGTCCGGGCGCCGGTTCGCTGATCGGCGGGCGGCTGCACCGGGGGTACGGCGGGGCGGCCGGGGAGATCGGCGCGCTGCACCTGCTGGGCCGGGAGGTGACCCCGGAGACGCTGCTGTCCACCACCGACGAGCCGCTGCACCCGCTGGACGAGCAGGCGGTCGCCGAGGTGTTCGCGCTGGCCCGCAAGGGGGATGCGCGGGCCCGGGCGGCCGTCGACCGGTTCATCCAGCGGCTGGTCCACGACGTGGCCGCGCTGGTGCTGGCACTGGACCCGGAGCTGGTGGTCATCGGCGGCTGGGCGGCGGGCCTGGACGGTGTCCTGGAGCCGCTGCGCCGTGAGCTCGCCCGCTACTGTCTGCGGCCGCCCCGGGTGGCGCTCTCCCTGCTCGGTGAGGCGGCGGTGGCGACGGGCGCACTGCGGCTCGCCCTCGATCATGTGGAGGAGCAGTTGTTCGCGGTGGACGGGACGGTCACCGCACGCCGCTGAACGGCTGCCGCTGGCCGACTGCCGCTGATCGGCTGCCCTCGGCACATGCGTCGCGCCCCGGCGGAGAGCCGGGGCGCGATCTGGCCGTGCGGCGCGGGGGCGTCGCCCGTCGCGGGGCTAGGAGGCCTGCCGCTCGGGGCCGTGGTGGATCTCCACGCCGCCGGTGTCGCCGAAGGTCAGCCGGCAGGTGTCCGCGCGGTAGGTGGCGACGGAGAGCGCGGCGGTGCGGCCGGCGGCGAGGAAGCGGGTGGTGACCACCAGCACCGGAGCGCCGGGCAGCCGGTCGAGCTCCTTGGCGTCGTCCGCACGGGCCGAGCCGAGCTCCACGGCGCGGTCCTGGCCCTCCAGCTCCAGGCGCTGCAGCTCACGCAGGACGGCACGCGCGCGGGGCGCTCCGGACGGCGCGTCGATCGCCGTCAGCTCCGGGACCGAGGCCGCCGGGATGTAGAGCAGCTCGGCGGCGACGGGCTGGCCGTGCGAGACGCGCGAGCGGCGCACGATGTGCACGGGCTCCTCCGCGCCGGTCTCCAGCGCGGCCGCGACCGCGGCGGGCGGCACCGCGAGGGTGCAGTCCACGGCCTGCCAGGCGTCGCCGGAGGCGCCCGGCCAGGCGTGCTGGTCGGTGCCCACCGCCACACCCATGCGCGGAGGCGCGACCGTCGTACCGACACCGCGGCGGCGCTGCAGCCGGCCCTCCAGTTCGAGCTGTTCGAGTGCCTGACGGAGGGTGGCCCGGGCCACGCCGAAGCGGGCGGCGAGGTCGCGCTCGTTGGGCAGGATCTCGCCGACCGAGAACTCCGAGTCCAGTGCCTCACTGAGCACGGTCCTGAGATGCCAGTACTTCGGTTCCGGCACCGATTCCAGCTGCGTGGTCCCCACCCTGTCCTCCGCAATCGCCGTGGTCCGGCGGCGTTTTAGCGCCCTTGTTTATTAAAGGTTGTTGTACTTATCTGCGACCATAGGACGGCGCACACCCTTGGTCAAGACCAATCGTCGATCCCATGGCCGACGCATAGAAAGCGGTGCCATTCATCGTTCACGAGGCGTTCGCGCGAGGGCGTTTTCGTGACATGGCGGCAAAGCTCCCGTCGCAGCGCGAGAACCGCCCGGAACAGGGTGTTCATCGGGCGGACGGCGCCGGTGCCACCCCGCACCGCCCGACACGCTCCCGCACGCCCGGCGGAATCGCCCCTCGGTCGGCACCCCCGGCCCAGAATGATCCACGGACCGTCGACGACCGAGCACGCGAGCCGGCACGGCACCCCGTTTTCAACCTGGAGCCACGCGGGGCGCTTTGACGGGACAGGCCGATGCACGACACACCCCATCGGGGACTACCCGCGAGTAGCAATTGCTGACAAGCTGTCTACGGCGTCCGCCGAAGTCCCAGACGAGGAGCCCCCATGTCCGCCACCGTCTCCTTCGCTGTCCCGGCCGCGCTCGGCGGGCAGGATGTGACCGTCTCGTACGCGCGCGTGGGCCGCGGCGAACCGCTGGTCCTCATCCACGGCATAGGGCATCACCGGCAGGCCTGGGACCCCGTGGTGGACATCCTCGCGACCGAGCGGGACGTGATCGCCGTGGACCTGCCCGGCTTCGGCGCCTCCCCGACCCTTCCCGACGGCCTCGCCTACGACCTGCCGACCACCAACTCCGTGCTCGGCGCCCTGTTCGAGGCCCTGGAGCTGGACCGGCCGCACGTGGCGGGCAACTCGCTCGGCGGGCTGCTGGCGCTGGAACTGGGCCGCGAGAAGCTCGTACGGTCCGTCACCGCCCTCTCCCCCGCCGGCTTCTGGTCACAGGCCGAGCGGCGCTACGCCTTCGGCGTGCTCATCGCCATGCGGCGGATCGCGGAGCGGCTGCCGCTGCCGCTGATCGAGCGGCTGTCCCGGTCGGCCGTCGGTCGGACGGCCCTGACCAGCACCATCTACGCCCGCCCGGCGCGCCGTTCACCCGAGGCCGTGGTCGCGGAGACGCTGGCCCTCGCACAGGCCGGCGGATTCGCGGAGACCCTGCGGGCGGGCTCCGCCGTCCAGTTCACCGACGACGTCCCCGGCATCCCGGTCACCGTGGGCTGGGGCACCCGGGACATGCTGCTGGTGCGCCGCCAGGGGGTCCGGGCCAAGCAGATCATCCCCAAGGCGCGACTGGTCCGGCTGCCCGGCTGCGGACACTGCCCGATGAACGACGACCCGGCGCTGGTCGCCCGCGTCCTCCTCGACGGCAGCCGCTGAGGGACAGCCGAGCGCCGACACCGCACCCGCACCCGCCGACACCGCGTCCGCACCCGCCGACGCCGTGTCCGCACCGGCCGACGGGGGGCGGTCCGTGCGGAGGGGTGCCGGAGCATCGCAATCGCCGACCGGCGGTCGCCATGGCGGGGCGGCACCGGTGATCGCCGACAGACGTCGGCATGGCGGGACTGCGCACGGGAGACGGTCACCGACGGTCGGCGCGGCGGCGCGGCGTACGGTCGGCCGCCGTCCGGTAGCCGGTGCGGTGCGGTCGGCGGGCGGTCGGCGCCGGTCCACGGCCGCGGCGGGGCAGGGCGCCGGAGCCCAGGGCGACCCCGGCGCCCACCAGGACGCCGCCGACGGCCTGGGCGGGGCCGTAGGAGCCCGTTCCGGCGAGCGGGGCCGTGCACACGGCGGTGAGCGGGACGAGGCCGGTGAAGAGCGTCGCGCGCTCCGTGCCGATCCGCTGCACGCCCATGTACCAGCACACGAAACCGACGACCGTCACCACGGCCGCCTGCCACAGCAGCGCGGCCGTCTCCGTGGCGTCGGGCCGGCGCAGCCACGCCCCGCCGTCGAGCACGGCCCCGGTCAGCGCCGCCTCGGCCGCGGCGAGGGCGCACACGGTGGCGGTCAGCAGCCGTGGCCCGAGCGCCCGCAACACCGGTCCCGCGAGCACCGCGAACCCGACCTCACCGGCCAGGGCGCACACCGAGAAGCCGAGACCGCTGGCGTCCGTCCGCCCCCAGCCCTGGACCACGAAGGCGCCGGCCGCGACCAGCAACGCCCCGTGGAGGACGAGGCGTTGGGGCCGGCGGCCGTCGAGAATCGGGACCAGGACCGCGACCGCCACCGGGGCGCAGCCGACGAGGACGCCGGGGACCGCCGGTTCCGCGGTGCGCTCGGCGGCGAGGATCGCCAGGTTGAAGCCGACCATCCCGACGGCGGCGAGCAGGGCCAGCCGCAGCCACGCGCGCGCCCCCAGCCCGCGCAGCCGCTCGACCGCGCCCCGCCCGACGAACGGCACGAGCAGCAGGCAGGCCAGTCCGTAGCGGAGGAACTGGCCGCCCGCGTAGGGGTAGTGGCCCAGCACACTGTTGGCGGTGAAGGAACAGCCGACGAGGACGTAGGCGAGCGCGGTCAGCAGGGCGCCGCGTGTGGTGGTCGCGTTCATGAGAACGACGCTAGGAACCTCGGCGGCCCGGATTAAGGTCCACTTCCATGACGTCATCGGGGACCAGTCCGGGCGCCCTGCCGGGCTCCGCCGCGTGGGAGCTGCTGCTGCCGGCCGTGTCCGCGCCGGCACGCGCGCGTGGCCGTTTCCTCCAGGCGGGGCTGCGGGAGGCGATCCGCGCGGGGCGGCTCGCGCCCGGCACCCGGCTGCCGTCCAGCCGGGAGCTGGCCAGGGATCTCGGGGTGTCGCGGGGGCTGGTCACGGAGGCGTACGAGCAGCTGACGGCGGAGGGTTACCTGCGCAGCGACCACGGGGCGGGCACCTGGGTGGGCGGCGCCGTGCGGGCGGCGGCGCCCCGCGCGCGTGATCTCGCGCCGCGCCCGCAGGGTGTCCGGGTGGACTTCCTGCCGGGCTCACCGGATCTCTCGCTGTTCCCGCGCGCCGCCTGGGCCGCCGCACAGCGCGAGGTGCTGGCGGAGCTGCCGCACCGCGACCTCGGCTATCCGGACCCGCGCGGACTGCCCCGGCTGCGCTCGGCCCTCGCCGAACTGCTCGCCCGGCGCCGGGGCGTGGTCGCCGACCCGGAGCGGATCGTGGTCGTCTCCGGGGTGGCACAGGCGGCGGCGCTGCTCGGCTCCGTGCTGCACGCGCGCGGGATGCGCGAGATCGGCGTGGAGGACCCCGGCAGCCCGCAGCACGACGGCCTGTACGCGGCGGCCGGGCTGCGCGCCGTACCGCTGCCCCTGGACGACGAGGGCCTGGCACCGGGCCCGCTGCACGCGTCGGGCGTCCGCGCGGTGGTGACGACGCCCGCCCACCAGTACCCGACCGGGATCGCCTGCTCCGCCGGGCGCCGTACCCGGCTGCTGGAGTGGGCCCGGTCGGTGGACGGGCTGCTGCTGGAGGACGACTACGACGGCGACTTCCGTTACGACCGGGCCCCGGTCGGCGCGCTCCAGGGCCTCGACCCGGAGCGGGTGGCCTACATGGGGTCGGTCAGCAAGTCCCTCGCCCCCGGACTGCGCCTCGGCTGGCTGCTGGTGCCGGAGCACCTGGCGGACGACGTCGTCGACCGGAAACGGACCATGGACCTGGGTCATCCCTCCGTCGACCAGGCGGTGTTCGCCCGGTTCCTGGAGCGCGGCGACTACGACCGGCAGCTGCGCCGCTGCCAGCGCGCCTACCGGGAGCGGCGGGACGTCCTGGTCGTCGCCCTGGCCGAGCACTTCCCGCACGCGCGCGTGTCGGGGATCGCGGCGGGGCTGCACGCCATCGCCGAACTGCCCGAACGGTACGGGCCGGAGAGCCGCTTCGTGCGGCGGGTGGCGGCGGCCGGGGTCGCGGTGCGTCCGCTGAGCGCGTGCACGCACGCGCGGGTCGACGAATCCGCCGTACGGCTGGTGCTGGGATACGCGCAGCTGCCGGCGGCGCGGATCCGGGAGGGGGTGCGGCTCATGGCGGAGGCGCTCGACGGGTGACGGCGTCACGACCGGCGGCAGGGAGACAGCGCCTGCCGTGCCGGTCAGTTGTTCACCCGCGGTTTCCGTGTGCGCTGCGGCGCCCCAGTAGTTGTGGCTGTGCACAACTGGCCGGATCCCGTACCCGGTTCCCGTTCTGGAGGCCCTTCCATGTCCCTTTCGCTCCCCGGCCGCCGCAGTGTGCTGCGCGGCTCGCTCGCCGCGTCGGCGGCCCTGACCCTGCCCACGGCGCTCGGTTCCGCGCCGGCGTTCGCACTGTCCGGGCGCCCCCGCGCGGACTGGGGTGTACAGGCGGGCGACGTGACCGCCGACTCCGGCCTCGTGTGGGTCCGTTCGGACCGGCCGGCCCGGATGATCGTGGAGACCTCGGCCACCGAGTCGTTCCGCAACCCCCGCCGGTGGCGCGGCCCGCTGCTCGGCGCCGACAGCGACTTCACCGGCACCACGCGGCTGCACGGGCTGCCGTCCGGCGAGCAGATCCACTACCGCGTGCTCCTCGCCGACCCCGACGACCCGCGCCGCGCCGCGCCGGCGAGCCGGTCACCGGCACCTTCCGTACCGCGTCCGCGCGCCGCCGCCAGGGCGTGAAGTTCGTGTGGTCCGGCGACCTGGCCGGGCAGGGCTGGGGCATCAACGAGTCCATCGGCGGCTACCGCATCTTCGACGCGATGGCGAAGCTCGACCCGGACTTCTTCCTGTGCAGCGGCGACAACATCTACGCCGACGGCGTGATCTCGGCGACCCAGGCGCTGCCCGACGGCCGGATCTACCGCGTCCACCACCACGGCCCGCTCCTCGACGTGTTCGTCCTGGACATGCGGACCTACCGCAACGCCAACTCGCCCGACGACCAGACGACCGACCCGCAGGGCATCCTCGGCGCCGAGCAGCTGGAGTGGCTCAAGCGCGAGCTGTCCCGGTCGCGTGCGGTGTGGAAGGTGATCGCCGCGGACATGCCGCTCGGGCTGGTCGTCCCGGACCCGGTCGAGGGCAAGGCGGACTTCGAGGCCGTGGCCCAGGGCGACCCGGGCGCGCCGCTCGGCCGCGAGCTGCAGATCGCGGAGCTGCTGCGGTACATCAAGCACCGGAAGATCACCGGCACCGTCTGGCTGACGGCCGACGTCCACCACACCTCCGCCCAGCACTACGACCCGTCGCGGGCCGCGTTCAAGGACTTCGCGCCGTTCTGGGAGTTCGTCTCCGGCCCGCTCAACGCCGGCGCCTTCCCGGCGAACGCGCTGGACGGCACGTTCGGCCCCGACCGGGTGTTCGTCAAGGCGCCGACCGCCTCGAACGTGTCACCCGCGGAGGCCTACCAGTTCTTCGGCGAGGTCGACATCGACGGCGACAGCGGTGAACTGACGGTGCGTCTGCGCGAGTACGACGGGACCATGCTGTTCACGCAGACCCTGCAGCCGGGCCGGGTCGGCCAGTAACTCCCGTACGCTCTTCACAGGGCCGCGCACCGGCGTCATCCCCCGGTGCGCGGCCCTGTCGCAGCTCCCGGCGCGGGCCCCCGCCTCCCCGAACTCGCCGCCCCACGGTACGTTTTCGCAGGTCGGGACGATTGTCAGTGGCCGCCTCTACGGTTTTCCCATGACGCGATCCTCACAGGCCGTGGCCTATCGCCAACCCTCCGTGCTGCGCTCCGCCGCCGACGGCCGCCAGCTCGGTCTGGAGACCTCCCGGGGTGCGACCCCCACCGGGGTCGAGGACCATCCGCGGTTCTTCGCGGGCTTCCTGACCTCGCCTCAGGTGGCCGCGGCCGGGCTGCTCGCGGTGGCCGACGTGGCGGCCGCGCGCTACTACCAGCCGCAGCTGCGCGCCTCGCTGGACCCGGTGGTGACGGGCAACGGCGACCGGCTGCGCTTCGAGTCCTTCTCGGGCTGCGGCGGGGTGTACGCCAGGCTGGACGTCCTCGGGTCGGGACTGGACGGCGGCGAGGTGGGTCACGGCACGACGAACGTCGACGTCAACAACCCGCTGCGGGAGGCCCTTTCGCGGCTCGGCTCGGACGATCCGCTCCATCTGCGGGTCGGTCCCGAGGAGTTGGCGGTCACCACGCTGGACGGCCCGGTGGTGGAGAAGAAGGTCCCGCTCCCGGACCGCTGGCTGCGCGGCTTCGCCGAGGCACAGGTCACCGCGGCCGGGTTCGATCTGCGGGCCGAGCTGCCGGCGGACGAGGCGGTGCGGTTCCTGCGCTCGCTCCCCCGCGGCGGCACCGCGCGCCGGGGCTCGGCGGGTCCGCGCTGGGTGGTGCCGGCGGGCCGGGGACTGCGGCCGACGACCCGCCCGGTGCCGGGCGCGGTGTGCCTGCCGGGGCCGGAGCGGCTGGCCGCGCTCCAGCGGGTGCTGCGCCATGCGACGGCGTTGCGGGTCTACGGCCCGCAGAGCGCCCTCGCCGCCTCCGGTACGGCCGCCGCCTGGGAGGTCGTGCTGCCGGGCATGCGGCTCACCTTGACCCTGTCGCCGGATCCGGCACGCGGGTTCTCCGGCGAGGGCGGTGTGCTGGACGCGCTCGCCACCGACGAGGCCGCCGAGGACGCGGAGCTGATCGCGGTGCTGCTGGCCTGGGAGCCCCGCGTCGACGTCGCCGACCTGGCCGTCTCCGCCGGGCTCACCCCGGAGCGGGTCCGCGCGGCCCTGATCCGCCTCGGCACCTCGGGACGCGTCGGCTACGACACGGCGGAGGCCGCCTACTTCCATCGCGAACTGCCGTACGACGCGGGGCGCGTGGAGCGGCACAACCCCCGGCTGCGGTCGGCCCGGGCGCTGGTGGCCGCGGGCGCGGTGGCCCTGGACGGCGAGCTGGGCACGGTGACGGCCGAGGACGGTCATGTGCACCGGGTGCGGGACACGGCGGGGGTGCTGAGCTGCAGTTGTCTGTGGTGGGCGAAGTACCGGGGCGGACGCGGGCCGTGCAAGCACGCGCTGGCGGTACGGATGGTGCGGCGGGGGGCCGCGGTGGAGCACGAGTCGGAGCGGGACGTGGCACAGGACATGGCGGAGATCGGCGGGGGTGCGTGATGAGCGCGGTGCTGGAGGCGGTACGGGCGGGGCGCGTCGCTGAGACGGCCCTCCTGGTGAAGAAGCTGACCGATGCCGAACGACGCGCGCTGCTGCCCGGGTTGCAGGCCCTGCGCAAGGAGCTGCGGGCCGCGCCCTGGGAGACACCGTCCCAGCGCAGCTATCCGGCGCTCCAGGTGGCCGGGGCGATGTGCCACTCGGGGGCCGCGGCGGCCGCGACCTGGATCGCGGGGGCCGACATGCGCTGGCGGCAGGCGCCGGCGGACATGCTATTGAAGGTGCTGGCGGACCGGGACACCGGCTGGCAGGCCGATGTGGCCCGTCGGCTGGCCGCGCGGCCGGTCTCCGCTGACGTGCAGTTCCTGCTGGTGGCGGGGCTGGTACGCCGCTCGGGGTGCGAGGTGCCGGTGACGGACGCCTATGTGGTCGGCTGGGTCCGCCACATCGGCCACGGCTGGGGGCGGGTCCCCCTCGTCGACCGGCTGCGCGCCGAGCCGGACCTCGCGCCCCTGGTGAACGGGCTGTTCGAGCTCTCCGACATCGGCGAGGTCCGCTGGCTGTTCGGCGACGGCCCCGGTTCCTGGCAGAACGCCCTGGCGGAACTGACCGACGCGGGTGTGCTGGAGCGCAAGGCCGTGGTCGACGCCTGTGTGGCCCGGCTGCTGCGCGGCGGCGGCCCGACCGACCACCGGGTCTTCCTGCCGCTGCTGGGCCTGCTCGCCCTCACCCGGGACGAGGTGCGCGAGCGCGTCGCCGACTGGACGGCCCTGGCCCGGGACGCCGTCTCCCCGGTCGCCGCCCACGCCCAGTCGGTCCTCGCCGCCCTCGCCCTCGACGGCGGCCTCACCCCGCGGCAGCTCGCCGAGGCCTCCGAAGGGCTGCTGTTCCGCGCCGAGAAGAAGCTGGTGCGCGCCCAGCTGGTGCTGCTCGGCAAGGTGCTCGCCCGCGACGCCTCCGCTGCGGCGGAGCTGCTGCCGGCGGTGGCCCAGGCGTTCGGGCACGAGGACACCCAGCTGCAGGAGCGGGCGCTGAAGCTGGTGGAGCGGCACGTGAAGCGGCTCGACGACGAGCCGGCCGTCCGGTCCGACATCGGCTTCTCGGCAGAGCAGTTGAGCCCGGCCCTGCGTGTGCGCGCGGCTGCCGTCCTGGGCATCGCGCCCGCGGCGGCGCCCGAGGCGTACGAGGAGGTGCTGCCGCTGCCTCCGGAGCCGTTCCGGCTCACGACCGCGCCGGATTCTGCCGTGGAACTCGCCGAGGAGGTCTCGGCCCTGCTGGCGGCCGACGGGGGCGGGGAGGTGGCCGCGTTCGAGCGGGCGCTGGACGGTCTGGCCCGGCACGCCCACCGCGACCAGGACGCGCTGCGGGCGGCGCTCGAACCGGTGGCGGCCACCCGCTGGTGGTGGGAGCCCGAGTCGTACCGCCGGCAGCATGCCGAGGAGCACTTCGGCCATACCCGGCGCGGCCTCCTCACCGCCGAGGGCGGCCTCGAACTCGTCCTGGCCACGCTGTACGGGGCCGTGAGCACGGCCACCCTGCTCGCCGGGCTGCGGCACGGTCCGGCGGACCACGAGTGCGCGCGCCACGGGTTCTCCCGGGTCCTCGACGTCCGGCTGCGTGAACTGGCCTACCGGATACGGACGGACCCGCAGCCGCTGCTCCTGGCCACGCCGTCGTGGAGCACCGGGCTCCTGGAGCCGGACGAGCTCGTCGACCGGCTCGACGCCTACCGCCGCCTCGGGGCCCGGGTGGGCGAGGTCGACTTCGCGCAGGCCCTGCTGCGGGTCCGGCGCGAGGACCGTACGGCGGCGTCGGCCGCCGCCCGGCGTGCGAGCGGACTCGGCACACCGGAAGGCGAGCGGCTCGCGCGCCGGCTGTCCGCCGGGGAGCCCGCCCTGCCCGGCTCCGACCGTCGGACGTCGGGCCCGCGCATCCTGATCGAGTCCGGCGAGGTCCAGGAACTCCGGACGGACTTCCCCGAGGCCTTCCGGCGGCTGGGCCGGCCGTTCACGGCGTCCGACGCGGTCCGGTACTGCCACCACTGGGGCGAGGAGAACCACCGGCACTGGCTGGCCGCGCTCCCGGAGCTGCGCGAACTCGTCGCCGTACGGCTGGTGCACGACGTCTCCGAGGCCGCCCTGGCCGACGAGCGGGGCGCGGCCGCCGCCCTGCCGCTGCTCGCCGAGTCCGGCGGGCTCGCGGGTGAGAGCACGCTCCTGTGCGTGGCGTACGGGCTGGGCGCCCGGCATCCGGAGGACCGGCTGGCCGCGGTGGACGCGTTGCTGGTGCTCGCCGCGCGGGGACAGCTGGACGCGGAGCGGCTGGGTGACGACCTCGGCCGGCTGGTCCGGCTCGGGGCGGTGAAGCCGCTGCGGCTGGCCGAGTCGGCACGGACGGCGGCGGCCACGGGGGCCAACGCGACGATATGGGAGATGCTCCGGCACACCCTGCCCGTACTGCTCGCCGACCTCGCGTCCGGGGGGACCCCCGGCGCCGCGGGCGCGACCCGTGGACTCGGGGAGCTGCTCTCGATCGCCGCGGACTGCGCCGAGCGGTCCGGGGCCAGGGGCGAGCTGCCTCATCTCTCGGGGGCCGCGGCCCGGCCCGGCTCGGCGCGGCTGGTGGTCCAGGCCCGTCGGCTGCGGGACGCACTGGGCGTGGCGGCGGCCGCCTGAGAGGGGAAGGAACCGGTCATTTCTCGGACCTCGGCAACCGCACAAATCGCCATGAAAAGAACGTAAGCATGCTTTACCCATCGGTCACAGAGCGTTCGTGATCACGCAACACCCTTGGTTCACAGTGGCTGCATGAATCGAGACATGTCTGATGTGACACGCGCACGGAACGGACGTCCCGTGCACCACTGGCGACGGGACGTCGTCGAACTCGCCGCCCTGTTCACGGCCGTCGCGGTGGCGGACGCGGTGGCCAACCTGGTCGGGCACGGGCCCGGCGGTCCGGCGCTGCTGGTGATCTCGGCGCTGGTGCTGGCGGCCACGGCCGGCTTCCACGTCTGGTGGGCGAGGCGCCCAGGTCATGCACCGCCGGTGACGGATACCGATACCGGCGCCCGGCCCGCCGTCTCCGCGACACGGCAGGCCGGGACCGGCGCGGACGCCTCGGGGACCGGGGACCGGGCGAGCACGCTGTGGCGGCTGCGGACGACGGTGCGGGACGAGCCCGGTTCGCTGGCGGCGCTCTGCACCGCGCTCGCCGGGCACCGTGTGGACATCCTGAGCCTGCAGACGCATCCGCTGGCCGACGGGACGGTGGACGAGTTCCTGCTGCGGGCCCCGGGTGACCTGATCGCCGGTGAGATCACGCGGGCGGTCGCGCTGGCCGGGGGCACGGACACCTGGATCGAACGCGCCGACGCCCACGATCTGGTGGACGCCCCGACCCGGGTCCTGGGCCTGGCCACCCGCACCGCACTGGACGCGGCGGAACTTCCGCTGGCCCTCCGGCAGTTGTTGGGGAGGTGCACGATCCGCTCGCTCCCCGCCCACCCGGTCGGCGGGGCCCGGCGCCCCGAGACGGTTCCCGTCGAGGGGGCGCTGGAGGACACCGTGATGCGGCTGCGTGCGCCGGAGGGGGGAGTGATCACCGTGGAACGGCCGTATCTCCCGTTCACGCCGACGGAGTTCGCGCGGGCACGGGCGCTGGTGGAACTGGACGCCCGGCTCGGGCCGCGCATCCCGCGCAGCCAGGACGTGATCGCCCTGCCCGCGGGCGACGCGATCACCGTGCGCCGGGCCGACACCGGTGACCTGCCGGCGGCGAGGGCGATGCACGAGCGCTGCTCGCCGCGGACCCTCGGGCTGCGCTACCACGGCCCCGTCGGGGACGCGGACCGGTACCTGAACCACCTGCTCAGCCCGCGCTTCGGCCGCACGCTGGCCGTGCGGACGGCGTCGGGCCGGATCGTCGGTCTCGGGCATCTGCTGTGGGACGGGGACGAGACGGAGGTGGCGCTGCTCGTGGAGGACGCCTGGCAGCGGCGCGGCATCGGCGGCGAACTGCTGACCCGGCTGGTGGGGATGGCCGTCGAGGCGGGCTGCGAGAGCGTGTACGCGGTGACGCAGGCGTCCAACACGGGGATGGTGGCGGCGATGCGGGGGCTGGGGTTGCCGCTCGACTATCAGATCGAGGAGGGGACGCTGGTCATCACGGCGCGGCTGGCGGCGGGGCAGGGTGATGCCGTGACTGCTGCGGGGTGGCTTTCCAGTGCGGGGGAGTCGGGGAACGCCGAAGCGCCGTGATACGTACGGCGGTCCGGCGGCTGCGGGTGCGTGGGGGCTGGTCGCGCAGTTCCCCGCGCCCCTGAAGGGGCGCTAGAGCAGCTCCAGTGCCTGGTCCAGGTCGGACCAGAGATCCTCCACGTCCTCCAGGCCCACCGACAGGCGCAGCAGGCGGTCGCTGACGCCGGCGCCGTGGCGGTCGTCCTCGGGCACGACGCGGTGGCTGATGGACGCCGGGTGCTGGATGAGGGTGTCGACGCTGCCGAGGCTGACGGCGGGGGTGATCAGGCGTACCCGGGAGACGACCTCGTGCGGGTCGTCGCAGACCTCGAAGGCGATCATCGCGCCGCCCAGCCGCGGGTAGTGGACGCGGGCCACGCGGGGGTCGGCGGTGAGGCGGTGGGCCAGTTCGGCGGCGGTGGCGGAGGCGGCGCGGACCCGGATCGGGAGTGTCGAGAGGCCGCGCAGCAGCAGGTAGCCGGCGAGCGGATGCAGGACGCCGCCGGTCGCGAAACGTATCTTCCGGAGCTGACCGGCGAACTCCTCGTCGCAGGCGACCACTCCGCCGAGCACGTCGCCGTGGCCGCCGAGGTACTTGGTGGCGCTGTGCAGCACGAGCCGGGCGCCGAGTTCGGCGGGGCGCTGCAGCACGGGGGTGGCGAAGGTGTTGTCGGCGAGCAGCGGCACCGTGCCGCAGGCGTGGGCGACGGCCCGCAGGTCGAGTTCGGCGAGGGTCGGGTTGGCCGGGGACTCGACCAGCACCAGACCCGTGTCGGGGCGCAGCGCGTCGGTGATCCCGGCCGGGTCGGTCCAGGTGACCTCGGTGCCGAGGAGACCGGCGGTGAGGAGGTGGTCGCTGCAGCCGTAGAGGGGCCGTACGGCGACGACATGGCGCAGACCGGTGGCCGCGCGGGCGAGGAGGACAGCGGACAGGGCGGCCATGCCGCTGGCGAAGGCGACCGCGGCTTCGGTGCCCTCCAGGCGGGCCAGGGCGGTCTCGAACCGGGCGACGGTCGGGTTGCCCAGGCGTCCGTAGACGGGCGGGCCGGAAGGATCGGCGCCGTCGGTGGCGAAGGCGTCGATGCGGGCGGCCTCGGCGCGGCTGTCGTACGACGGGTAGGTGGTGGACAGGTCGATCGCCGGGACGTGCAGGCCCTGCCGGGCGAGATCGTCGCGGCCGGCGTGCACGGCCTCGGTGGCCAGGGCGCGTGATGCGTGGATGGCGTGGCCGCGGACGGGCGCCGGGTCGTCGTAGGTGCTCGCTGTGTCCATGACCGCAGGGTGAACACCTGACGGGAGATGTGGGGTGAGACCCGTGTTACGTTCGGGCCATGGCTGATTCCGTCGTACTGGATCCGGTCGATCTGCATCTGCTGCGGTTGCTTCAGAACGACGCCCGGACCACCTACCGCGATCTCGCCGCCCAGGTGGGCGTGGCGCCGTCGACGTGTCTGGACCGGGTGACCCGGCTGCGCCGCTCCGGGGTGATCCTCGGGCACCGCCTCGAACTGGATCCGGCCAAGCTCGGGCGCGGTCTGGAGGCGTTGCTGTCGGTGCAGGTCAGGCCGCACCGGCGGGAGTTGGTGGGACCGTTCGTGGAGCGGATCCGGGCGCTGCCGGAGTCGCGGACGGTGTTCCATCTGACCGGTCCCGACGACTACCTGGTGCATGTGGCCGTGGCGGACATGGCGGACCTGCAGCGGCTGGTCCTGGACGAGTTCACGGCGCACCGGGAGGTCGCCCGGGTGGAGACCCGGCTGATCTTCCAGCAGTGGGAGTGCGGGCCGCTGCTTCCGCCGGTGTCGTCGGCCCAATCCCCGTGACGTACGCCGGTCCGCCGTACGAGGATGGACCGCATGTCACAGACCAGTAACCCGCTGCCCCGTCAGGTCGCCGACACCTTCGTCGACGAGCTCATCGCCCTCGACCCGATCACCGGTACCTTCCTCGGCGACAAGGAGAGTTCGAGCCGCCTGCCCGACACCTCGCCGGCCGGGGCGGAGGCGCTCGCCCGGCTCCAGCGCGACACGCTCGCGAGGCTCGACGAGGCCGAGCGGCAGCCCGGTGCGGACAGTGACATCGAGCGTCGCTGCGCGCGTCTGCTGCGCGAGCGGCTCAGCGCCTCCCTCGCCGTGCACGAGGCCGACGAGAGGCTGCGCTCCGTCAGCAACCTGAGTTCGGCCGCGCACGCGGTGCGCCAGGTGTTCACGGTGACGCCCACCGCCACCGAGGAGGACTGGACGGCGGTCGCCGAACGGCTGCGCGCGGTGCCGGCCGCGCTGGAGGGCTACCGGCAGTCCCTCGAACTCGGTCTGGACCGCAAGCTGTACGCCGGCCCGCGCGCCACCGCGACCTTCGTCGGACAGCTCGGCGAATGGGCCGACACGGGCGACGGCAAGGGCTGGTTCGAGCAGTTCGCGGCGTCCGGGCCCGGGGCGCTGCGCGCCGAACTGGACGAGGCGGCCCGCTCCGCCACCGGGGCGGTGCTGGCGCTGCGCGACTGGATGCGGGACGTGTACGCGCCGGCGATCGAGGGTGCGCCGGACGTGGTGGGCCGGGAGCGGTACGCCCGCTGGGTGCGCTACTTCAACGGCACCGACCTCGATCTCGACGAGGCGTACGCGTACGGCTGGTCCGAGTACCACCGGCTGCTCGGCGAGATGAAGGCCGAGGCCGAGAAGATCCTGCCCGGCGCGGCCACCCCGTGGGTGGCGCTGGCGCACCTGGACGAGCAGGGCACCCACATCGAGGGCGTCGACGAGGTGCGCGGCTGGCTGCAGTCCGTGATGAACGAGGCCATCGAGAAGCTGGACGGGACCCACTTCGACCTCGCCGAGCGGGTGCGCCGGGTCGAGTCCCGGATCGCTCCGCCCGGCAGCGCGGCGGCGCCGTACTACACGCCGCCGTCGGACGACTTCACGCGCCCGGGCATCACCTGGCTGCCGACCATGGGCCAGACCAGGTTCCCGGTCTACGACCTGGTGTCGACCTGGTACCACGAGGGCGTGCCCGGTCACCACCTGCAGCTGGCGCAGTGGAAGCACATCGCCGAGAACCTCTCCCGCTACCAGGCCAGCGTCGGCATGGTCAGCGCCAACGCCGAGGGCTGGGCACTGTACGCGGAGCGGCTCATGGACGAACTGGGCTTCCTCACCGACCCGGAGCGCCGCCTCGGCTACCTGGACGCGCAGATGATGCGGGCCGCGCGGGTCATCATCGACATCGGCATGCACCTGGAGCTGACGATCCCGGACGACTCCCCGTTCCACCCCGGCGAGCGCTGGACGCCCGCGCTGGCGCAGGAGTTCTTCGGCTCGCACAGCAGCCGGCCCGCGGACTTCGTGGAGAGCGAGCTGACCCGCTACCTGTCCATGCCGGGGCAGGCCATCGGCTACAAGCTGGGCGAGCGGGCCTGGCTGCTGGGCCGGGAGCAGGCCCGGGAGCGGCGGGGCGCCGGCTTCGACCTCAAGTCCTGGCACATGGCGGCCCTGTCCCAGGGTTCGCTGGGCCTGGACGACCTGGTGGCGGAGCTGTCGCAGCTCTGACGGTACGGTCCGGTCCCGCCGCCCGTCGGGCGGTGGGACCGGGTCGACGCGGCTGTGCCGTTCGGGGGTGCTCCGGTGGCGGCGGCCGGGGGCAGGGGGCTTGCTGGTGCCCGAGGGCCACCGGACACAGGAAGCGAGCCGCGTATGCAGACCTCCACGCCCCCACGGCAGCCGTTGCAGACCCCTCGCGCCGCCGGCGTGGCCGGGATCGTCTTCGCGCTGCTGCTCGCCGCCGCCATGGTGCTGATCCGGCTGGGCATCCCGCAGGGCGCCGACGCGGTCTCCACCCAGCGGCCGGATCCCTCCCAGCTCAGCGCCGTCCGCGCGGCCCTCATGCTGGTGCCGTTCGCCGGCATCTTCTTCCTGTGGTTCGTCGGCGCCGTCCGCTCACACGTCGGCGACGCCGAGGACCGGTTCATGGCCACCGTGTTCCTCGGCAGCGGCCTGGTCTTCACCGCCACCATGTTCGCCGCCGCCGCGACGGCCGCGGCCGTGCTCGACACCGCCCATCCGGCGGGCACCTCGCCGTCCCGGCCCACCTGGGACTTCGGCCAGCACCTCGCGTACACGCTGATGACCGGGTACGCGATGCGGATGGCGGCCGTCTTCGTCTGTTCCGCGTCGGTGATCGGGCACCGCCTGGGCATCCTGCCGCGCTGGCTGACGCTGCTGGGCTTCCTGACCACCGTCGTCCTGCTGTTCGTGTCGACCGCGGTGCCCTGGGCCGAGCTGGTGTTCCCGGCCTGGTCGCTGCTGCTCAGCGCGTACATCGTCATGGAGAGCTTCCGCCGCTCCGCCGCGACCCCGGCGGCTCCGGCAGCCCCGACGGCACCTGCGGCCTGACGGCTCACCCGATCGGCGGGCCCCGGCGCGCGACGGCGAGGCCGGGCTCCCATGCTGGCGTGCGGGGAGTTCTCCGCCGTCCGAGACTGACGTGACGGACCGCGGTACGCACCGGACCTGGCCACCGGAAGGGCGGAGCCATGATGCGCCTTGTCGTCGACCTCAACAGATGTCAGGGATACGCGCAGTGCGCGTTCCTCGCTCCGGACGTCTTCGCCATGCACGGCGAGGAGTCGCTCGTCTACAACCCGCAGGCCGAGCAGGAGCAGCGCGAGCGGGTGGCGCGCGCCGTCGCCGCCTGTCCGGTGCAGGCGATCACCGCCGACGGCCTGGACGGATTCGCGGGAGGGGCCTCCGATGCCGCCCACTGACTATCTCGACTGGCTGCGGCGCGAGGGCCGGATCGTGATCGTGGGCGCCTCGCTGGCCGGGCTGCGGGGTGCCGAGACGCTGCGCGCCGAGGGGTTCACCGGCGAACTCACCATGATCGGCGACGAGCCGTACGAGCCCTACGACCGGCCGCCGCTGTCCAAGGCGGTCCTGCTCGGCAGGGCGGCCCCGCACCACACCGCGCTGCCGCACCGCATGGAGATCGACGCGAAGTGGCGGCTGGGCGTCGCGGCGGCGGGTCTCGACGTCGAGGCCAAGCGGGTCCGGCTGGCCGACGGCGACGAGGTCGAGTACGACCGGCTGCTGATCGCGACCGGGGTGCGGGCCCGGCCCTGGCCCAAGGAGGACGAGGCCCGTCTGGAGGGCGTGTTCACGCTGCGCACCCGGGACGACGCGGCCGCGCTGCTGCGGCGGCTGAAGGCCGGGCCGCGCCGGGTGTTCGTGATCGGCGCCGGGTTCACCGGGTCGGAGATCGCCTCGGCCTGCCGGGAGCAGGGCATCGCGGTCACCGTCGCGGAACGCGCGGGCGCGCCGCTGGTGGGCGCCCTCGGCGGGGTGGTCGGCGCGGTCGCGGCCGAGATGCACCGCGAGAACGGGGTGGACCTGCGCACCGGGGTCATGGTCACCGCGCTGGAGGGTGACCCGGCCGGTCGGGTGCGGGCGGTCCATCTGTCCGACGAGTCCGTGGTCGAGGCGGACGTGGTGATCGTCTCGCTGGGCGCGACCCGCAACACCGACTGGCTGGCCGGTTCCGGTCTCGGCGCGGGCCCGCGGGGCATCGCCTGCGACGCGGGCTGCCGTGCCTTCGACTTCCGGGGCATCGTCACCGACGACATCTTCGTCGCCGGCGATGTCGCCCGGTCCCCGCACGCGCTGTTCGGCTACCAGTTCCTGTCCCTGGAGCACTGGGGCAACGCGATCGCCCAGGCCGAGACCGCCGCGCACAACA
This sequence comes from Streptomyces sp. NPDC047061, assembly GCF_040643955.1. NCBI lineage: Bacteria > Bacillati > Actinomycetota > Actinomycetes > Kitasatosporales > Streptomycetaceae > Streptomyces > Streptomyces sp. NPDC047061. Next base: position 23,434 of record NZ_JBEYVI010000034.1, read on the forward strand.
TGATCAACCCGAGCGCCGAGCGGCGGCCGCACCTGTGGGTGCCGGCGTTCTGGTCGTCGCAGTTCGGTGTGAACATCAAGTCGGTCGGGGTGCCGCCGATGGGCGAGCAGATCATGATCACGCAGGGTTCGCTGGCCGAACGCCGGTTCGTCGGGGTGTACGGCCACAACGGCCGGACGATCGCCGCGGTGAGCTTCGACAACACGCGGTGGCTGGAGTTCTACCAGCGGGAGATCGAGCGGGGCGCGCCGTTCCCGGTGGAGTTCCCGACGGTGGACCGCCGTCCGGAGGGCCGGGTGCCGGTCGACTCCGACTTCCCGGACCCCGCCCTGCCGACGCACGGCCCCATGGTGACCCTCAGCGGCTACTCGCCGACCGACCAGCAACTGGTCTTCCACCCCGCCCGCCACTGACCGCGACCCGGCCCCGACGCTCCAAGGAACTGTCATGACGCAGACCTCGATGTTGCGCCAGATCACCGACTTCGCGAACCGCGCCGACCCGTACCCGCTGTACGAGGAACTCCGCAAGACGCCGGTGCTGCACGAGGAGGAGGACGGCCCCTACCTCATCAGCACCTACCACGACATCGAGGCGCTGCTCCACGATCCCCGGATCAGCTCCGACGAGTCCAACGTGACCGCCGGCGGGAACGACGAGCTGTCCGGTCCGGAGGCGACGGGACTCCCGCCGAGCTTCATCCGGCTGGACCCGCCGGAGCACGACCGGCTCCGCCGGATCGCCAACGGCTCCTTCGGGCCGCCGCACCGGCCGCACCGGATCGACGACATGCGGGGCCAGCTGGAGGAGATCATCACCGGGCTGATCGACGGCCTCGGGGACGCCCGGGAGTTCGACCTGGTCGACCAGGTCGCCTACCCCTTCCCGGTCACCGTGATCTGCCGGCTGCTCGGCGTGCCGCGGGAGGACGAGCCCCGGTTCCGGGCCTGGGTCGACCCGATCGTCGCCGGGCTGGACCCCGACTCCCGTACGGCCGCCGAATCCCAGCGGACCGCGCAGGAGGCCCGGCTGCAGCTCGGCATGTACCTGAACGGGCTGGTGGAGAAGCGCACCAAGGAGGCGCGCGAGGACATGCTGTCCGACCTGGTGCACAGCAGCGGTCCGGACGGCGCCATGACGACCATGGAAGTGCTCAGCACGGCGGTGCTGCTGCTCATCGCCGGGCACGAGACCACCGTCAACCTCATCACCAACGGCATGCTGACGCTGCTGCGGTACCCGCAGTACCTGGAGCGGCTGCGCGACGACCCGGGGCTGTCGGTGCGGATCGTGGAGGAGCTGCTGCGCTACGAGCCGCCGGTGCAACTGCTCCCGCAGCGCACCTGCATCACCGACCTCGAGGTGCACGGGGTGACCATCCCCAAGGGGTCGCGCATCTGGCTGGTGCTGGGCGCGGGCAACCGGGACCCGCACCGGTTCACGGATCCCGACCGTTTCGACCCGGACCGCCAGGACATCCAGCACCTCGGCTTCGGCAGCGGCATCCACAGCTGCTTCGGCGCCCCACTGGCCCGCCTGGAGGCCCAGATCGCGCTGGCCCAACTGGCCCGCCGACTCGACAACCCGAGGCTCGTCACCGACCCGCCGCCCTACCGTCCGAACGCCGTGCTGCGCGGCCCGCGGCACCTCAACATCGCGATCGACGGCGTCAAGTGACGGTCGGTCAGGACGGGAGCCGGCGCAACTGCACCAGACCCAGCCAGGTTTCCGGGCCGGGTCTGGTGTAGGCGGCCCGCACCGCGTAGGTGCCGGGTTCCAGCGGGACCCGGAGATGGTCGCCGCCCTCGGCCTCGCCGCCCGGCCAGGCGGAGTCGAACAGGACGACGGGGCCGGGGACCTGCCAGCGGATCTCGTTCTCCCACACCGCGCCGTCGAGGGCGGCGGGCACCTGCGCCAGGAGTTCCTCCTCCGAGTTGGCGGCGGACCAGCGGACGAAGGTGCCGTGGTCGGGCAGGAAGGACGTCGAGGCGGGTTCGTCGCCGAGGACCAGGGCCGTGCTGTCCCCGACCGGGAGCAGTCCGACGTAGCCGTCGACCTCGCAGGCCCGGTCGTAGTCGGTGGCCAGGTCCTCGCTGTCGGCGCCGGCCCAGAACGGCAGGACCGTCTCGGGGACCGCCACCAGCGGGCCGCCGCCCGACTCCACCCACTCCACCGCGCCTGGATCCGCATATCGAGTCATGGGGTGAACCTACACGGACAGCGAGGGCACAGGTTCGCCTCCGGGAATCAGCAACCGCAGTCGCCCGCGAGGGGGGCCGTGAGCGGGTCCGGGGCGCGCCGCTCACGCCCCTGCCAGGTCTCGAACTCGAAGCCCTCACGCACCCAGTACTCGAATCCGCCGAGCATCTCCTTGACCTGATAGCCGAGTTCGGCGAGCGCGAGGGCGGCGCGGGTCGCGCCGTTGCAGCCGGGACCCCAGCAGTACGTCACCACGGGCACGGCCCTGTCGAGGAGTTCGGCCGCCTGCTCGGGGACGAGCGCGGTGGGCAGGTGGACGGCGCCGGGAATGTGGCCCTGGTCCCAGGACTCGGTCGAGCGGGAGTCCAGGACGACGAAGCCGGGGTCGCCGCCGGCGGCCAGGGCGGCGGCCACGTCGGAGACGTCGGCGTGGAAGGCGAGGCTCGCCCGGAAGTGGGCGGCGGCCTCGGCGGGGGCGGCGGGGGCGACGCGCAGGACGGGGCTGACGGTGGTGTCGGTCATGTGAGGCCTTTCGCCGGCCGCCGTCGGTGCGGCGGATCTCCTTGGCCGCAAATCTACGAGGGCGACAGGGCACGCTGAAGACGCGATCCACGGCCCCGACCTTGCCCGGCCGGGGATTCCCTGTTATCCATCCCCCATGACCGACTTTTCCCCGGACGCCACCGACCGGCGCATCCTCGAGGTCCTCCAGCGCGAGGGCCGGGCCAGCTTCGCCGAGCTGGCGCGGGCCGTGGCGATGTCCCCGAGCGCGGTGACCGAGCGGGTGCGCCGTCTGGAGGAGGCGGGCGTGATCCAGGGGTACGCGGCCGTGGTCGACCCGGAGCGGCTCGGCCTGCCGATCCTCGCCTTCGTCCGTCTTCGGTACCCGAACGGCAACTACAAGCCCTTCCACGACCTGGTCGCCGTCACCCCCGAGATCCTGGAGGCGCACCACGTCACGGGCGACGACTGCTTCGTCATCAAGGTCACCGCCCGCTCGATGCGCCACCTGGAGGAGATCTCCGGCCGGATCGGCACGCTGGGCTCGGTGACGACGAGCGTCGTGTACTCGTCGCCGCTTCCGCGCCGGGCCGTCGGCATCTAGGCTCGGCCCCCGTAGGGGGCGCGGGGAACTGCGCGACCAGCCCCCACCGACCCGCAGTGCACGATCCGCGCAACCAGCGGGGCGCTTCGCAGGGCCGAGCCTGTTCTCTGAGCGCTCCGCGGGGTGTGCCGCGTTGGGACTTCGGTCGTCCGCGGCGCCGCCGGGGCTGGTCGCGCAGTTCCCCGCGCCCCTTACGGGGCGCTCCTCAGATGCCGCGCTGTCTCAGGGCCGAGCCCGTCCTCCCCTTCACCACCTCCAGTTGGGCATGGATGCGGCGGCGCAGGTCGGCGACGTGGCTGACGATGCCGACGCTGCGGTCGCGTTCGCGCAGGGAGTCGAGGACGTCGAGGACCTCGTCCAGGGTCTGGTCGTCGAGGCTGCCGAAGCCCTCGTCGATGAAGAGGGTGTCGAGGCTGACGCCGCCCGCCTCGTCGGTGACGACGTCCGCGAGGCCGAGGGCGAGCGCGAGGGAGGCGAAGAAGGTCTCGCCGCCGGACAGCGTGGCGGTGTCCCGCTCGCGTCCGGTCCAGGCGTCGACGACGTGCAGTCCGAGGCCGCTGCGGCCGCGTCCGGTGCGGTCGTCGGAGTGGACCAGGGTGTAGCGGCCGGACGACATGCGCTGCAGACGGACGGTCGCGGCGGCGGCGACCTGTTCCAGGCGGGCGGCCAGGACGTACGACTCCAGACGCATCCGGCGCTCGTTGTCGGCGGAGGTGCCGGCGGTGAGGGCGGCGAGGCGGGCGACCCGGTCGTACTCCTCGCGCAACGGGGCCAGTCGACGCACGCCCTCGGTGGCGCGGGCGGACAGCCGGTCGAGCTCGGCGCAGCTGCGGGCGGCCCGGTCGCGGGCGGAGGCGGCGTCGCGCAGGCGACGGGCGCCCAGGTCGGCGGTGCCCTTCGCCGCGTCGAGGTCGGCGGGCGGCTGCTGGGCGGCGGCCGCGGTGTCGGCCTCCGCCAGTGCGGCACGCACCGCGGCCTCCTCGGACTGCCAGTCGTCCAGGCGCCGTTGGAGTTCGCGGTGGGCGGTGTCGTCGAGGAGGGCGGCGGCCGCGGCCTGCGGGGTGTCGAAACCGGCCCGGTAGGCGGCGTCGGCGAGCCGGGCGTCGGCGTCCTTGAGATGCCGGGCGGTGTCCTCGGCAGCGCGTGCGGTGTCGGCGGCGTCGGTGAGCAGCGCCGCCTGCCGCTCCAGCTGCGCGGCCCGTGCGGACACGCTGATGGCGCTCCCCCGGGCCCGGTCCAACTCCTCTTCCAGGGCGGCCTGTTCCGCGTCGAGGCCCTCGCGGCGGGTGAGCCGGGCGGCGGCCCGGACCTCGGCCTGCTGCCGTTCGGCCAGTCGGCGTTCGCGTTCCTGCTCGGCCAGCCGCAGCTCCTCGTGCGCCGCGTGCAGGGCGGAGCCGGCCCGCCGGGCCTGGGCGTACGCCTGCTCCAACTGGTCTGCCTGAGATGCCAGTTGCTCGGTCGGGGTGTCTCCGGCCTCCGCGGTGGCGGCGGCCAGTGCCTCGCGTGCGGTGCCGAGTCGCCGCTCGTCCCGGGCGCGCTGCTCGTCGGCGCGCTGCTGGGCGGCGAGCGCGCGTTCCTCGGCCTCGCGGTCGACGTGGCCCGCGAACTTCTCGGCCGGCGCCGGGTGTTCGGTGGCTCCGCAGACGGCGCACGGTTCACCGTCGGCGAGTTGCGCGGCCAGCTCGGCGGCGATGCCGTTCAGCCGCTGTTCCTTGAGGTCGAGCCAGTGCGTGCGCGCTTCCACGGCGCGCTGTGCGGAGGCGAGGGCCGCGCGCTGGGCCTCGTCGGTGTCCCGGCCCAGCTCGTCGCGGAGCCGCGCCGCCGCCAGCCGTCGACGGGCGGGGTCGCGCTGCACGGCGAGCTGCTCGGCGCGGGTCGCGGCCTCCTGGGCGGCGTCGATACCGGACTGGAGTCGCGTGCGCCTGGCGTCCCAGGCGGCGAGCCAGCCCGCGGCCTCGCGCAGGACGTCCTCGTCGTCCCGCTCCTGCCGGTCCAGGCGGCCGCGCTCGTCGACGACCTCGGCGAGCCGTCGCTCAGAACGGCGCGCGGACTCCAGCCCGCCCAGCTCCTCGGCGGCCCGACGGGCGGCGCCGGCGAGCCCTGCCGCACCGGCTTCCGCGAAGCTCTCCGGCAGCAGCGCACGCGCACGCAGCTCGGCGGCGGCCGCCCCGCGATGCCCGGCCTCGGCGGCCTCCCGGAGCTCCAGCGCCGGCGCCACCGCCTCCGCCTTGCGCCCCCGTTCCATCCGCGCCCGCGCCTCGCGATGGGCCCCGGCCCGCTCCTCCAGCCGTACCGCCCGCTGCCGCGCCTCCGCGAACCGGCCCTGGAGCCGCGCCAGTTCGCGGACGTCGGCCAGCGCGCGGTCGGCAGCGGAGTGGGCGGACTCGGTGGCGCTGAGACGACAGTGGGCGACGGTGAGGCGCTCGCGCGCGGTGCTGCGGGCCACGGCCGCGGCGGCGAGGACGGCCGAGGCCAGGCCGGGCTCCCCCGGGGCCAGTTCCGGCAGCTCCATCGCGTCGCCGGCTTCCTGCTGCATGCGGTGCGCGTCGGCCAGCAGCGCGGAGTCGCCCTCCCGCACCCGGGCCTCGGTCGCCTTCCGGCGCTCGGCGAGGCGCTTCTCCACGTCGGCGAAGCGCTGGGTGTCGAAGAGCCGGCCGAGCAGTTGGCCGCGGGCGCCGGCGTCGGCGCGCAGGAAGCGGGCGAAGTCGCCCTGGGGCAGCAGGACGACCTGGCAGAACTGCTCGCGGCTCATGCCGAGCAGCAGGGTGATCTCCTCGCCGATCTCCTGGTGCGAGCGGCTGAGGTCCTTCCAGGCGCGGGCGATCGCGTCGTACTCGCGCAGCCAGGTCTGGGCCTTGTCCAGCGTCGTGCCCGAGCCCCGTTTCTTGGGGCGCTCCCAGGGCGGCTGCCGGGTGATCTCCAGCCGGCGTCCGGCGACGGTGAGTTCGAGGCGGACCTCGGTGCGGGTGGCCGGGTCGGCGTGGTCGCTGCGCAGGGTGAGGCCCTGGCCGCTCTGGCGGGCGCCGGGGACGGTGCCGTACAGCGCGTAGCAGACGGCGTCCAGGACGGAGGTCTTTCCGGCGCCGGTCGGGCCGTGCAGGAGGAAGAGCCCGGCGGCGGAGAGCGCGTCGAAGTCGACAACCTGGGTGGCGCCGAAGGGACCGAAGGCGGTGACGTCGAGCCGGTGGAGCCTCACTGGGCGGCCTCCGTGTTCCGTCGCGGGCGCGTCGTCACCGCGCCACCTCCCGTACCGCGCCGTCCGTGCGCACGGCGTCGAAGGCGTCGCCCAGCACGGCCAGTTCGCGCTCGTCGGGGCCCGCGCCGCGGACATGGGCCACGAAGTCCTCGGCGATCTGGCGGTCGGTGCGACCGGCCAGGCGGCGGGCGTAGGAGACGTCGGGGTCGTCGGGTGCGCGGTCGGGGGCGAAGACCAGGCTGAGGGTGTGCGGGAAGCGGTCGGTGAGGCGGGCCATGGGGTCGGCGGGGCGGACCGGGTCGGTGAGGGTGGCCTCGATCCAGGCGTCCTCGTGGGGGGTGAGGGCGGGGTCCGCGAGGAGGTCGTCCAGGGTGCCGCGGATGCGGGCCAGCGGACGTGGGACCGGGCAGTCGAGCCGCTCGGCGGCGACCGTGCCGTCGGCGGCGAGGTCGACGAGCCACATACTCTTGCGGTGCTCGGCCTCGGAGAAGGAGTAGGCGAGCGGGGAGCCGGAGTAGCGGACGCGCTCGGTGATGGTCTGGCAGCCGTGCAGGTGGCCCAGCGCCACGTAGTCGACGCCGTCGAAGACGCCGGCGGGGACGGCGGCCACCCCGCCGACGGTGATGTCCCGCTCGCTGTCGCTGGCCTCGCCGCCGGTGACGAAGGCGTGCGCGAGGACGACGGACCGGGTGCCGGGCGCACGGGCCGCGAGGTCGGCGCGGACCCGGTCCATGGCGGCGGCCAGCACAGCCTCGTGCCCGGCCTTCTCGACTCCGAACTCGTCCTTCACCAGGGCCGGTTCGAGGTAGGGCAGCCCGTAGAAGGCCACGTCGCCGAAGGCGTCGGTGAGCACGACGGGGGTGCCGGAGGCGGACGGTTCGGTGCGCAGATGGATGCCGGCACGGTCGATGAGACCGGCGCCGACGCCGAGGCGGCGGGCCGAGTCGTGGTTGCCGGAGATCATCACCGTGGGCACGCCGAGGTCGGCGAGCCGGTGCAGGGCGTCGTCGAACAGCTCGACCGCGGCCAGCGGCGGGACCGCGCGGTCGTACACGTCTCCCGACACGACCACGGCGTCCACGGCCTGCTCGCGTACGGTCGTCACGAGGTGACCGATGAACCCGGCCTGGGCGCCGAGCATGTTCACCCGGTGGAACGCCCGGCCAAGATGCCAGTCGGAAGTGTGCAGCAACCTCATGAAACCGCTCCGACCCGCACGTCCACCCCTACTGCGCCTCTGAAACCAGCACGAACCAGCACAGGGCTCGCCCTTCACACCCGGCCACGCTAACGCATGCGGCCCCCTGGTCCACCACATACCTCACATCACCCCGGAGCACGGAATCCCACGTGCCCGGGTCGCGCGACCTGGGTCACGTCTGCGCGTCGATCTCGTCGGAGCGCGTCACGAAACGGGCGGTTCCCCCGGTCACGCGGTACAGGAACTCGCCGGTGTCCTCCTCGACCTGGAAGTACTGCTCCACGGCGTCGAAGGCGATGCGGCGGGTGATGCCCTGCCAGGGGCTGCGCAGGAGTTCCCCGCGCAGGGCGGACCGGTCGTCGTCGCCGAGGGAGGCGAGCCCCTGTGCGGCGAAGCGGACGGCGTCGTACGCCTCGGCGGCCCAGGGGCCGGGGGCCTGTCCGTGGCGGGTACGGAACGCGGCGGCGAACGCCTTGGTGCGGGGGTCGGCACTCGCGTCGGTGTAGCCCGCGCCGATCCGCCAGTCCTCTCCGACGGCGAGAAAGGACGCGCCGAGGACGTGCTCGCCCCCGACCCGGGCGCCCCGGTGGCCCGCGTCGCGCAGCGCGCGGGCGCAGGCGGCGGCGCGCTCGGGCCGGACCCCGCCGAAGAGGACGGCGTCCTGGGGTCGGGTGGCGATATGGCGGGCGGCGGCGGTGAAGTCCGCGTCCGCGGCGACGTCCTCCACCGCGGTCTCGCCGTCGAGCTTGCCGTGGACGGTGGCGATACGGACCGTGGTCAGGCTCTCCTTCTCGGTGGCCAGGTCGTGCACGACCACCGTGCGCTCCGGTTTGACGGCCCGGTTCAGATAGAGCAGTGCCCCGGGCGGGCCGGTGGACTGGGTGGTGCGCAGGACGAGCCCGGTGGTCATCTTGACGCCCTGCAGGTCCTCGGCGTCGGCGCGGACGATCAGCAGGGTCAGCCGGGCCTCCGTGCACGGGGGCAGGGCCGCGGGCGCGGTCACGTTCCCGCCCGTGGCGATCACCAGGGACACCGCCGGGTCGGCGGCCAGCCGGGCGGCCGCCGCGGCGCATCCCGCCGCGGTGCCCCGGTCGTCGGCGGTGCGCAGCACGAGGTCGACGGTGCGCCCGGCGTCCTTGTTGTGCTGCTCGACGGCGAGGCGGGCACCGCGTGTCTGGTTCTGGTGGAAGGCGTCGTCCGGACTGCCGAGCAGCGCGAGCACATGGCGGGTCCGGCGGGCGGAACCGGTGTTCGCGGCCGCGTTGCCGCGGCCCCATCGCCACCACGCTCCCGCCCCGCCCGCCGCGGTGACCCCGAGCGCGGCGCCCGCGACGAGCAGCCGCCGCCGGGTGGGCGAGGGCGGGTCCTCGGGGACCTCGGCCAAGTCGGCGGAGGCGGGCCCGGAGAGCACGGTCGGATCGGGCACGGGCAGGTCGAGGACGCGGGCGGCCCGCGCGGCGACCAGGGCGGGCAGCCCCTCGGGCAGCCACCCGTCCGCGGCGAACCCGCCGAAGACGCCGAGGAGTTCACGCGTACCCGGGCGCAGCTCCGGCTCCTTGGCCAGACACCGCCGGACGATCCGGTCGAGCCCCTCCGGTACGCCGTCCAGGTCGGGGTCCTTGTGCACGGTCCGGTACAGCACGGCCGCGGCTCCGCCGGTGCCGAACGGGGGCCGGCCGGTGGCCGTGTGGGCGAGGACACAGCCGAGCGAGAAGACGTCGCTGGGCGGGCCCACGGTGCGCGCCCGGGCCTGCTCGGGCGAGAGGAAGCCGGGAGAGCCGACGACGGAGCCGTCCGCGGTGAGCGCGGTCGCGCCGACGGCCCGCGCGATCCCGAAGTCGATCAGGCGCGGCCCGTCCACGGCGAGCAGTACGTTCGCGGGCTTGACGTCGCGATGGACAAGACCGGCCGTGTGCACCCCGTCCAGCGCCTCGGCCAGGGCGGAGCCCAGGCTGCGCAGCTGCGCCTCGGGCCAGGGCCCGTGCAGCGCTACGGCCTCGGCCAGCGACGGGCCGGGCACGTAGGCCGTGGCCAGCCACGGCTCACGCGCCTCGGCGTCCGCCCCGACGACCGGCACCGTCCACCGCACCGCGAGGCCCGCGGCGAGTTCGGCCTCCCGTCGGAAACGGGCCCGGAAGCCGGGGTCGTCGGCGTACTCGGCGCGGATCACCTTCAGCGCGCACCAGGCACCGTGCGGCGAGCGCGCCAGATAGACGACGCCCATGCCGCCCGCCCCGAGCCGCCCCGCGAGCCGGTGCCCGCCGATCACCGAGGGGTCGGACGGCAGAAGCCGCTCCACTTCAGCCGCCTCCGTTCCCCGGCCGTCCCCACTCCTGGGCTCCGGCCGACATCGTCACTCCGAGTATCCCCTCCCACCGTCTCCCGACAGCGGCCCGTCCCGGCCCTCGACCACCGTCGGCCTTCAACCGCCCCCGGCCTTGAACGGCGTCGGCCTTCAACGCCGTGGGCCCGCATCCGCCGTCGGCGCCCGTCAGCTCTTCTGCGCGCTCGCCGCGTGGATCAGGTCGGCGAGCGAGCCCAGCTGGTGGAAGGCCCCGTCGCGGACCTGGTGGACGAAGGTCCCGGCCGCCCAGCCGTCCTCGGTGCTGTCGTACTGGTGATACGTGCCGAAGGCGTACGTCCGGGCGATGCCCTTGTAGGTGTACTTCGCCTTCGCCAGCCGTTCGGCCAGCTCGGCACGGACCGGTCGGCGACGGGCCCCGGCCGGGACCGTGCGGGCGAACTCGGCGAGCAGCATCCGCACACTGTCGTACGCCTCGGTGGCGTACGGTTCCGGAGTGCCGCCGTAGCGCTTGCGCCAGGCCGCGGTGAAGTCCTTGGCCTGCTGCGTCGTCAGTACGGAGGGGTCCACGGCCGAGGTGACCACGTACCAGCCCTCGCCCGCGGTACCCGCGAGGCGCGGGAAGTCCGAGCCGTACAGCTCGTGCTGCATCCAGCGCGGCCCGGTGAAGCCGGCCGCCGCCAGTTCCCCGGCCGCGCGGACGGTGGCGTCCAGGGGACCCAGGTACACGAAGTCCCCGACACGGTCGGCAAGCAGGTCACGGACCGCCTGCGGGCCGTCGTTCGTCCCCTCCGCGACGACACGGGGGAGGACCTGCGCGCCGAGGCTCTCGCGCCAGCCCCTGATCAGCGAGGTGCCCTGGTCCTGCACGATGGAGCCCCCGGCCCGGTCGATCACGATGCCGGCCGTCGCCACCTGACCGCTCACCTGGGCATGCAGCGCGATCCAGCTGCCGAGCGCGAGATGCGAGGCGCTGCTCTGGAACGAGGTCTTCGGCGACGTCGCGAAGTAGTCCTGGTGGCCCGTGGTGCTGGACACATGGGTCAGCCCCGCCTCGCCGTAGACGGCTGCGGCCGCCCCCATGGGGATCTCGGCGACCGGGCCCAGCACGGCGACGACATTCCGGTCGGCGGTGAACGCGAGGGCCACCTTCCGGGCCGACTCCGCGTCGCCCCGGTCGGCGCGGACCTGCACCTTCAGGTCGTAGGCGCGCTTCGGTGCGGCGTTGTGCTGGGCGACGGCCAGACGCGCGGCGCGTTCACAGGCCCGGCTGACGGCGGTGTGGGCCGAGTCGGCCGCTGTGTGCACGCCGAGGACGTACACGGGGCGGGTGCTGCCGGACGGCTTCTTGTCGTCGTCCTCCGACGCCCACACCGCCGCTCCGGTGCCCGCGCCCGCGAGCAGCAGCGCACCGCCGACGAGCAGCAGGCGCCGCCTACCGGGGCGGCGGACGGGGGTGTCCGCCGGGTCGGGCGCGTCCGCCGGGTCAGGGGCGTCCGTCCCGTCCACGGCCGTGGGCTCGATGTCGGGCAGGGCCAGGCTCTCGGCTGCCCGCGTGGCAACCATGCGGGCGACGGAATCGGGCAGCCAACTGCCGGAGCCGTCCGGAACGTCCTCGGCAAGCAGGCGTCGTATCTCGTCGGCCGTGGGCCGGGCATCGGGGTCCTTGGCCAGGCAGCGCTCCACGAGGGTGCGCAACTCGCCTTCCACACCGCCGAGTTCGGGCTCGTCGTGGACGGTCCGGTACAGCAGGGCGTCCGGCGTGCCGGTGCCGAACGGCGGGGTTCCGCTCGCGGCGTAGGCCAGGACGCAGCCCAGCGCGAAGACATCGCTCGCCGGTGTCGCGGGCCGCCCCTCGGCCTGCTCCGGGGCGAGGAATCCGGGCGTGCCGACCACGAGCCCGGACGCGGTGAGCGCCGTGTCCTCCGCCGCGCGCGCGATGCCGAAGTCGATCAGGCGAGGGCCGTCCAGCGCGAGCAGGACGTTGCCCGGCTTGACGTCCCGATGCACCAGACCGGCCGCGTGCACCGCCTCCAGCGCCCCGGCCAGCAGGCCGCCGAGGACGCCGACGACACGCGCCGGCAGCGGGCCGTGCGTGGCGACCGCCTCGGAGAGGGCCGGCCCGGGGACGAACGCGGTGGCCAGCCAGGGCTCGCGCGCCTCGGCGTCGGCGTCCAGGACGGGCACCACCCAGGGGTTGTCCACCCGCCGCGCCAGCTCCACCTCCCGCGCGAACCGCGCCCGGAAGGCGTCGTCACCTGCGCTCTCCCCCCGGATCACCTTGACCGCGGCGAGGGCGCCCGCGTCGCTGCGCCCGAGGTAGACGACGCCCATCCCACCCGCGCCGAGCCGCCGGAACAGCCGGAACCCCGCGATGCGGGACGGATCGGAGGACCGCAACGACTCACTCACTGTTCCGCCCCCTTCGTCGCGACCGGCTCTTCCGTGCCGTCCGCGTCACCGCCCGCGGCGCCCCACTGGTCGATCTCGGTGGCCACCAGACTCACTCCCTGGTAGACCCCGCCGGTGACGGTGTCGTCCTCCTCCTTGCTCCGGCCCGCGCCGTGCCGGGCCGTCGCGGCCACGGTGACCGGGCCGAGCCGGAACTTGTGCCAGTCGAAGGGGTGCGCGCTGCTCTCGCCGTCGGCGATCCACTCCCCGAGCTCCGCCAGGTCGTCCTCGGAGATCGGGCTCCGGCCGTCGCCGGCGGCGTCGACCTGGGAGTACAGCCCGCGCACCACGTCCGTGGTGTTCAGCCGCTGCTCGGGGCAGCGCAGCGCCGACTCCATCGACCTCGCCATGTCGCGCCGCGCCGCCACGGTGCTCTCGTGCACGGTGACGGTCAACGACACGTACACCGCCCCCTTGCCGTCCTGCTCCGGCAGCTCGTACGCCCGCGTGAGGCTGGCCAGCGCGGTGTCCGGTAACGCCTCGCGCCGCCACAGGCAGTCCTCGCCGAGCACGGCCCACTCGGCCGGATCACTCTCGAAGGGCTCGCGTCTGCGGTACCCGGCACCGAAGTAGTCGGGCCGCACATCGAGTCCACGGACGAACGCGACCGCCTCGGCCCGCGTCTTCGGTGCCCGTTCCTCCGCGAGCGTGTACGGCTCGCTCGCGTCGGTCGCCGACGGCGACACCGAGGGCGAGGGCGAGGCGCTGGGACTTCCCTTCGTCTTCCCGCCCGCCGCCGCGTTGCCCGGCTCGCTCGTGCACCCCGCCAGCAGCAGCGCCCCGGCCGCCGCGGCCAGGACTGGTCGCCACCCGTCCATGCATCACTCCCCTTTTCGCCTGTGCCGCATCCGTGGAGGGACAGTGTGGCGTAAGTAAAGCGCACACCAACTACCCTTATAAAAGCGCCCAGTTAAGGGTTCCGACGGCAACGCAGGGCACTCCGGTTGCACCCGGCGCGGGCGTATCCGGTGGGTGTCAGCGAGTGCGACCGCGGTGCGGTGGGGGACGAAATCCCTCACCGTGGGACGAGAGACGCGCCGCTCGTCGGCGACGTCCGGGCACGGCAACGAAGGACCGGCCCCGGGCAGCGCGCGGACCGGTTCGGATCGTCACGCGTCCCCGTAGGCCTCCCCGCCCAGTTCGAGGCGTGCCGTGCCCGCCGTCGCGTCGGCCAGCCAGGCACTGAAGGCGGCCACGTCGGCGTCCGGCAGGCCGATCTCGATGGTGACGGCCTCGCCGTAGCGGACGTCACGGACCTCGCGGCCGGTGGCGCGCAGGTCGTTCTGGACCTTGCCGGCACGCTGGTGGTCGACGGTGACGGTGGCCAGCCGGAAGCGGCGCCGGGTGAGGGTGCCGACGGTGTCGAGGGCCTCGCCGACCGCACCGCCGTAGGCACGGATGAGCCCGCCGGCGCCGAGCTTGACGCCGCCGTAGTAGCGGGTGACGACGGCGACGACATACCGCATGTCGCGGCGCAGCAGCATCTGGAGCATGGGGACGCCGGCGGTGCCGCCGGGTTCGCCGTCGTCGCTGGCCCGCTGGGTGGCGGCGTCGGCGCCGATGACGTAGGCCCAGCAGTTGTGGGTGGCGTCGGCGTGCTCCTTGCGGACCGCCGCGACGAAGTCCTGGGCCTCCCGCTCGGTGGCCGCCGGGGCGAGGGCGCACAGGAAGCGGGAGCGGTTGACCTCGGTCTCGTGCGTGCCCGCGCGGGCGACTGTGCGGTACTCGTCCTGCATCCGCCCAGCCTATGCGGCGCCGTGCGCTACTCCTTCCGTTCCTTCCGCCCGCGGGCCACCGTCACCTCCGTCAGCAGCGCCGTCCCCGGGGCCAGGGCCGCCCATGCCGTGCCGTGCCAGGCCAGGACGGCGATCGCGGACGTCGGGAACTTCTCGCGCACCTGCTCCAGGGTGTCGTCGAGGCCGTCGCCCGCGAGGTCGAGGACGAGTTCCTCCAGGCCGGGGTTGTGCCCGACCAGCAGCAGCGTCTCCACCTCGGCCGGCACCTCGCGCAGGACCGCCAGCAGGTCGGGCACGTCGGCCGCGTACACCCGCCGGTCGTAGCGGACCGGCGGCGGTGTGCCCCACTGGCCGGCGGCCAGCTCCCAGGTCTGCCGGGCGCGCACCGCGGTGGAGCACACCGCGAGGTCGGGCAGGCAGTCGGACTCGGCGAGGGCCCGGCCGGCGGCGGGGGCGTCGCGGCGGCCACGGTCGGCGAGCGGGCGCAGCCGGTCCGGGACGCCCTCGGGCCAGGCCGACTTCGCATGCCGCAGGACGACCAGACGGCGCAGCGGGCCCGCACCCGCCCGGGTGATCACGCCACCCGCCCGAGGTCGCGGGTGAGGTCGAGGGCGAGCAGCCGGTCGGCGTAGGCGCAGGTCTCGAAGCGGGCCCCGGCCGGGATCTCGGGCTGGTCCTCCATCCAGCGCAGCACGCCGAGCACCCCCGGCACGTCGAGGTCGTCCTCCCAGGCGTCCCGCAGCCGTCCCCGGACCTTCTCGGGCACCGGCCGCGAGGGGCTGCGCGCCCAGGCCGCCACCGACTGGCGCAGCCTGCCGAGCCGCCGGCCGGCCGCGTCGAGGGCGCCGGCACCGAGGTGGACGGCCGCACCGCGCGGGGCGTCGAGGAGGGCGAGCCGGAGTGCGGCGGGGTCGTCGAGCGTGCCCAGGACACCGGCGTCGGGGCCGTCGGCGGGAGCGACGGCGACGGTCACGCCGGCACCGTCCACGGTCCCGCCCGCGGCCGTGACGTGGACGACCTGCGCCTCGCCCAGTCCCGCGGCGAGATCGCGGCCGTCCTCGAAGGGGCGGATGCCGAGGGAGGTGGCGGCCGCGTGCAGTTCGGCCTGGTGGCGGTCGGCGGTGAGCAGGGGCAGGACCGGGGTGCCGCCGAGTTCCAGCGCGCGCAGCAGGAGGTCGGTGGTGAGCAGGACCCGCAGCGCCGTCAGGTCGTACCCGGAGGCATGGACCTCGACCCGGGTCAGGGCACGGCGGGCGGGGACGGCGGGGACGGTCTCACCGGTCTTGGCGTCGAGGATGCGCAGCACGGGCTGAGCGTAGGCGGGCGGCGGGACCTGCGCAGGCACCTTGCGCCGATTCAGGTCACCGTGGCGGGACATGCGGGACATGCGGCACCCCCTGTCACGCGGACTGTCCCGACGGTACTGCGCGAGCCCGGCCGGGGCGGGGAATCAGGGTCCGGCGGCGGCTGTTGGGCACGGCGAACGTTCCCCGAGCCGAGGAGGCCGACCGTGTACGGCGACGAAGCGACGATCCGCAGGATTCTGACCAGGACGGGTGACACCTGGGCGGTGGTCGGCCTGTCGTCCAACCGGGGGCGGGCGGCGTACGGGGTGGCGCAGGTGCTGCAGCGGTTCGGCAAGCGGATCGTGCCGGTCCACCCCAAGGCGGAGACGGTGCACGGCGAGCAGGGCTACGCGTCCCTCGCCGAGATCCCCTTCCCCGTCGACGTCGTCGACGTCTTCGTCAACAGCGAGCTGGCCGGTCCGGTCGCGGACGAGGCGGTGGCGAGGGGCGCGAAGGCGGTGTGGTTCCAGCTCGGGGTGGTCGACGAGGCGGCGTACGAGCGGGTGCGGGCCGCGGGTCTGGACATGGTGATGGACCGCTGCCCGGCCATCGAAATACCGCGCCTGGGCCGGATCTGAGCCGGATTTGAGGAAGATCTGAGCTTGCCTGTCTTACCTTCTTCTCACATATCGCCACTGAATACGGACATTCCGTGACCCTCGCTGACCTGTGTAAAAGCTTTTACCAAGACAGTAAAGATCGAGGGTCAAATCTTCGGCAACACTCTTCTCCGGTTACGACACGCGCCCTTAAGTTGTGCCCTCTTGCTCGTTAAAGCTGCGTTCAGAAACTGAGAGGCCACTTGACATGGTGAGTGTCGAGAATGCCGCGACGGAGGACATCACACCTTCGGGCGGTCTGAGGCGGGACGTCGGGCTCATCGGCCTGATGTGGGCCTCTGTGGGCTCGATCATCGGCTCCGGATGGCTGTACGGCGCCGAGAAGGCGGTCGGCATGGCCGGCCCGGCGGCGATCATCTCGTGGGTGATCGGCGCTGTCGCGATCGTGCTCCTGGCACTGGTGCACGCCGAGCTCGGCGGCATGTTCCCGGTGGCGGGCGGTACCGCCCGTTACCCGCACTACGCGTTCGGCGGCCTGGCCGGCATGTCCTTCGGCTGGTTCTCCTGGCTGCAGGCGGCGACCGTGGCGCCGATCGAGGTCGAGGCCATGATCGGTTACGCCGGTCACTGGAAGTGGGCCCAGCACCTGGAGCACGCCGACGGCACCCTGACCGCGAGCGGTCTGCTGGTGGCCGTCGTGCTCATGGCCCTGTTCGTCGGGGTCAACTTCTTCGGCGTCCGGGTGCTCGCGCACACGAACAGCGCCGCGACCTGGTGGAAGATCGCCGTTCCGCTGGCCGCGATCTTCATCATCGCCATCGGCAACTTCCACACCTCGAACTTCCACTCGGAGGGCTTCGCTCCCTTCGGCGCCAAGGGTGTCCTGACCGCGATCAGCACCAGCGGCATCATCTTCGCGCTGCTCGGCTTCGAGCAGGCCATCCAGCTGGCCGGCGAGAGCCGCAACCCGAAGCGGGACCTGCCGCGCGCCACCCTCGGCTCGGTCGCGATCGGCGCCGTGATCTACGTCCTGCTCCAGATCGTGTTCATCGCCGCGCTGCCGCACAGCACCTTCGCGCACGGCTGGGACGCCCTGAAGTACGCCGGGATCAGCGGACCGTGGGCCGGCCTCGCCACCCTGGTGGGCCTCGGCTGGCTGGCCTGGGTCCTCTACGTGGACGCGATCATCTCCCCCGGCGGCACCGGCCTGATCTACACCACCGCCACCTCCCGTGTCTCCTACGGTCTGGCGAAGAACGGCTACGCGCCGAAGATCTTCACCCGGACCGACTCCCGCGGTGTGCCGTGGTTCGGTCTCGTCATGTCCTTCGTGACCGGCGTGATCTGCTTCCTGCCGTTCCCGAGCTGGCAGCAGCTGGTCGGCTTCATCACCTCGGCGAGCGTGCTGATGTACGCCGGTGCCCCGCTGGCGTACGGCGTCTTCGCCGACAAGCTGCCGCAGCACGAGCGCCCGTACCGGCTGCCCTTCGGCAAGTTCGTCTCCCCGCTGTCGTTCGTGGTCGCCAACCTGATCATCTACTGGTCCGGCTGGGACATCCTGTGGCGGCTCGGCCTCGCGATCGTCATCGGCTACCTGCTGCTCGGCGGTTACGCCTTCTACGCCCACAGCAAGAACCTGCCGGACGCGCCCCGGCTGGACTTCAAGGCCGCGCAGTGGCTGCCGGTCTACCTGATCGGCATGGGCCTGATCTCCTGGCAGGGCAGCTTCGGCGGCCAGAACAACATCGCGCTGTGGTGGGACATCCTGGTCATCGCCGCCTTCTCGATCGGCATCTACTACTGGGCCAAGGCCACCGCCTCCACGGCCCAGGACATCGAGCGCAGCATCGACGAGGTCGTGGTCACGGACGCCCCGGCGCACTGACCCCTCCTCCTCACCTGCGTCCCGTCAGCCGCGGCGGCACTGCCGCGGCTGACGGGACACCGTCATAATGCGGGGGTGACGCACCCCTCCCCCCACCCCGGCTCCCCTTCCGAGGAACGCCGTACGGTGGTCGTCGTGGGCGCCGGGCCCGCCGGGCTGACCGTCGGGAACATCCTGCGGGCCGCCGACGTCGACTGTGTGGTCCTGGAGACCGAGAGCAGGCAGTTCATCGAGACCCGGCCACGGGCCGGGGTCATCGAGGAATGGGCCGTGCGCGGGCTTGAACAGCGCGGCCTGGCCGGCGGCCTGATCGCCCGGGCACAAGTGCACGGCGAGTGCGAGTTCCGCTTCGCCGGCGAGCGGTTCCGCTTCGACTACGGCGAACTGACCGATCATCACCACTACGTCTATCCGCAGCCGTTGCTGGTGACGGACCTGGTCCGGGAGTACGCCGACGTACGCGGCGGGGACATCAGGTTCGGGGTGCGGGACGTGACCCTGCACGGCCTGGAGACGGACCGGCCCGTCGTGTCGTACCTCGACCCCGCGACCGGTGAACGGCACCTCCTGCACTGCGAGTTCGTGGCGGGCTGCGACGGGGCGCGCGGGGTGACCCGGGACGCGATACCGGACGGGCGGGTACGGATCGCCCGGCAGGACTACGGCATAGCGTGGCTGGCCCTGCTCGCCGAGGCGCCGCCGTCCTCGGACTGTGTGCTGTTCGGCGTCCATCCGAACGGGTTCGCCGGGCACATGGCACGCAGCCCCGAGGTCACCCGCTACTACCTGCAGTGCCCGCCGGGCGACGATCCGGAGAACTGGTCGCACGACCGGATCTGGGACGAGCTGCGTGAACGCCTCGGCGCGGCCGGGGCGCCGCCGCTCACCGAGGGGCGGCTGATCGAGAAGCGCGTCTTGGACATGCACGACTACGTGGTGGAACCCCTGGTGTACGGCCGCCTCTTCCTGGCCGGCGACGCCGGCCACCTGACCGCGCCGATCGCCGCCAAGGGCATGAACCTCGCCCTGCACGACGCCTTCCTGCTGGGCGACGCGCTCGCCGCGCACGCCACGAAGGGCGACGGCACCGGCCTGGAGGGCTATTCCCACGCCTGCCTGCGCCGGGTCTGGGACTACCAGGAGTTCTCGCAGTTCCTGTCCGGCATCTACCACGGCACGGCCTCCGGCGATCCGTTCCTCGCGGGCACCAGCCTGGCCCGGCTGCGCAGGCTGTTCACCTCACGCGCGGCGGCGACGGCCTTCGCCGAGCAGTACCTCGGAGCGGCCACGGCCTACTGAGGGCCGGCCGGGGCCTCCGGCCGGCGCTCAGCCGTCCGCTTCGGCAGCGGTCTCGGTCAGCCGGTGGTCCGCCACCTTCAGCGCCTCGTCGACCAGTCGCCGCAGATGACCGTGGCGCAGCGAGTACACCACCCGGCGCCCCTCCTTGCGCGTGCCGACCAGACCCGCGAGCCGCAGTCGGGCCAGGTGCTGGCTGACGGCGGGCCGGGCGGCGCCGCACACCTCGGTGAGGGTGGTGACGTCGGCCTCTCCGGCCGTCAGGGCGTGCAGCAGGGTGAGCCGGGTGCGGTCGCCGAGCAGGGCGAGGACCTCGGCGGCGAGCGCGAACTGCTCCTCGCCGGGGGTACGCGGATGCGCATGATGCGCAGGTGATAGGTGCATGCGTGCGCTCATACGCACATAATGGTGTCACGGGCGTCGGATGTCCACGCCCCGCGCACCGGAGAGGGGAGCCGCATGAGCGACCGGCACCACCACGAACACGCACACGCGGACGACCGTCACCCCCACGAGCACGCGCACGGTCACACCCATGAGCACGGCGACGGCCATGGACACGACCACGGCCACGCCAAGAGCCACGGTCACGCCCATCCCGCGTCGGCCGGCCTCCGCCACCGCCTCAGCCACCTCCTGAAGCCGCATTCCCACGAGACGGCCGACAAGCTCGACCCGGCGCTGGAATCCTCCGCGCGGGGCATGCGGGCGCTCTGGGTCTCGCTGGCCGTGCTCGGCGCCACGGCGTTCGCGCAGGCGGTCGTGGTGGTCCTGTCCGGCTCCGTCGCGCTGCTCGGGGACACGGTGCACAACGCGGCGGACGCGCTGACCGCCGTACCGCTGGGCATCGCCTTCGTGCTCGGGCGCCGCGCGGCGAACCGCCGCTTCACCTACGGCTACGGGCGGGCCGAGGATCTCGCGGGGATCGCGATCGTGCTGACGATCACCGCGTCCGCCGCCTTCGCCGCGTGGACGGCCGTCGAACGGCTGCTGGATCCGCGTCCGGTCACGCATCTCCCGGCAGTCGCGGTGGCCGCACTCGTCGGGTTCGCCGGGAACGAGTGGGTGGCCCGGTACCGGATCCGGGTCGGCCGGGAGATCGGCTCGGCCGCGCTGGTCGCCGACGGGCTGCACGCCCGTACCGACGGCTTCACCTCACTGGCCGTGCTGCTGGGGGCCGGCGGCTCGGCCCTCGGCTGGCAGCTCGCCGATCCGGTGGTGGGGCTGGCGATCACCGCGGCGATCACGCTGGTGCTGCGGGACGCGGCGCGCGAGGTGTTCCGGCGCGTGATGGACGCGGTGGACCCGGAGTTGACGGACCGGGCCGAGCGGGCGCTGCGCGAGGTGCCGGGGGTGCGTGCGGTGGGTGAGCTGCGGCTGCGGTGGATCGGGCACCGGCTGCGCGCCGAGGTGGCGGTCGTGGTCGACGGCGAGGCGACCGTACGGCAGGCCCACGCGATCGCCGTCGGGGCCGAGCACGCGCTGCTGCACGCCGTACCGAGGCTGACGGCGGCCCTGGTGCACGCCGATCCGGCGCCGGCGCCGGGCCAGGCGGATCCGCACCTGGCGCTGGCGCACCACGCGCACGGGGTGTCCTGAGCACGGCGCCGGGAGCGCTGCGGCATGCCGTCGTTCGGCTGACGCGCCGTCGTGGCTGGTCGCGCCCACGCGGCGGAGCCGCATATTGATGCAGCCCCGCGTCCCTTCAGGGGCGCTCAGACGCCCAGCCCCGCCAGCACCACCGCGCCCGGCAGCTCGGCGAACGCCTTGCCGGGGACCAGGAGTTTGCCGCGTCGGCGGCCACTGCCGACCAGGACGTAGGGCAGGTCGACCACGGCGGAGTCCACCAACAGCGGCCAGTCGTGCGGGAGTCCGATCGGGGTGATACCGCCGTACTCCATGCCGGTCGCCCCGGTCGCGGTGTCCATGGAGGCGAAGGAGGCCTTGCGGGCGCCGAGTTGGCGGCGCACCAGGCCGTTGACGTCCACCTTGGTGGTGGACAGCGCCAGGCAGGCCGCCAGAGTGGTCTCGCCGCCGCGCCTGCCCGCCACCACCACGCAGTTGGCCGACCGCTCCAGCAGGTCGCGTCCGTAATGCTCGACGAAGACAGCGGTGTCCGCCCACCGCGGGTCCGTCTCGACGTAGACGATCCGGTCGGCGGGCACGGCGCCGGTCCAGTGGCGCAGGGCGTCGGCGACCGGCGCGGTCAGCTCGTCGAGGCAGTCGGGGGCGGGGACGGCGGTGTCGAAGTCTCCGATGGGTGCGCGCATGCCCGCACGCTAACAGCCCGGTCGGGGAGGCTCAGGGCACGGGCGGCACGGAGACCGTCATCACCATCACCATCGGCACGTCCCCGGTGTTGCCGTACACATGGGCCGTGTTGGCCTCGAAGGAGGCGCTGGCGCCCGTCGGCACGCGGTACTCGGTCCCGTCGACGGTGAGGGTCAGTTCACCGGCGGTGACATGGACGATCTCCACCGTGCCGGCCGGGTGGGGTTCCGACGGGCTGCTCTCGCCCGGCATCAGGTGCCAGTCCCACATCTCCAGCGGGCCGGGCGCCTCGGTGCCGGCGAGGAGCCGGTTGTAGCTGCCGGCGTCGGTGTGCCACAGCCGTACGGCCTTGTCGGCGGGGATGATCTGGACCTTCGGGCCCTGCTCGTAGTCGAGCAGGGTCGTGATGCTGATGCCGAGCGCGTCACCGATCTTGACGACCGTGCCGATGCTCGGGTTGGTGCGGGCCTGCTCGATCTGGATCAGCATGCCGCGGCTGACCCCGGCCCGGGCCGCGAGCACGTCCAGGGTGAAGCCGCGCACCGCCCGCCAGTGCTTGACGTTGCGGGCCAGGGACTGGGTCAGCAGGTCGAGGTCCGACACGTTCCGTCCATCGTGGAGAGCATTGTGGTCCAATATTTTAGATGAATTAGTTCACCTTGCTGAACTACGGTGGGGTGTACCTGATCGTTCACCGAACTGTACTGCGAGGCGGGCCGTGACAGCATTCTTCGCCCTGACCACCAGTCTCCTGTGGGGACTGGCCGACTTCGGCGGCGGGCTGCTCACGCGACGCGCCCCGGCGCTCACGGTGGTCGTCGTGTCGCAGGGCCTGGCGGCGGCGGTCCTGGGTGTGATCGTGGTCGCCACCGGCGGCTGGAGCGAGGCCGGGCCGCGGCTGTGGTTCGCGGTCGCGGCGGGCCTGGTCGGGCCGGTCGCGCTGTTCTCCTTCTACAAGGCCCTGGCCCTCGGCCCGATGGGGGTGGTCTCCCCGCTGGCCACGCTGAGCGTCGCCGTCCCGGTCGGGGTCGGGCTGTTCCTCGGCGAGCGTCCGGGACTGCTCCAGGTCGCGGGCATCGCGGTCGCCGTCACCGGGGTCGTCGTGGCCGGCGGCCCGCAGCTGCGCGGCGCGCCCGTCCAGCGCCGGACGATCCTGCTCACCCTGGTCTCGGCGGCCGGCTTCGGCACCGTGTTCGCGCTGATCACAGAGGCGTCCACCACGGTCACCGGCCTCTTCCTGGCCCTCTTCGTGCAGCGGCTGACCAGCGTCGCGACCGGCGGCGCCGCCCTGTGGCTGTCCGTGCGGCAGGGCATGCCCGCGCTGCCGGAGGGCGGCTTCGCCCGCTCCGCGCTCCCGGCGCTGGGCTTCGTCGGTCTCGCCGACGTCGCGGCCAACGGCACCTACTCGGTCGCCGCCCAGCACGGCCCGATCACCGTCGCCGCGGTGCTCGCCTCGCTCTACCCGGTGGTCACCGCGCTCGCGGCCCGCGGCTTCCTCAGCGAACGGCTGCGCGCGATCCAGGCGGCGGGCGCCGGGCTGGCGCTGGTGGGGACACTGCTGCTGGCCACCGGCTGAACCGACGCCCGACGGCCGACGGCAGACGGCCAGGCCGGGGGCAGACGGCCAGGCCGGGCGCCGGTCAGCTCTCGGGCTCCAGTTCGGCGAGCCGCGCCACGTCGTCCTCGTCCAGCTCCGCCAGCGCGCGCAGCTGCTCCGGCGTCGTACCCGCCGGGATCGGCACCGGCGGGGGCGTGCGCAGCGGCGGCTGCCAGCCGGTCTCGGGCGTCCAGCGCCGTACGACCCGGGCGGGCGCACCGGCCACCACGGCGTGGTCGGGCACCGTGCCGCGAACCACCGCGCCGGCGGCCACCACCACGTTCCGGCCGATCCGCGCACCGGGCAGGATCACCGCGCCGGTGCCGATCCAGCAGCCGGGGCCGATCTCCACGGGCTCCATGCGGGGCCACTGCCTGCCGATGGGCTCGTGCGGATCGTCGTAGGAGTGGTTGGTGGAGGTGACGTAGACGTACGGGCCGAAGTAGCAGTCGCTGCCGATGGTCACCGTCGTGTCCGCGATGACGTGACTGCCGCGGCCGAGGACCACGCCGTCACCGATGCGCAGGATCGGGTCGGGGCCGAGGTCGAGGTCGGGCATCAGGCCCGCGGTGAGGGTGACCTGTTCGCCGACGATGCAGTGCGAGCCGAGGTGGATCCACGGTTCGCCGAAGACCGTGCCGAGGGGGAAGGCGAGTCGGGTGGCCTCGCCGAGGGCGCCGAAGCGGAGCCCTGCCGGGTGCTCGGCCGTGATCGAGCCGGCGCGCTGGACCCAGGCCCAGGCCGTGTGCACGGCGCGCTGGGCGAGGCGGCGTCGCCAGAATGAGAACGTGTTCTTGGACTTCGGCACGCAGTCACGCTACTCAGCGGGCGCCGACTTACAGAGGGTGGGCTGCTGTGATCTTCGCCCCAGGTCGTGGGCTAGGTTGCCGTGGACGTCGATGACGATGGGAGACGGTGATGACGCAGCAGGCGCTGATCGTGGGGATCGGGGGGCGGGAGCCGAAGGTCGAGGCCGACGTGTTCGTGGCGCCTACGGCCTCGGTGATCGGGGACGTGACGCTGAAGGCCGGGGCCAGTGTCTGGTACGGCGCGGTGGTGCGGGGGGATGTGGAGAAGATCGTCGTGGGGGCGCAGGCGAACATCCAGGACAATGTGACATTGCACGCGGACCCGGGATTTCCGGTGAGTGTGGGTGAGCGGGTGTCCATCGGGCACAACGCGGTGGTGCACGGGGCGACCGTGGAGGACGACTGCCTGATCGGGATGGGGGCGACCGTGCTGAACGGGGCCGTGATCGGGGCGGGGTCGTTGGTGGCGGCGCAGGCGTTGGTGCCGCAGGGGATGGTGGTGCCGCCGGGGTCGTTGGTGGCGGGGGTGCCGGCGAAGGTGCGGCGCGAGCTCAGCCAGGAAGAGCGGGAGGGGGTGACCCTCAACGGGACCTTCTATGCGGAGTTGGCGAAGGCGCATCGCGGGGTGCATGAGTAGGTCGTGGGGCGGGTGCGGGTGTGTGGGGGCTGGTCGCGCAGTTCCCCGCGCCCCCAGAACAAGGACATCTACTCCCCGGCGCCTACAGGTTCCGCTTCTTTCTGCGTCACCTGGACCTTCTTCGCCTTGCGGCGGACGATCAGCATCGAGGCCAGGCCGAAGAGGACCGCTGCCGCCAGGCCCACGTACGAGAACCGCTTCAGCCAGTCCTCGGCGACGATGCCGACGTAGTAGACGACCGCCGTCGTGCCGCCGGCCCAGCAGATGCCGCCGAGGAGGTTGGCGATCAGGAACTTCCAGTAGGGCATCTGGAGGACGCCGGCCAGCGGGCCCGCGAAGATGCGGAGGAGGGCGATGAAGCGGCCGACGAAGACCGCCCACATGCCCCACTTCTCGAAGGAGCGCTCGGCGGTGGCGACATGGCCCTCGCTGAAGTGGCTCGGGAACTTCCTGCCCAGCCAGGCCAGCAGCGGACGGCCGCCCTTGCGGCCGATCGCGTAGCCGATGGAGTCGCCGATGACCGCGCCCGCGGTCGCGCAGGCGCCGAGGACGAACGGGTTGACGCCCGAGTGCTGGGAGGAGAGCAGCGCGGCGGAGACCAGGACGATCTCGCCCGGCAGCGGGATGCCCAGGCTCTCGAGCCCGATGACCAGTGCCACCACGGCGTAGACGGCGACCGCCGGTACCGAGTCGAGCCACTCCTGGACGTGCACGGCCGGATCCTCCCCTGTCGTGTGCTCCTTCCCCAGGAAGGCTACCGGGTCGGCCGGGTACCACCGCGCCCGTGGCACCGGCCCGCCCTCCCGCCTTCGGTTTTCGGACATCCGGGTGTCATACGGGACGGGAAGGCTCCCCGCGTCTCCGCTCGTCTGCGGCTCCCCACCGCCGGCCCGCCGTGGAAGGACAACGTCCCCGTGTCCTCTCTGTCCTCACTGTCCTCGCCCTGCCCGGACGCTCCCGTGCGTCCGCTGCCGGCGCCCTCCTCGCCGGCGGGCCGGCCGCTCCGGCTCGCCCTGTGCCTGTCCCCGCTGCTCATCGCCGCGGTCTGGGGGCTGACCAACCAGTCGCTGCTGGCCGAGGGCGTCACCCGGCTCGCCCGCGCCGAACCGGCGTGGCTGCTGGCCGCGGGCGGTTTCACCTGCCTGACCTGGGTGGTGGCCTCCTGTATGCGGCAGGGCGCCGTACCCGACCGGCTGCCGCCGGGCCTGCTGCTGGCCTCGCAGTTCGCCGCGGGTGCCGCCAACCACGCGCTGCCCGCCGGGCTCGGCGCGCACGCCGTCACCGTGCGGTTCCTGCGCACCCGGGGTGTTCCGCTGGAGCGGGCCACTTCCTCGATCGCGCTGTACTCCGTGGCGAAGTCGGGTGCGAAGACGGTCGTGCTGATCGTGTTCCTGCTGTCGTCGTCCGCGTGGCGGCGGCTGGGCGAGCTGGTGCCGGACGGCGTGGTGCTGATCCCGGTCGCGGCGGTGCTCACCCTGGCGGGCGTGGCGACGGCCGTCGTACGACCGCTGCGGCGCCCGGTCACCGGGCTGGTGCGCTCCGCGCTCACCGACGCCCGGGCGGTCCACGCGCGGCCCTCCCGGGTGCTGGCCCTGTGGGGCGGGGCCACCGCGATGCCGCTGGTGCAGGCCTGTGTGCTGGCCTGCACCGGGGAGGCGCTGGGGCTCGGGCTGTCGTGGGGCACCGTGATCTTCGCGTACCTGGCGGCCGGTACGGCGGGGGGTGCCGTACCGGTACCCGGCGGGGTCGCGGTGGACGCGGCGCTGGTGATCACCCTGGCCGCGTTCGGCTCCCCGGTCGCGGTGGCCACCGCGACCGTGATCGGCTACCGCGTCCTGACCGACTGGATCCCGCTGCTGCCGGGCGCCCTGGTGCTGTCGGCGATGATCCGCGCGAAGGTGCTGTGAGGCGAGGCGTCAGTCGCGGCGGGCGACGATGCGGTAGGCGTTGGAGACGCGCAGGCGGTGCGAGAGAGGCCGTACGGCGAAGCGGTCCAGGAGGGTGCCGGCGATCAGGGCCGGGATGCCCGCGATGAGCAGCGCGGCGCGGAGCGTCTTCTGCAGGCCGCCCGGCGGGGTCGGCAGCCAGGGGGCGTCCTCGCGCGGGGCGGTGTGGTCCAGGGCGAGCCAGACGGCGGCCAGCAGGTCGACGGGGTCGTGGGCCTCGGCGTGCTGCTCGGCGACGACCGTGAAGCCCAGGTCGGTGAGGCGGGTGCGCAGGTTGGCGACCGGGATGAAGTGCAGGTGCTGCGGCTGGAGCCAGGGCAGCCACCAGCGGCCCAGGAGCCGGGCGTAGCGGCTCTCGGGGTCCGGGACCTCGATGAGGAGGTGGCCGCCGGGGCGTACCGCCTCGTGGGCGGCGCGCAGTTCGCGGTCGGGGTCGGTGCTGTGCTCCAGGTAGTGGAACATGCTGACCACGTCGTAGCGGGCGGCGAGGTCGCCGGCCAGGTCGGGGAAGGCACCGCGGTAGGCGTGCTCGACGCGGCCCTCGCGGGCGGCGAGTTCGACGCCGTCGGTGAAGTCGAGGCCGTCGAAGGCGGTGCCGGGCAGCACCTCGCGGGCGGCCTCGCAGAAGTGGCCGTGGCCGGTGCCGACGTCGAGCCAGTTCTTCGGGGTCGGGTCGTGCGGGACCATGGCCTGGGCGCGGCCCTGGTACATCTTGGTACGGCCGCCGAAGGTGCCGCTCATCTTCTGCTCGCCGAGGCCGTCGTAGAAGTCCCGGTAGTAGAACTCCAGGCCGGTGTCGTTCAGGCGCGGGTTCTGGAAGGTGTGGCCGCAGTCCTGGCAGCGGTCGAGGACGAAGGCGCCGGGCTTGTGCTGGAGCAGGTCGGTGGTGCGCAGCCGGGTGGTCAGCCGGTCGGAGCTGCACCAGGGGCAGGTGGTGCGGCGGGGTTCGAAGAAGCGGTCGGTGCCCTCGGCGAGGTCCCGCCGGTAGGCGGAGCGCAGTGCCTCGATCTCACTCTGCTTGCTCATCGGCTCTCCTTGCGTGCGGGTCGGCTGCGAGGTGTTCCAGGTGGGTCGCGGCGGCGGGGGCACCGCCGGCCGCGCGGAACGCGGTGCGGATCCGGGCCGCGGCCGTGCGCGGGCCGGGTTCGTACAGGACGGTGTCGAGGGCCTCGCCCAGCCGTGCGGCGGTGACCCGGCCGAACCTGACCCGGATGCCCGCGCCGGCGTCGACGACCTGCCCGGCGATCACCGGTTGGTCGTCGCGGATGGGGGCGACGACGAGCGGGACGCCGTGCCACAGGGCCTCGCACACCGTGTTGTGCCCGGCGTGGCAGACGACCGCGTCGACCCTTTCCAGGAGCGGGAGTTGGGGCAGGGACGGCAGGATCAGGATGTCCTTGTCGTCGCACGCGGGGGGCAGGGTGGCGCCCGGGTCGGCCACCAACGCCTGTACCCGGTGGGCCCGTTCGCGTACGGCGGCCACGCACTCGGCGAGGAACCGCCCGCCCACGTCCGCGTTGGCGGTGCCGAGTGAGATCAGGACCCGTTCCCGGCTCGGGTCCAGCCATTCCCAGGGGAAGCCGTCGGCGACCGGCCGCTCGGAGATCGACGGGCCCACGTGGCGGACCGCCGATCGGTCGGTGGTGCCCGCCAGTTCGGGGGTGGTGAAGGCAAGGGTGAGGTGCGGCGAGAAGCGCGGGTCGGCGGTGCCCGCCGGGTCGCCGATGCGGTCGCGCAGCTCCGTGAGCCGGTCCCGGAGCCACTCGGCGACCTTGGGGATGCCGTCGTAGGCGCCCCCGAACTCGGCCGAGGTGGTCGCGGAGGTCGCCCAGGGCAGGCCCAGCCGTTCGGCCACCAGGGCGCCGGCGAAGGCCTGTTGGTCGGCGACCACCACGTCGGGGCGGAAGTCGTCGACGGCCGCCCGCACGCCGGGCGCCATGGCGTCCGCCAGCGGCACCAGGAACCACTCCCAGAGGAACTTCAGCGCCTCCGCGCCGCGCAGGTCGGCGGGCCGCTCCCCCTCGGCCGTCCCCGCGCACGGGAACACCCGCGCCTCGGGCCCCGCCAGCCGGCGTACCAGCCCGGCGTCCGCGCAGACCCAGGCCACCCGGTGCCCGCGCGCGGCGAGTTCGGCCGCGACGCCGACGGCCGGGTTGATGTGCCCGACCAGGGGCGGTACGACGAACAGGAAACCGCTCACCGGACCCCGGCCGCCCGCGCCCCGCCGACCGAGTGGATCAGCTCCAGGATGTGTCCGCCGACCGTGCCGGCCGCCTCGACCAGCACCGAGTGCTCGTGCCCGGGCAGCACCACCGACCGGTAGTCCGCCAGCAGGGCCTCCTTCAGCGGGACCACCCCGACCAGGTCGGAGTCACCGCCGTACACCCCGAGGACCGGGCAGCGTACGGCGCTGATCTGGTCCTCGGTCAGGACCCGGCTGGCCGGGATGTCCCGGCCGAGGCTGGTCTCGCGGGCGAGCCGGGCCGCGCCCTTGGCGAGGCGGGCGGTGTTGTGGCTGCGGTTGGCGGTGATCCAGGCGATCGCGTCCGACTCGTTGTGGGCGAGTTCGGTGACGACCCGGTGCAGGATGCCGCCGAGTTTCGCGGCCCAGGCGGCGGTCGCCGGTTCGGACTCGATGAGGGTCAGGCTGGCGGTGCGCTCCGGGTGGCGGGCCGCCCAGCCGAAGGCGATGGTGCCGCCGTAGGAGTTGCCGACGAGGTGGACCGGGCCGGTGACCGACAGCCGGTCGAGCAGGGCCTCCAGGTCGTCGATGTTGTGGTCGAGGGTGTAGCCGCCGGCGGGGCGGCCGCTGCGGCCGTGGCCGCGCAGGTCGTACATGACCACGTCGAGGCCGGAGGCGGCGAAGGCCGGGGCCACGGTGAAGTAGTAGCTGGCGAGGCTGTCGGTGAGCAGCCCGTGGACGAGGACCACGGTGGCGACCGGGATCCGGCCCTCCCCCGGGCCCATTCTCTGCACGTGCAGCCGGACCTCTCCGGTGTCGATGATCGCCATGGCTCAGCCCGCCTCCGTGGCCTTCAGACTCCACACCACGTACTCGACGAGCCGGCCGACGGTCAGCTCGATGATCTCGTCGAACTCCATCCCGGCCAGGAACTCGGCGAAGTTGACCCGCTTCCCGTACCGCTCCTCCAGGAGCCCGGCCAGGGTGACCAGGTCGATGCTCTCCAGCTCCAGGTCGCGGTTGAAGGTGGTGCTCATGCCGATCACGGCGTCGTCGTCGCCGTACTCCTCCAGGAGGGTGCGGAGCATCCGCGCGAGGTCGGCGAGCACGGCCTCCTCGTCGGCTCGGATCTCGGGCTCGGTGGGATTCATCGCGGGTCCTCCTCGGGGTCTGCGGCTGCCGGTCCGGTGGTCCAGGCCACGACGTAGTCGCGGTCCGGCAGTGCGGGGGGATTGCGGACCGGCGCGCAGTGCACCGGGTAGGCGCGTTCCAGTCGGCCCGAGACCAGCAGCCGACTGCCGTCGGGGGCGGCGTCCAGCACGGTGAAGTCCCGTGGCCGGCCGTCGAATCCGGTGCCCTCCGCCTTGGCGACGGCTTCCTTGGCCGCCCAGAAACGGGTGAACCACAAGGCCGTCGAACCGTCGGCGGCCAGGGCGTGCAGCAACCGGAGTTCGTCGGCGCCGAGCGCGGCCTGCAGGGCGGCAGGGTCGCGTTCGGTGACCTCTTCGAGGTCGATGCCGGGACCGGGTCCGGGGGTGTGCGGCCGTACGATCGCCACCGCCGCCTCGGCCCGGTGGGCGAGGGAGACGTCCAGCGCGGGGAGGGTACGGCCGTGCACGCCGGCCACGTAGGGGCGGCCCAAGGCGTCGTTGTGCACCCGGAGTTCGGCCGGGAAGACCGGCCCCTCGCCGTGCTCCCAGAGCCACTGGCGTACCGCGTCCTTGGCGGCGATCCGGCCCAGCAGCCACTGCCTGCGGCCGCGCGGCGGGCGCGCGCCGTACTCGGAACGCTCGGCTCCGCCGAGGGAGTTGCGCATGATGAGCTCGCGGGAGGCCAGGTCGGGCCAGCGTTCGTGGAGCAGGGTCCAGCCGCCGGGCCGGGCCTCGGAGAGGGTGTTGCGCTCCGGGAAGCGTTCGACGGGGCGGGTGTGCGGGTCGTTGTCGAAGCGGCGGTCCTGCCAGCCGTCGATCCGGGCCCAGACCCGGTCGCCGACGGTCAGCTCCACGTCCGCCTCCAGGACGGTGTCGGTGAGCGAGGTGATCCGCACCAGGCAGCCGACCTCGGTGCCGGGGGCGGGGTGCGGGCCGTGGAAGCGCATCTCCCGCATCTGCACCGGGAAGACGACGGTCCGCTCGGTGCGGGTGGACATGATCCAGTAGCCGAGGATCTGACCGACGTTGTCGAGGAGGGCGCCCGGGGCGGTGGGCGTGGTGATCACGCCACGGACGTGCCGGTCGCCGATCGCGGTGAGTTCGGTGACGCCCTGGAACGCCGGGCCGTGGAACATCCAGCGCTCGGAGTACAGCTCGGCCGCCGTGTGGTCGGGGGTGCGTTCGGGGGTCGGCGGGGGCGCGGGGGCGGCGGGGGGCGCGGAGTGGTGGGGGGCGAGTTCGATCACCGCGCGGGCGGTGGGGCCGAAGGTGACCGAGACGCGGCCGGACCCCACGGGGGTGACGGTGACCTGGACGTCCACGGGGGGTGTGGCGGTGAGCCAGCGGTCGAAACGGGCGCCGTGCACGGCGACCGCCCGCAGTCCGGTGGCGGCCTCGGCCGCGTCCGTCATGTGCTGGACGATCGTGGTGGCCGGGACCACCGGCCAACGGTCCTCGGTGTCGGGCCAGTCGGGGCGTTGCGGGAAGAAGCAGTGGTCGAGGAGGTGGGGCATCGACTCTGGGGACACCTGCACGATGGTGGTGCGGGAGTCGGGGGACGGCGGTGTCACGGCGGCGGGGGCGGGCGGCGCAGGACGGGGTGCGGTGGGCTGAGGTGCGGTGGGCGCCGGGATGCGGGGCAGGGTGCGGGCGGCGCCGGGGGCCGTGGTGCTGCCGGACGGGGTGCGGATCGCGGTGAGGACGGCCGCTGCCGTGTCGGCCGTCTCCCGGAGCAGCGCGTCGAGTTCGGCGGCGGCCGGGATCCGGGCGGCGAGGCCGTCCAGCGGGGACGGCCCGGCGGGTGCCCGCCGGCTGCCCAGCGCCGTGCGGAGTTCGTGCAGTTCCGGGCCGTCCAGGGACACCAGTGCGCCGCCCAGGTCGAGCCGGACGGGCGGCCGCTGCCGAGCGGGCGTGGCCGTGCCGCCCGTCCTCGGGACCGCCGGTGCGACGGAGGCGCCGGCCGTCCACAACGCGGTTGCGACGCGCCGGAGTTGGGCCATCCCCGAGCGGTGCGGGGAGTTGGCGGCGACGGCCAGGTGGTCGCGGTCGCCGAGGGTGTCGCCGATCAGGGAGGCCAGCTGGCCGGGCCCGGTCTGGACGAAGACCCGGTGCCCCGCGGCGTACATGCCTTCCACCAACTGCCGGAACCGGACCGGCTCCAGCAGGTGCCGGACGAACAGCTCCCGCACCTCGGCCTCGGCCGCCGGGAAGGGGGCCGCGGTGGTGCCGGACCAGACCGGGACCGTCGGCCGGTACAGCCGGAACTGCTCGGCGGCCGCCTTGATGGGGGTCAGGTACGGCTCCAGCATCGGGGTGTGGAAACCGGACTGGAACGGCAGCACCTGGCACAGCACGCCGTCGGCCCGGAAGGCGCGGACGAAGTCCGCCACCGCCCGGTCCGGACCGCAGACCATCGACTGGTTGGGCGCGTTGTCGTGGGAGAGGACGATCCCGGCGTCCGTCCAGTCCTCGTGGAGCGCGGCGAGGACCCGGTCGGCGGGGGCGCCGACCGCGGCGAAGGCGAGGCCGGGGACGGTGACCGCGTCGGGGTCGAAGTCGGCCATGAACGCGTCGACCTGGTCACCGGAGTAGAGCCCGGCGGCCGTCATCGCCGTCCACTCGCCGACGCTGTGCCCGGCGACCGCGTCCGGCACCACGCCCATCCGGCGCAGCGCCGAGTCGAGCAGCCGCCCCACGCCGACGACACCGAACCCATGACGGCCTACGTCCCCGACCCGCACGGCGTCCGTGGCCGGGCCGGTGACGGTGGGGAGGCCGAAATGCGCGGCGATGTCGTCGACGCGGGGAGTGAACTCGCCTTCCAGACCGGGGAAGACGAAGGCCAGCCGGCCGGTGGGCAGCAGTGCGGCGGGCCGGAACCACACGTCGTTGCGGCCCTGCCAGGCGCGGCCCCTGCCGACCGCGCGCCTCGCGAGGGCGAGCCGTTTGGCGGTGGGGTCGACGATGCCCAGGCGGACCGGGCCCGCCTGCGGATGGGTCCCCTCGGGGGCGAGACCGGCGGTGAGGACGGCGGAGTCGTCGGCGGCGAGGGCGGCGGCGAGCTGTTCGGGGGTGTCGGCGGCGAGCAGCAGGATGCGCTCGGGTTCGGTGACCTTCGCGGCGAGGGGTGCGGTGACGTCCGTGGCGCCGGGCGCAGCGGCTTCCGTGGCCTCTGCGACGCCGGACGCGGTGCTGCCTCTGCCGCGGCCGACGGCGGGGGCGCGGTTGCCCGGGGCCTCCTCCAGCACCACGTGCGCGTTGATCCCGCCGAACCCGAACGCGTTCACGCCGGCTCTGCGGACCGGCTGTCCGGGAGCGGTCTCCCAGGGCGCGGCCCGGTCCAGGGTGCGGAAGCGGGTGGCGGCGAGCGCCGGGTGCGGGTCGTCGCAGTGCAGGGTGGGCAGCAGGGTGGCGTGGTGGAGCGCGAGGGCGGCCTTGACCAGCCCGGCGACTCCGGCGGCCGGCATGGTGTGGCCGATCATCGACTTCACGGAGCCCAGCACGGCCCGCTCGTCGCTGTGCCCGTCGGGTCCGAACACCTCGGCCAGGGTGGTCAGTTCGGCCGCGTCACCGGCCGGGGTGGCGGTGCCGTGCGCCTCCAGGAGGCCGACCGAGTGCGGGGCGGCGGGGTCGAGTCCCGCGGCCCGCCAGGCCTGGCGTACGGCGTGGGTCTGGCCGCCGGGGTCGGGGTTGACGAGTCCGGCGGTACGGCCGTCGCTGGCCACACCGGTGCCGCGGATCACGGCGTAGACGCGGTCGCCGTCTCGTTCGGCGTCGGCGAGGCGCTTGAGGACGACGACACCGGTGCCCTCGCCGATGAGGATGCCGTCGGCGTCGCGGTGGAAAGGGCGGATCCGCTGGCTCGGGGAGAGCGCGCGCAGCTGGGAGAACACGCTCCACAGGGTGATGTCGTGGCAGTGGTGCACTCCCCCGGCGAGCATCACATCGCAGCGCCCGGCGGTGAGTTCGGTGACGGCCTGGTCGACGGCGACCAGGGAGGAGGCGCAGGCCGCGTCCACGGTGTAGGCGGGGCCGCGCAGGTCGAGTCGGTTGGCGATCCGGGAGGCGGCCAGGTTGGGCACCAGGCCGATCGCGTGCTCCGGGCTGGCGGGCCCGAGCCGCTCGGTGAACGCCTCACGCACCCGGGCCAGTTGGCCGGGAGTGAGGTCGGGCACCAACTCGCCCAGGGTGCGCACGAGTTGCCCCGCGGTGCGGACCCGCTGATCGAGCCGGACCAGGCCGGGGGTGAGGTAGCCGCCCCGGCCCAGGACCACGCCGATCCGGCGCCGGTCGGGCAGCCGGTCCTCGCCGCCGGCGTCGGCGATCGCGGCGGCGGCCACGTCGAGGGCGATCAGCTGGTCGGGTTCTGTGCCGGGGACGGAGTTCGGCATGATCCCGTACCGGGTGACCTCCACCTCGGCCAGTCCGTCCACGAATCCGCCGCGCCGGCAGTACACCTGGTCGGGGACGGCTGGCCCGGTGGCCGAGCCCGGCCGGTAGTAGTCCGCGTCCCAGCGTCCCTCGGGCACTTCGCCGATCGCGTCCACGCCGTCGCGCAGGTTGGTCCAGTAGGCGTCGAGGCCCGCGGCGCCGGGCAGCAGCACCGCCATGCCCACGATCGCGACCGGTGTCCGGCGGTCGTCGGTCATGTCACCAGCCCGAGGCGGTGTAGACGACGGCCCGCACGGACTCCTCGCCCCAGGCGAGCTCCCGCAGCAGGGCGGCGGTGCCCTCGTCGGGGTCGATCAGCCTGACCCCGCGCCGGGCGTACTCGCGCCCGAGTTCCGGGCTGACCATGCCGGTGTGGCCCCCGACGGGCGCCCACGGTCCCCAGTGCACGGTCAGCGCACGGTTCCCGGTGCGCTCCGCCCAGCCCGCGCCGAGGCTCTCCAGGGCGTCGTTGGCGGCGGCGTAGTCGGCCTGGCCGCGGTTGCCGAGGACGGCGGAGATGCTGCCGAACAGCACCGCGAAACCGGGCCCGTTGGGCAGCTCCGCCAGGGCCGCGAGCAGGGTGGCCGCGCCGGTCGTCTTCGTCCCGTACACCCGCTGGAAGGACTCCGGGGTCTTCTCGGCGATCAGCCGGTCCTCGATCACCCCGGCGGCGAAGACGACCCCGTCGAGGCGGCCGTGGTCGGCGTGGATCTCCTTGACGGCCTGGAGTGCGGCGTCGCGGTCGCGGAAGTCGACGGCCCGGTAGCGCGCCTCGCTGCCGAGCGCGGCGAGTTCGGCCAGGGTGGCGGTGATCTCCCGCTGGGCCAGGATCAGTTCGGCCTCGCGGTTGATCTCTGCGGGCTTCATACCGCCCCGGGCGGCGAGGGCGGCGCGGAGTCCGGCCGGGGTGCCGGCGGCTGCGGTGTCCGGGGCCTCCGGGCCGGTGGGCGCGGCGGTCCGGCCGAGCAGCTCGATCCGGCAGCGGGAGGCGGCGGCGAGGGTGGCCGCGAACTTGGCGGTGATGCCCCGGGCGCCACCGACCAGCAGCACCACGGAGTCCCGGTCGAGGCCGAGGGCGGCGGCCTCGGCGGCCCCTTCCCCGGCCGGTCCGGCCCCGGTGCCGGCGAGCGCGCCGGGCTTCACCTCGACCAGTTCGAGGCCCTGCCGGCCGGCGGCCGTGCGCAGGACCACCGGAGCCGGTTCCGGCGCGAGCAGCTCGGCGACCAGTGCGTCGGCGACCGCCTCGGGTGCGGTGTCCCCGAGGGTCACGACCCGGGCGACGGTGTCCGGGTACTCCCGGGCGACGGTTCGGAAGAGCCCGTGCAGCCCGGCCGAGCGTGCCGCGTCCGCGCCGTCGGCGGGGCGGGCGGCCAGCAGCCAGCGCGGGTTCCTGGCCAGGGCCGCCCGCAGGACCGGGAAGGCGTCGGGCAGCACGGGTGCGTCGCTGCCGGGCAGCGCGCCCAGGTACAGCACGCCGTCCACGGCTCCGTCCGCCTCCGCGAGCAGGTGGTCCGCGTCGACGGTGACGGCCTCGGCGCCGTACCCGGCGAGCCGTGCCGCCACCTGCGCGCCGTTCCCGAGGAGGAGGAACCGCCTGCCCGCCAGCACGGCGGCCGGGTCGGCCCCGGGCTCCGGCTGCGGCAGGTCCACGGGCCGCATCTCGAACCGCTTCGGCGCCTCGCCCGAGGGGACCTCGTCGGCCGCGGCGGACCGGGGCGCCGGTACGCCGGCGCCGGGCGCCGTCGCCGATCCGGCGGCAGCCGCGGCCACTCCCTCGGGCGCGGCGGCGGTCGCGGCCGCTCCCCCGGACCCGGCGGCGGTCACGGCCGCCGGTTCGGGCGCGGGGGCCGTCCGGTCGGTCGTGTCCGGGGCCGGTCCGGTCGGCGCCGTGGCTGTCTCCTCCTCACCCGGGCCGACCCGTGCCTTCAGCCACCCGGTGACGGCCGCTGCCGTCCGCGCCTTGGCCAGTTCCTCGAGTTCGGCGTCGTCCAGGGTCTCCGCGCCGCCCGCGATGCCGAGTCGCTTCGCCAACTCCCCCGCGATCTCGGCCCGTTTGATCGAGTCGATGCTCAGGTCCGCCTCCAGGTCGAGGTCGGGCTCGATCATGTCCACGGGATAGCCGGTGCGCTCGCTGATGATCTCCAGAACGACCCGCTCGACGTCGGCCGCCGCCTCGGGCCCGGTCGTCGGGGCGGGCGCCGGTGCGGGTGCGAGCGCGAGTGCGGGCTCCGCCGGCTGCGGCTGCGCCACGACCACTTCGGCGGGCAGCAGCTGCTGGAGCACCGGCGCGGCCGGCACCTGCACCTGGGTCGCCCCGAAGTAGGTGAGCAGGACGTCGCGCTGGGCGGCGATCATCTCCCGGCTGGTGCGCAGGAACTCGGAGATCAGCGCGTCCCGGTCGGCGGGGGCGCCGTGCGGCTGGTTCGTCGTCACAGTCGTCGTCTCCACGACTCGTCGGGCCGGTGCGAGGGCACCGGGCAGGAGGTCTCCGGCGGCGGTGCGCACGAGCTGTCCGTCGACCGTCCAGCCCGGCCGCTTCGGCGCCGGGGTGCGGACCGCGTCCACGGCGTCCCGGCCGCGCAGCAGCCAGGCGGTGCGTACCGGGGCCCCGGCCGCGGCCAGCCGGGCGAGCGCGTCGAGCCAGCCGCGCAGTCCGCCGCCGGCCCGCGGCTCGCAGGCCACGGTGGTGTGCGGGCGGTCGCCGAGGATCTGCCCGACGAGCCGGGTGAGGACGGTCCCGGGCCCGGCCTCCACGAAGACCCGGGCCCCGGCCTCGTACATCGCCTCGATCTGGGCGGCGAAGGCGACGGGCGAGCCGATCTGGGCGGCGAGTTCGGCGCGTACGGCGTCGGCGTCGGGCCGGTAGGGGGCCGCGGTGCGGTTGGACCACACCGGGAACTCGGGCGGTCGTACGGCCGTGTCCGCGAGGACCTCCGCGAACCGGTCGCCCGCGCCGGCCACGACCGGGCTGTGGA
Organism: Streptomyces sp. NPDC047061; assembly: GCF_040643955.1. Classification (NCBI taxonomy): domain Bacteria; kingdom Bacillati; phylum Actinomycetota; class Actinomycetes; order Kitasatosporales; family Streptomycetaceae; genus Streptomyces; species Streptomyces sp. NPDC047061. Next base: position 60,710 of record NZ_JBEYVI010000034.1, read on the forward strand.
AGGCGCAGGCCACCGGGATCCGCTTGGCGCCGAGGCCGGCCTCGCGCAACAGCCGTACGGCTTCGGTCACTTCGGCGGTCGGGCCGGAGACGACCGTCTGGCGGGGCGAGTTGTGGTTGGCCACGACCACGGAGGACGGGACCCCGGCCGTGCGCAGCGCACGCTCGACGTCGTCCGCTCCGGCGGACACCGCGGCCATGGTGCCGGGTTCGTCGCCGGCGGCGGCCAGGATCGCGGCCGCGCGTTCGGCGCTCAGGTTCAGGAGTGTCGCGGGGGTGAGGGCGCCGGCCGCGCTGAGGGCGACGAGCTCGCCGTAGCTGTGTCCGGCGGCCATGTCGGGGCGGACGCCGGCCGCGGTCAGGAAGGCGTGCGCGGCGAGGCCGGTGATGCCGAGGGCGGGCTGGGCGGCCCGGGTGTCGGTGAGGGCGGCCCGGCGGCGCTCACGGGTGTCGTCGTCGAACGCGGTGGGCGGGTAGAGGGTGTCGGCGTGGGCGCGACCGAGCTGGAGGTAGTGCTGGAGCTCGGGGAAGGCGATGAGGAGGTCGGCGAGCATGCCGGGACGCTGGCTGCCCTGGCCGGGGAAGAGGAAGGCCACCTTGGCGTCGGTACCGGTTTCGGTACCGGAGGCGTCCGGCCGCGGGTCGGTCAGGTGGATGCCGGCGGCCGGGTCGTGCTCCCCCGCGAGGACGCGGCGCAGTTGTCCGGTCAGCTCGGTCACGTCGCCCGCGACCACCGCGGCCCGTACCGGTTCGTGCGAGGCGTCCGCGCGGCGGGCGGCGGCGAGCGCCAGGTCGCGCAGCCGCCAGGACCCGGTCCCGGCGGCCCGCAGGATCTCCTCGACGCCCCGGTGGGCGGCCTGCTCGTCCCGGCCCCGGAACACGAAGAGCTCGGCGGGCCAGGCGTCCAGCCCCTGCTCCGGAGGTACCGCGCTGTCGTAGGCGGCCAGCACCACGTGGAAGTTGGTGCCGCCGAAGCCGAACGCGCTGACCCCGGCGACCCGTTCGGCGGGCGGGGTGGCCCAGGGCCGGGCCTCGGTGTGGAAGGCGAACGGGCTGCCGTCCTCCTGCCAGGCCGGGTTGGGGTGGTCGACGTGCAGGGTGGGCGGCTTGACGCCGGTGTGCAGGGCGAGGGTGGTCTTGATCAGCCCGGCGAGACCGGCGGCGCATTTCGTGTGCCCGATCTGGGACTTGACCGACCCGAGCGCGCAACCGCCGTTCTCCGCGCCCGCCTCGGCGAACACCTCGCTGAGGATGCCGAGTTCGGTGCGGTCACCGACGACGGTCCCGGTGCCGTGCGCCTCGACCAGGCCGACCCGGGCCGGGGGGATCCCGGCGCTGCGGTACGCCCGCAGCAGCGCGGCCCGCTGACCTTCGGGACGCGGGGCGGTCAGGCCCAGGGAACGGCCGTCGCTGGACGAACCCAGGCCCTTGATCACGCCGTAGATCCGGTCGCCGTCGCGTTCGGCGTCCGCCAGCCGCTTGAGGACGACGCAGGCCACGCCCTCGCCGAGCGCGATGCCGTCGGCGGAGCCGTCGAAGGCGCGGGAGCGGCCGGTCGGGGACAGCGCGTGGACGGAGGAGAACAGGACGTAGTCGTTGATGCCGTTGTGCAGGTCGGCGCCGCCGCACAGCACGACGTCGCTGGTGCCGGCGGTGAGCTCCTTGCAGGCGACGTCGACGGCGGCCAGCGAGGAGGCGCAGGCGGCGTCGACGGTGTAGTTGGCGCCGCCCAGGTCGAGACGGTTCGCGATCCGCCCCGAGATGACGTTGGCGAGCATGCCCGGGAAGGAGTCCTCGGTGAGCTGCGGCAGCTGGTCCTCGAGGCCGTCGGGCACCTTGCCGTAGTAGGACGGCAGGACGGCGCGCAGGGTGGCCGCGTTGGAGAGGTCGCTGCCGGCCTCGGCGCCGAAGACGACGGAGGTGCGCGAGCGGTCGAACTCCCGCCCCCGCGCGCCGTATCCGGCGTTGTCCAGGGCGCGCCGGGCGGCCTCGAGGGCGAGCAGCTGGACGGGCTCGATGTGGCCGAGGGAGGCGGGCGGGATGCCGTAGCCCAGCGGGTCGAAGGGGATCGGCGGCAGGAAGCCGCCCCACTTGGACGTCGTGGTGCCGTCGGCGTGGTGCACGGCGGGATCCCAGCGCTCCACCGGTACCTCGGTGACCGCGTCGTGTCCGGCGACCACGTTCGCCCAGAAGGTGGCGAGGTCGGGGGCCTGCGGGAACATGCAGGCCATGCCCACGATCGCGATGTCGAGCGGGGCCGGGGCGGGGGGCTCGACCGGGCTCGCCGCCGCCGTCCGCCGCGCGAGGAAGTCGGCGGCCCCGTCGGTCACGGCGTGGTGCAGGGCGGCCACGGTGGTGGTCGCCGAGCGCAGGACGGCGACCTCTCCGGCCATGAACATCCCGTCGGAGAACTGCCGTTCCTCGTCCACGGACGTCAACTCACCGTCACCCGACCGGTCGACGCCTTTGCTGGCGATGCGCAGCCGGCCGACGTTGAGCCGTTCCAGCTCCTCCCACACCCGCCGGTCGGGCACCCCGCTCTCCCGCAACTCCGCCTCGCGATCGCGGTAGTTGTAGGTGAACGGGCTGGGAACACAGCGGGTGGCGTGGCCGGGTGCGGTCTCCAGGAGGGAGGTCGCGGCGGCCGCCACGACCTGGCGCTGGAACAGGGGCTGGATCGCTCCCCGGTCCACGGCCTCCTCGGTGAAGAGGTAGGCGGTGCCCATGAGCAGGCCGACGGCCGCGCCCCGGGCGGTGAGCGGTGCGGCGAGCGCGGCGACCATCGCCGCCGAGCGCTCGTCGTGGATGCCGCCCGCGAAGAACACCTCCACGTTCGCCGCGTCCGGGAAGTCCTCCAGTACGGCGAGCTGGGCCTCCCAGAGCGGGAAGCTCGCGCGCGGTCCGACGTGGCCGCCGCACTCGGAGCCCTCGAACACGAACTTCCGGGCCCCGGCGTCCAGGAACTGCCGCAGCAGCCCCGGCGAGGGCACGTGCAGGAAGGTGCTGATCCCGGCCCGCTCCAGGGCCTCCGCCTGGGCGGGGCGGCCACCGGCGACGATCGCGTGGCTGGGCCGCAGCTCGCGTACCGCTTCGAGCTGGGCGTTCCGGAGTTCCTCGGGCGCGAAGCCCAGCACGCCGACACCCCAGGGACGTCCGTCGAGCGCGGCCTTGGCCTCGGTCAGCATCTCCCGGGTACGGGCGCCGTCGGCGAGGGCCAGCGCCAGGAAGGGCAACGCCCCGTCGTCGGCGACGGCCGCGGCGAAGGCGGCCCGGTCGCTCACCCGGGTCATCGGGCCCTGGGCGACGGGCAGCCGGGTGCCGAGGGCTCGGCTCATGGCGGAGGTGGCGGGCCGCAGCGCGTCGGCGGCCGGGCTCGGCGCGTCGACTGCACGGCTCCCCCGGATGGCTGCCGTCAACTCCCGTACGGTCCGGCGTACATCCCCCCACCGCTCGGCGAACCGGGCGGCGAGGAAGCCGTCCTGGCCCACCGGGAGCAGTTGGGTGCGCAGGTCCTCGGCGCCGAGCAGCGCGGCGACCGCGGCCGGGTCGTCGGCGGGCGGGCGCACGGCGTCCGGGCCGCGGCGGTGCAGGACCCGGTGTCCGGCCACGACGGCGGTCTCGGAGCCGTCCAGGGAGCGCAGTGCGGCCGCCGTCGCCTCGGACAGCCGGGACTCGGCGAGCAGGGCCAGTTGGCTGTCGAGGACCACCCCGGCCGCGCCGCCGGCCACCGCGGCCGCCGCCGTGTGCGGTCCGATGCCGCCGGCGGCCCACACCGGTACGTCCAACTCGTCGGCTGCCAGCAGTTGTTGGAGGAGGACGAAGGTGCTGAGCTCGCCGACCCGGCCGCCGCTCTCGGCGCCCCGGGCGATCAGCCCGTGCGCGCCGGCCGCGACCGCGGCACGCGCCCCTGCCAGGTCGGTCACCTCGGCCAGCACCCTGGTGTGCGGGGCGAGTTCGGCGATGGTCCAGGGTGCGTCGGCGGCCCGGACCACGGTGTCCGGGCCCGGACCGGGATCGTCCGGACCGGAATCGTCCGGGACGAGTTCGTCCGGTGTGAGGGCGCAGCCGGCGGCGATCCGCACGCCGTACGGCCCGGGCGCCGCCCGTCTCAGCCGGGCCAGTGCCTCCCGGGTTCTTCGGTCGCCGCGGCCCAGGTCGAGGACGCCGAGTCCGCCGGCGGCACAGACCGCTGTGGCGAGCCTGGCATCGGGTTCTCCGAAAGGGGTGATGCACATGATCAGGTCGACGGCACGCACAGGGGACGTCATGACGCTCCGAATAATCGGGAGGACAGCACGGTGGGGGATGTGTGCGGCGGAAAGCTCGTGGTGAGGCCACCGGAAACTAGCGAGTTCGTTACTCGCGGGTCAATAACGGAGCGTGCTGGTCGCGTCCGGTAGCATTGATTCGGCCAGCGGGTGGAATTCACCGCAAGAGCCGAAAATCCGAGCAATCCACTTCGGGACGGCCGTCGGACGGCGCGGGGAACGCGGGCGGCACACCGCCACAAGCCCGTCAAAGCGCCCTGGCCATTCACCCGGCACTCACCGCGGCGCAACGCGGCGTGCGGCCGCGCCGAGCTCTGTAAATTCGGGATGACTTCGGTCCGCTGGCTCGATCGTGGCACACCGGAAACCCAGGCTGAGCGCCTCCGCGTCAACCCTCACCCAATCCTGACAAAAACCTGCCGTCAACCGCATTGCTGCAAATGAAACACACAGCGGGGAAAATTCTTGTAAACCCTTGAAGTAAAGGGCCGGAGAGCCGCGGGCTCCCCGGCCGCTCATTGACAGGAATTCAGCGGTGGCCGTCACCCACCCACGCGCCGGTGCGCAGCCTCAGGTCGCCCGACGAGGCGCCGATCCAGACGGTCCGCCGCCCGGTGCCGAGTGCCCAGCGGTGGTGCCGCACGTCCCAGGACGACAGGGTCCGCGCGGCCACCCGCACGGTCACCCGCCGCCGCTCCCCGGCCCTCAGGGCCAGCCGCCGGTAGCCGCCCAACACCCTTACCGCCTGGTCGAGTCGGAGCTCCGGGGAGGGGCCGACGTACACCTGCGGCACGTCGGTCCCGGCGCGGCGCCCGGTGTTGTGCACGGTGAACGTCACCTCCAGCCCGTCGTGCGTCCAGCGTGCCCGGGGGTCGGAGTACGCGAAAGAGGTGTACGACAGTCCGTGCCCGAAGGGGAAGAGGGGCCGCACGCCCTGCCCGTCGTACCAGCGGTAGCCGGCGTGGATGCCCTCGGAGTACTCCTCCACACCGTCGGCGCCGGGGTAGCGGCGCGGGTCGCCGGCGACCGGGTGGTGGTCGTCGTCGGCCGGGAAGGACTGGGTGAGGCGGCCGCCCGGGTCGCTGTCGCCGTAGAGGACGGCCGTGGTGGCGGCCGCGCCCTCCTGGCCCGGGTAGTACATCTGGAGCACGGCCCCGGTCTGCGCCAGCCAAGGCATCGAGGTGCACGAGGAGGTGTTGAGGACGACGGTGGTGCGCGGGTTGGCCGCGGTCACCGCCCGGATCAGCGCCTCCTGGTGGCCGGGCAGGGCGACGGTCGTGCGGTCGAGGCCCTCGGTGGCGTCCTCATAAGCGAAGAGCACGGTGTGCCGGGCGGCACGGGCGGCGGCCACGGCGTCGGCGACGTCCCGCGCGCGGGTCGCGCCGGTGCTGCGCCGCAGCCGGAACAGCAGACCCGCGTCCCCGCCGTCCGCCGTGATCTTCAACGTGTGGGCGCCCCGGGCGAGTTGAAGCGTCTTCCGGCGGACGCCGAGGCCGTCGGGGGCGACGGCGACCAGGCCGCCGGAGAAGTACTCGCCGTATCCGGCCGCGAGCGGGAAGAGCTCCTCGCCGTCGAGCAGGACCTTGGGGCGGGCGGTGGCCGCGGAGGAGAAGTGGAGCACGAAGGTCCACTCGTCGTCCTCGGTGACGGTGAGCGTGCCGTCGTACGCCCATGACTTTCCGGCGCCCACCTGCTGTCCCTCCGTGGTGAGGCCGGGGCTGAGGGCGTCGGCCGGCAGGGCCTTGCCGAACAGGTCCTCGCCGAGGGCGTAGGTGACCGTGGCGCGGGTCCGCGCCCTGATGGCGCCGAGGGGGCTGTCGGCATGGTCGGGGACGACATGGGCGCTGCCGCCGCCGCTGACGAAGGGCAGTGAGCCGGTCGGTCCGATCACCGCGACGCTGCCGCCGTCCAGCGGCAGGGTGCGGTGCTCGTTGCGCAGCAGGGTCGCGCCGGCCTTGGCGACCTCCAGGGCCACGGCCGCGCCGGCCCGGGCGTCGCGGCCGGGGCGGGGAGGGGCGCTGCCGTCGAGGAGACCGAAGCGGTCCATCACCGCGAGGATCCGGCGTACCGCGCGGTCGACGTACTTCTCGGGCACACTGCCGTTCTGCACCGCCGACTTGAGGGCCGTACCGAAGTAGGTACCGTCGGGCATCTCCATGTCGAGGCCGGCGGTGAGTGCGGCGGCGGTGCTGTGGGCGGCGAACCAGTCGGTCATCACCCAGCCCCCGAAGCCCCACTGGTCGCGGAGGATGTCGGTGAGCAGCGTCCTGTTCTCGCAGGCGAACGTGGAGTTGACCTTGTTGTAGGAGCCCATGACCGCGCCGGTGCCGGCGCCCACCGCCGCCTCGAAGCCGCGGAGTTCGAGTTCGTGCATGGTCTGTTCGCCGGCGTGCACGTCGATCGTGTTGCGGTCCCGCTCCTGGTTGTTGAGGGCGAAGTGCTTGACGGTCGCGATCAGGCCCTCGCCCTGGATTCCGCCGATCTCGGCGGCGACCAGGTCGGAGGCGAGCAGCGGGTCCTCGCTGAACGTCTCGAAGTTGCGGCCCGCGTAGGGGGTGCGGATGAGGTTGACCATCGGGGAGAGCAGCACGTCCTGGCCGAGGGCGCGGCCCTCGCGGCCGATCACCTGGCCGTAGCGGCGGGCCAGTTCGGGGTCGAAGGCGGAGGCGAGCAGGACGGGGGCGGGCAGGGCGGTGGCGTGCTCGGTGATGCGGACACCGGCCGGGCCGTCGGCGAGTCTGAGGGGCGGGATGTCCAGCCGGGGGACGCCGGGCACATAGCCGGCCTGGCCGAGGGAGCCGGGGTCGTCGGCCCCGTGCAGCAGGGAGATCTTCTCGTCGAGGGTGAGCCGGGCGAGCAGCCCCTCGACGCGGGGACCGGCCCCGGCCTCGGGTCTGTCCGCCGCCGCGGCGGGCGTGGCCGGGAGAAGTCCGCCGGTGGCCGCGGCGGCGACCGCGACGGCACCGGCCGTCAAGCGTAGGGCGGATCGTCGGGAGACGGTTTCGGACATGAGCCGTCACTCCTTCGGTGTGCGGGCACGACGGTGTGGACCGCGAAGACGCCGGGGCCGCCCGGACCGCGTTCGGCCTGTGAACGCATCGACCGCCACAGGACCTTGACGACAGGTCAGCCGTACCACCGGCGCCCCGGAAACGTAGATCCGGTGGTGACTCGTGTCAATGATCTGAACAGAAGACCGCCTGAAGCCGACAAGAACCGAAAGCGGAGAGCCCGCTGTCAGACCTGCTCCGCACCGGCCCGCTTACGAGCACGGCAGTCGCACAGCTTGGCCGCGTTGCCGCAGACGTGGACGTGGGCGTGGACGTGGACGTCATGCCAGACGCCGCCGCCGTTGCGGGAGCGGGCGCCCCGGCGCCGGCATGAACCTGACGCCCGGCGGAGCCCGGCCCCTGTCGCGGTCGCTGCCGCCGGGCGCCGCCGCGCGGGCGCTAGCGGAGCAGGCCGGTCACCTCGCTCACGACGTCCGGGACGGAACCGAGTACGTCCGTCACGGTGGCCGGTACCGGGTCCAGGACGTCGCCGACCGCCTCGGTGACCGGAGCCGCGGGCTGGCGGGGCGTGGTCGGGGTGACGGCGACGGGACGCTCACGGGATCCGGCCTGCGCGACCCGCGTGCCGTACGGCTCCCGCGGTTGATCCGTCCGTTCCTCCGGAGCGGGCGGGGGCGGGGGGATTTCCGTCGGCGCGGCCTTCCCCGGCGCCGGGGGTGCGGAGGGCGTGGCCCCCGGTGTCACCGCCGCACCGCCGCTCCCGGACTCCAGGTCCCAGCGCTGCCGCACCGCCCCGCTGCGCCGGGCCACGACCACCCGTGTGCCGTCGGCGGCCAGCGCGAGGTCCTTGTCCCAGCGCAGCAGGAGTTCGCCGCGCACCGTCAGGTCGTACGACACCTCCCCCGCGTGCACCAGACAGCCGGAGACCACGACGCTGTGCGCACCGGGGTCGGCGGCGAGGCAGAGGGTGGGGTCGAGCGCACTGCGCAGCAGGCCGTCGTCCTGGTACGACCACTGCTGGGACCCGCTGTCCGAGCAGCGGCCGAGCCGCAGTTCCGTCCCGGTCCGCACCTGGCCCCCGCGCACGTCGACGCAGAGCCCGGCGTCGAGGCTGCGCAGCCTGCCGTGGGCGATCTCGACGGGCTCGCCCACCGAGGCCGGGGACGGGGAGGCCGCGGAGGGCGGGTTCGCGGCGGGGCCGGACCGGGTGGTGGTGCCGCCGCCGGGGGCTCCCCAGGTGGTGGTGCCGGGACGCGGGACACCGTTGTCATCGGACCAGCTCTTGGCCACGAGCACGGTGGCGAGCAGGGCGAGGGAGACCAGGCCCGCACCGGCCAGCAGGGCCTTGCGCCGTGCGCTCTCGGACCCGATGCGGTGCCGTCCGCCGGGCACCGCCCCCGGTGCGGGGCCGCCGACGGCCGGCCAGGCCTCGACGACCGCACCGTGGCCGGGCCGCGTGTCGAGATAGCGCCGGGCGCCCCAGCCGAGCACGGTCTCGGCGAGCAGCACCTCCAGGCCGCCGTCGAAATGGCTGAGCTGTTCGGCGGCGTGCCGGCAGTACCGGCATTCGGTCAGATGCCGTTGCACATCGGGGAGCAGAGAGCCGCCCCGGCGAATGGGAACATCGAGCAGCCGGTTGTAGAAGCGGCATTCCTGCGAAGGCGCGAGTTCCCGGTGGGCGCGTACCAATCCGATCCTGAATTGTTCGCGGGCCTGGTCCAGGGCGGCCGTGGCGGTTGCGGTGTCGACACCCAGCAGACCAGCGGGTATGTTTATGGGTTCGGCTTCGACCTCGGAGTGCCAGAGGAGACATTGCGAGGCTCCCGGAAGAGCCTGGAAAGCGCGCTCGGCCAGTTGCCGTCTTTCGGGGGTGCCGCGCCTCGAGGCACTGAGTCCGCGGCCGCCGGTGGTCTTGCGCAGTTCCGGTGCGACCACCGATATGGCCTCGTCGGCGGCCCAGGCGCGGACGGTCTCCCGTACCGCCACGAGAAGCTGGGGGCGCAGGGCACCGCCCACCGCGCCGCCGGCCAGTCTGCCGAGGACCCGCTCGAAGGCGGCGCTGGCGACGAGCTGGGCGGTGGGCGTGGCGGAGGCGAGACAGACGATTGCGTAGTCGCAGGTGGCGCGCCAGTGCCGGGCGAGCAGCAGGGCGACGGCATGGTGCCTGGCCGCGGGGGTCCCGGTGAGTTGGGCGATGAGATTGCGGTCGGACTCCCCCGGGGTCGAACCGGGACGAGGCGGGTAAGGCGGGCGTGGGGGGTAGGGGGATTGCACTGAACCATTTCCTTCCGAGCCGCAGGACGGCATGCGAAATGGCGCCCTGACGGAATGCAGTGCTGATCGGTGCGATTGGTGCGTACCTTTGGGGTCCATAACGGCCGGCCTGGTGGCCGTGCCGTTCCGTGACCCCCTCCCGCGGGGTGGCTCACCTTTGCACACAGGCCTCACAGGAAACAAGAAGTTGAGGTGACCTAAGTTCAAAGAGACGGGAATTCAGATAAGTTACCGGCGGTATCCGCGCCCGGCCGGGATTCAGCGGTCGCACAGGTTCAACTTGTGTGCGCCACGGACCCGATGGCACACGAAATCTTCAACTCCCGGACGGCCGGGGTCACCCGCGGCGGAACGGGGAGTTCCACAGCCGCCTCCCACGTTTCTCCCGGCCCTCTCTCATCCCGGCGGGCCAGCATGTGCCGCATGATCGCCCCCCACTCCCCCGCCCCCACGTCCCCCCGGCCGGTCCGCAAGGCCGTCGTCCCGGCCGCCGGGCTCGGCACCCGGTTCCTGCCCGCCACCAAGGCGACGCCGAAGGAGATGCTGCCGGTCGTCGACAAGCCGGCCATCCAGTACGTCGTCGAGGAGGCCGCCAAGGCCGGGCTCGACGACATCCTCATGGTCACCGGCCGGCACAAGCGGGCCATCGAGGACCACTTCGACAACGCCTTCGAACTGGAGCAGGCGCTGGCCGCCAAGGGCGACACCGTGCGCCTGGACGCCGTACGCGATCCCGCGCGGCTCGCCGACATCCACCACATCCGCCAGGGCGACCCGCTCGGCCTCGGCCACGCGGTGCTCTGCGCCAAGCACCACGTGGGCGACCAGCCCTTCGCGGTACTCCTCGGCGACGACCTGATCGACGCCCGCGAGACCCTGCTCAGCCAGATGCTGGACGTCCGCGACCGCTACCAGGGCAGTGTCGTCGCGCTGATGGAGGTCGACCCGTCCCAGGTGCACCTCTACGGCTGCGCCGCCGTGGCGCCGACCGGCGAGGACGGCGTGGTGAGGGTGACCGGCCTGGTGGAGAAGCCGTCCCCGGAGAAGGCGCCCAGCAACTACGCGGTCATCGGCCGCTACGTCCTGGACCCTGAGGTGTTCGACGTCCTGGAACGGACCGCACCCGGCCGCGGCGGCGAGATCCAGCTGACCGACGCGCTGCAGGACCTGGCGGCGGCCGGCACGGTCCACGGGGTGGTCTTCGACGGGCTGCGCTACGACACCGGCGACAAGGCCGACTACCTGCGCACGGTGGTCCGGCTCGCCTGCGAACGTCCGGACCTGGGACCCGAGTTCACGGGGTGGCTCAAGGAGTTCGTGGCGGGCCTGGAAGAGGACGGGGCCGGGCGCGAGGAGAGCCGCGCCGCCTGAGCGGCCCCTGCACAGGACGGGGTGGGGGCTCGGCGGCCCTCACCCCGTCCGGCGTTCGCGGCGCCGGTCAGCCGTTGGGACGCAGCGTCCAGACGACGGTCATCTCACCCGTGACGGCCCCGTCCTCGCGCGTGATGGCGACGGCGACCGGGAACTCGGGGCGCTTGCCCTCGTCGAGCTCGGCGACGACGTCGGCGATCGGACGGCCCAGCGTCGCGGTGGCCCTGACCGGGCCGAGGGCGACCTTCTTGTAGGCGATCTCGGCGCTGACGGCGAGCGGTACGGCCCGGGACAGCTGGTCACCGAAGGCCGCCAGCACGATCGCGCCGCTCGCCGACTCGGCGAGGGTGAACATCGCACCCGCGTGCGGTCCGCCGATGTGGTTGTGGAATTCCCCCTGGTCCGGCAGGGACAGCACGGCCCGCTCCGGAGTGGTCTCCACGTACTCCAGGTTGAGGGTCCGCACCATCGGGACCGTGGCGGCGAGCATCTCGCCTATCGACATCTGGTCAGTGCTCATGACGAACACGTTACTCACGAGTAGCAGAGTCTGACCAGAGCCGACGCCATGACCGTTGTCACGCCACTCGCCGTCGGGGATTCGGCGGGCGACCCCCGCGGCAGGCTGTACGACGTCCCGGGCGGCACTAGGGTTACGAGCCATGTGGCCAGAACAGCAGCCGCCAGGGGGCGAGCAGTACCCGCAGAACAACCCGTACCAGCAACCGGGTTACCAGCAGCCGAATCCGTATCAGCAGCCCGGCTACCAGCAGTATCCGCAGCAGGGCGGGTACGGGCAGCAGCCGCAGTGGGGGCCGGCCGGGCCCGCCGGCGCTCCGCAGGCGCCGCAGGGCGGCGGGGGCGGAGGTGGCGGTCGCACGAAGCTGGTCGCGATCATCGCGGCGGCGGCCGTCGTGGTGGCGGCCGGGGTGACCGGGTTCCTGGTCCTCGGCGGCAAGAAGGACGACAAGGCGGACACCGGCAGGAACCAGCGGGCGACCCGGTCGCCGGCCGTCTCCGCCTCGGCCTCCGCGTCCGCGTCCGCGTCGACGGACGACGATCCGCGCGGTGCCGACGGCACCGAGAAGCCGACGGTCGCCGGCTGGAAGACCGTCGTGAACCCCAAGTGGGGCACGGCCTTCGACGTGCCGGCCGACTGGGAGGTCCTGACCTCCGGGACGTCCGTCGGCTTCGAGGACAAGGACGGCAAGCCGATCATCACGATGTCGGCGCCCGCCCAGTACAAGTCGAAGTGGTGCACGAGCGACGACGACAAGGACGGCAGGACCGAGGACACGGCCCTGGCGGCGGTCGGCACCAAGGGCGAGAGCGGCGCGAAGACCCCGGGCGACGCGGCCGTCCGGGAGGTCCCCTGGTGGGTGTACGGCGGCTACACGTACCCGGACAGGAAGAGCATCACCTACGACGAGAAGGCCACCGCCTACACCACCGCCTCGGGCCTCAAGGGCGCCTACGCCTGGGCGCGTTCGACGAACAGCCCGCAGAAGGGCAAGTGCGCGGGCGACGGCAAGGCGATCACCTTCGGTTTCGAGAACTCGGCCGGCGACCTGGTGTCGTGGGACTTCTACGGCGCCAGGGGAGTGAACGGCGAGGTCCCGACCGCGACGATCATGAAGATCCTCAGCACGGTGCGGCTGCACGGCACCCCGACCGGGGGCTGACACCGGCCGCCGACCGGATGCGCGGGCTTCCGGCGCCCGCGAGCCGGATTCCCGGGCTTCCGGCGCCCGCGCACCGGATGCCCGGGAATCGGATTGGCAAGGCGGGCTCCCGGCGGGGATAGTCGGGCGGTGACCTCCGCCTCCGACTCCCCCGGCACCCCCGCCCGCCTGCGCAGACCCGCCTGGGCGGGGCGCAACTACAGCCTGCTGACCGCGGCGACGATCGTGACCAGCCTGGGCGCCAACGGCTCCCTGATCGCCGCCGCGTTCGCGGTGCTGGACGCGGGCGGCGACGGCGGGGACGTCGGCCTGGTGGCCGCCGCCCGCACCTTCCCGCTGGTGCTGTTCCTGCTCGTCGGCGGCGCGATGGCGGACCGTTTCCCCCGTCATCGCGTGATGGTCGCGGCCAACGCCCTCAACTTCCTCTCCCAGGGCACCTTCGCCGTCCTCGTGCTCACCGGCGAGCCCCGCCTGTGGCAGATGATGCTGCTCACCGCGCTGGGCGGTACCGGCCAGGCGTTCTTCAGCCCCGCGGCGGAGGGCATGCTGCTGTCCTCGGTGAGCGGCGAGCAGGCGGGCCGTGCGTTCGCCGTGTTCCGGATGGCGATGCAGAGCGCGGCCCTCGGGGGTGCGGCCCTGGGCGGCGCGCTGGTGGCGGCGGTGGGCCCCGGCTGGGTGCTGGCGGTGGACGCGGCGGCGTTCGCGGTCGCCGGTGCGCTGCGCTCGTTCCTCGACGTCAGTCATGTCCCGCCGCGCACGCCGGGCGAGGGGATGCTGGCCGATCTCCGGGAGGGCTGGCGGGAGTTCGCGGGCCGTCCCTGGCTGTGGGGGATCGTCGTCCAGTTCTCGGTCGCGAACGCGATGGTGGGCGCCACCGACGCGGTGTACGGCCCGCTGGTCGCCCGCGACAGCCTCGGCGGCGCGGGACCCTGGGGCCTCGCCCTCGCCTGTTTCGGCGCGGGCACGGTGGCCGGCGCCCTCCTGATGACCCGCTGGAAACCCCGCCGGCTCCTGTTCGTCGGCACCCTCTGCATCTTCCCGCTGGCGCTCCCCTCGGCGGCGCTGGCGGTACCCGTCCCGGTGGGTGCCCTCTGCGCGGTGATGTTCCTGGCCGGGGCCACGGTCGAGGTCTTCGGCGTCTCCTGGATGACCGCCCTGCACCAGGAGATCCCCGAGGAGAAGCTGTCCCGGGTCTCGGCCTACGACTGGTTCGGCTCCGTCTCCCTGCTGCCCCTGGCGACGGCGCTGGCGGGCCCCGCCGAGCAGGCCTTCGGCCGGGGCCCGGCCCTGTGGGGCTGCGCGGCCGTGGTCGTCGCCGTGACGGCCGCGGTGCTGCTCGTCCCGGACGTCCGCAACCTCACCCGCCGGACGGTGCCGGTCACCACACAGCCGTCGGCCGCCTCACCCGATCCCGAACGTTCCACCGGGGGGCTCGGGTGACGGTACGGCGTCCGCGTCCCCGACCGGCCGGGCCGTGCCGATGAACTCCCGCAGCGCGGGCCCGTGTTCGACCCGCGCCGGGAAGGCGTCGGCGGCCGTACGACGGGCCAGCGCGCCGGCGTCGAGCGGCCGGTGCGAGGCGACGAGCACCGCGTTCCCGAACCGCCGCCCGCGCAGCACGCCCGGCTCGGCGATCAGCGCCAGCTCCTCGAAGACGGCGGCGAAGGTGGCGAGTTGGGCACGCAGGAAGCCGAAGGGCGCGGAGTCCGCGAGGTTGGCCAGGTAGACCCCGTCGCCCCTCAGCACCCGCTCGGCCTCGCGCGCATACCCCAGCGAGGTGAGATGCGCGGGGATCCGGGACCCCCCGAAGACATCGGCGACGATCACGTCGACGGAGTCCCCGGGCGCCGCTTCCAGCCAGCCCCGCGCGTCGGCGGCGTGCAGGGCGATCCCGGTGCCGTCCGTCAACGGCAGATGCTCGGTGACCAGCTCCAGCAGCTCCCGGTCGGCGTCCACGACATCCTGCCGGGACCCCGGCCGGGTCGCCGCCACATACCGGGGCAGCGTGCAGGCGCCCCCGCCGAGATGCAGCACCTCCAGGGGCGCGCCGGCCTCCGCCACGGCGTCCAGCACATACCCCAGCCGCCGGGCGTACTCGAACTCGAGATACGTCGGCTCGTCGAGATCCACGTACGACTGCGGCGCCCCGTCGACGGTCAGCAACCAGGCCCGCTCCCGATCGACGTCGGGCATCAGCTTGGCGGTCCCGTGCTCGGTGACACGCACGACGGGTATGGCTTCGTTCACTCCTCCATTGTGCGGTGCCGGTACCGACGCGGGGGCGCGGGGCTGTACAGCCGACGGCCGGACCAGCGCCCCGAAAGGGGCGCGGGGAACTGCGCGACCGGCCCCCACCGGCCCGCAGTCCCCCACACACCGCAACCTCACTCCACGGAGGTCACGGTCCCGCTCACTCCACGGAGGTCACGGTCCCCGCCCCCACGGTCCGGCCACCCTCGCGGATGGCGAACCCGAGCCCCGCCTCCAGCGGCACCTCCCGCCCCAGCTCCACGG
This sequence comes from Streptomyces sp. NPDC047061, assembly GCF_040643955.1. NCBI lineage: Bacteria > Bacillati > Actinomycetota > Actinomycetes > Kitasatosporales > Streptomycetaceae > Streptomyces > Streptomyces sp. NPDC047061. Next base: position 75,829 of record NZ_JBEYVI010000034.1, read on the forward strand.
TCATCTCCACCGTGTCCCCGGGCCGGGCGACCGCCGCCTCACCGAGGTCGACGTCCCCGACCACATCCGCCGTACGGATGTAGAACTGCGGCCGGTACCCCGTCGAGACGGGAGTCGTACGACCCCCTTCGCGCCCCGACAGGACGTACACCCGCGCCGAGAACCGCCGCGCCGGCACCACACTCCCCGGCGCCGCCACCACGTGCCCCCGCCGCACCGCGTCCCGGGGCACGCCCCGCAACAGCAGCGCCACGTTGTCCCCGGCCTGCGCCTCGTCCATCGGCTTCCCGAAGGTCTCAAGCCCGGTGACGACGGACTCGACGTCCGCGCCGAGCACCTCGACCCGGTCCCCGACCCGCACGGTCCCCCGCTCCACGGCCCCGGTCACGACGGTGCCCCGCCCGGTGATGGTGAGCACGTTCTCCACCGGCAGCAGGAACGGCGCGTCCAGGTACCGCTCCGGCATCGGCACGTACGTGTCCACCGCGTCGAGCAGCGCCTCGACGGATGCCGTCCAACGCGGGTCCCCCTCCAGGGCCTTGAGCCCCGAGACCCGTACGACGGGCACGGAGTCACCGCCGTATCCCTGCGCGGTGAGCAGTTCACGGACCTCCAACTCCACGAGTTCCGCGAGCTCCTCGTCGGCCCTGTCGGCCATCGTCAGCGCGACGACGATGTGGTCGACGCCCACCTGCCGGGCGAGCAGCACGTGTTCGGCGGTCTGCGGCATGATCCCGTCGAGCGCGGAGACGACGAGGATCGCCCCGTCAAGCTGCGCGGCCCCGGTGACCATGTTCTTGACGTAGTCGGCATGGCCCGGCATGTCCACGTGGGCGTAGTGCCGGGTGTCGGTCTCGTACTCGACGTGCGCGATGTTGATGGTGATGCCGCGGGCGGCCTCCTCCGGGGCCCGGTCGATGCGGTCGAACGGCACGAACGTGCCGGTGCCGCGTTCGGCGAGGACCTTGGTGATGGCGGCGGTCAGGGTGGTCTTGCCGTGGTCGACGTGGCCCATCGTGCCGATGTTGAGATGCGGTTTGGTGCGGACGTATGCCGTCTTGGGCATGGCTGTACCTCGAAGCCTGGTCAGCGGTGATGCGTCTCGTCAGGGCGGGACGCGGGGACCCCGGGGAACCGGCCGACCCTCCCCCTGCGGGGTCCGCCGGACTTTCCGGGGAGGGTCAGCTTCGGGCGCCGTCGACAGCGGCCGCGAGAACGGGAACGGCAGCCTTCGGCGCATCCGCGACTGCGGATGCTGCGACGAGGAAGGCGAACCGGAACATGACACAGATCATGTCCGACGCGTCGCCCCACGTCGAACGGTTTTCCGCGGCGCCGATTTCACCCAAGGGACGGGAACCATACGGCGATCACACATCCGCTTCGGTTAGTGTCGCCGAATGCTCGATGCCAACCGCTCTGGCACCGCCACGGCCCCTCCCCGGGTCGCCGCCGAGGAGCTGACCATCGCCGTGCCCGCCCCGGTGAACTTCGGCGCGCGCTGCACGCGCGCGCTGCTGTCGCCGTGGTCCCGGCTGTCCCTGCTCGTCGCCCTGCTGGCGGCGGCCGCGTCGTCGGTGCTGCTCTTCGAGCCCCAGAAACTGATGACGCAGGGCTGGCCGCCACAGGTGGCGGGCGCCACCGCGGTGGTGATCTTCGCCGTGGCGTACGGGCTGATCACGGTGGCGTTCGTGCCCCGGCCGATCCTGAACCTCGCGGCCGGCGCGCTGTTCGGCTCGGCGACGGGCATGGGCGCGGCCATGGCGGGCACCGTGCTCGGGGCGTGGCTCTCCTTCGCGCTCGGCCGGATGCTCGGCCAGGGGGCGCTGCGCCCGCTGCTGCGCGGCCGGCTGCTGAAGGCGGCGGACAACCAGTTCAGCAAGCACGGCTTCCGCTCGATGCTGGCGGTACGCCTGTTCCCCGGCGTCCCGTTCTGGGCCGCGAACTACGCCGCCGCCGTCTCCCGCATGCGGTACACCCCGTTCCTGGTCGCCACCGCCCTCGGCTCCGTCCCGAACGTGGCCGCGTACGTGGTGGCAGGCGCCCGGGCCTCGACCCCGACGTCCCCGGTCTTCCTGATCTCGGTGGCGGCGATCGTCGTACCGGCGGTGGCAGGAGCAGTGGTGGCCTGGAAAAAGCGCCACCACCTACGCAGCGCCCGGTAACCACAGCGCCCCGCCAGGGGCGCGGGGAACTGCGCGACCAGCCCCCACCGGCGCCGCGGCCGCCCAACAACCCCACGCGGCACCCCATTAGGCACCCACCGCCCTACCGAACCGCCTCCAGAATCATCGCGTTGGCCAACCCACCCGCCTCGCACATGGTCTGCAGGCCAAAGCGAGCGCCGCGCTCCCGCATGGCATGCACCAGCGTCGTCGTCAGCCGAGTCCCGCTCGCCCCCAGCGGATGCCCGAGGGCGATCGCCCCGCCGTTCACGTTCACCTTGGCGAGATCCGCCCCCGTCTCCTGCCGCCAGGCCAGCACCACGCTGGAGAACGCCTCGTTCACCTCGAACAGGTCGATGTCCTCGATGCCCAGCCCGGCCCGCCGCAGCACCTTCTCCGTCGCCGGGATCACGCCGGTCAGCATCAGCAACGGGTCGGACCCGGTCACGGCGAACGAGTGCAGCCGGGCCAGCGGCCGCAGCCCGAGCCTCGCCGCGGTCTCACCGGAGGTGATGAGCACGGCGGACGCGCCGTCGTTGATCGGGCTCGCGTTGCCCGCCGTGACGTTCCACTCGATCTGCGGGAACCGCTCGGCGAACCCGGGGTCGTAGTAGGCGGGCTTGAGCCCGGCGAGGACCTCGGCGGTGGTGCCGGGCCGTACCGACTCGTCCCGGGCGACGCCGTCCAGCGGCGCGACCTGCGCGTCGAACAGCCCCGCCTCCCACGCGGCCGCCGCCTTCCGGTGCGAGGAGACCGCGAAGGCGTCCATCTCCTCCCGTCCGATGGACCACTTCGCGGCGATCAGCTCGGCGCTGATGCCCTGCGGCACCAGCCCCTCCGGGTAGCGCGCGGCGACTCCGGGGCCGAAGGGGTCCTTGCCGGCCGGCACGTTGGACCACATGGGCACCCGGCTCATCGACTCGACGCCACAGGCGGCGACGATGTCGTAGGCGCCGGACATGACCCCCTGCGCGGCGAAGTGCACGGCCTGCTGGGAGGAGCCGCACTGACGGTCCACCGTGGTCGCCGGGACCGTCTCGGGGAGGCCGGCGGACAGGACGGCGTACCGGGTGGTGTTCATGGCCTGCTCGCCGACCTGGTCGACGGTGCCGCCGATCACGTCGTCGATGAGGGCGGGGTCGACGCCGGAGCGCTCGACGAGGGTGCGCAGGGTGTGGGCGAGGAGTTCTACGGGGTGGACGTGCGCCAGGGACCCGTTCGGCTTGCCCTTGCCGACGGGGGTGCGCACGGCTTCGACGATGACTGCGTCACGCATCACGGGGACCTCGATTGCCAGTCTCGACCACCGGCTCGATTACCGGTGAGTAGGAAATCCGAACCCACCATAACTCTGAGAGTTGGAAAATCCAACCCTCCACTAGACTGACCCCATGACCGCCCCCAAGGACCCCCGCCCGTGCTCGATCGCCGACGCCCTCGCGCTCGTCGGCGAGAAGTACTCCCTGCTGGTCCTGCGGGAGGTGTATCTGGGCAACGGCCGCTTCGACCGGCTGGTGCGCAACATCGGCGCCCCGCGCGACATCCTGGCCACCCGGCTGCGCCGACTCGTCGACGCCGGGATCCTCACCAAGCGCGTCTACAGCGAGCGGCCGCAGCGCTTCGAGTACCGGGCCACCCCGGCGGGCCTCGAACTGGAACCGGTCCTGATGACCCTGATGGCCTGGGGCGACCGCCACCTCCACCCGGACGGCGACCGCCCCATGATGATCGAGCACAACTGCGGCAAGACCCTCGCCCCGGTCGTCGTCTGCGCGGCCTGCGGCGACCCGGTGCGGCACGAGGACCTGACGGCCCACCCCCAGGCACCGGGCTGGACCGTCACCGGGCCGGAGGCCGCCTGAGCGGCCCGCTCCACGCGGCGGTCCGGCTCAAGCCGCCCACTCCCCCCAGCGGTCCACGTCGGGCCGGCACCCAGCGGTCCGCGTGGGGCCGACCCGCGGCCCCACGACCGTGACCGCCCCGTCGCTCACCAGGGATGCGCGTCCAGGTACTTGGCGATGTCCGCGCGCTCCCAGGCCCCGTCGGCGACGACGACCCGGTAGCGGCGCCGGAGGGTGTCGCCGGGGGCGAGTTCCAGCTCGTCGTGGAAGGCCCAGGAGGGGGCGATGCCGGCCCACGGGTCGTTGCGTACGAACCAGTGCGCGGGGTGGCCGCCGTGGGTGCCCGAGTGGTCGTTCTCCGGGGCGTGTTCGAAGACGACGGTGGCATGTCCGTCGGCGCCGTCGTGCTCGCCGGACAGGGCCAGCCAGGCGGACTGGGAACCCATGGACTCCGGACCCTCCCCCTCGGGGCCGATGATCCTGCCGTCCCGGAAGGCGCGCGGGCCGCGCCAGAACAGGCCGGTGTAGCCCGCCAGTTCGCGCCCCGCCGTGGTCGGGCTGCCGAACAGCAGGGGCTCGGCACGGCGGTTGGTGATCGCGCTGGTCCAGGTGAGCGCCCAGGAACCCGCCCCGGGGTCCACGTCGTGGACTTCGACGCGGCGCCGCTCCTCCGCCCACAGCGTCCCGTCGTACGGATGCCAGGTCAGCCGCTCCGCGACGACCAGGCGGCCGTCGGCCGAGGACAGCTCGTCGAAGCCGGTGTGCCGCATCGAGCCGACGCGCTCCGGGATGGCGAGGTAACCCTGGCCGTGGACATAGGAGTTGCCGCCCCACAGGTTCGCGCCCGACAGGTGCGAGGCGGTCAGGGAGAGGCCCTTGTGCCAGCGGTGGTCGTTGGGGCGGTAGTCGGTGACGACGTCCCCGGCGAGGGTGCGGATCGGGTGCAGGTAGGGCCTCGGTGCCTCCCAGGCCGCCTCGGGCCGGTAGACGTACGAGAAGAGCTCCACGCCGGTGACCGGCTCGGTCACGGTGATCCGGTCGCCGTGGGTGTGCGTGATCCGCAGCTCGCCGCTCACGCGGACACCTCCTCGCGCTCGGCCGGCGCCCAGCCCGGGGCGCCCCCGTGCAGGGCCGTGTAGTAGGGATCACCCGGACCGATCCCGCCCGCGCGGACGGTCGTGTCGGTGAACGCCGCCTTGTACAGCGCGGTGACCAGCTCCAGGCTGGTGCGCCCGTCCGCGCCACTGCTGCGCGGCCGCTCCCCCGCACGCATGGCGGCGACCAGTTCGCGCAGCTGGGCCAGGTGCGAGCTGGGCAAGTCCGGGCCGAAGTCCTGCCAGGCCGCCGCCTCGTCGGCGGGGACGCCCGGGGCCGGCGTGATGCGCCAGTTCTCGTTGGCATGCCCGTACAGGTGGGTCAGTTCGACCGTCGCACGCTCGCAGTCGATGCGGATGCGGCTGACCTCGTCGGGGCTGAGCACGCTGTTCACGACCGTGGCCAGGGCGCCGTTCGCGAACCGGACCAGGGCGGTGGAGACGTCCTCGGTCTCCACGTCGTGCACCAGCCGGCCGGCCATCGCCCGCACCTCGCTCCACGGCCCGAGCAGGTCGAGGAGGAGATCCGTCTGGTGGATGCCGTGGCCCATCGCCGGGCCGCCGCCCTCGGTCGCCCAGCGGCCCCGCCAGGGCACCGCGTAGTAAGCGGTGTCCCGGTACCAGGTGGTCTGGCAGTGGGCGACCAGCGGACGGCCCAGTGCCCCCTCGGCCAGCAGCCGCCGTACGTGGGCGGCCCCGGAGCCGAACCGGTGCTGGAAGACGACGGAGGCGTACGGCCCGCCGTCCGTGCCCTCCTCCGCCTCGACCGCGTCGAAGTCGGCGAGGCTCGGCACCGGCGGCTTCTCGCACCACACCCAGGCGCCGGCCCGCAGCGCGGCCACCGTCTGGTCCCGGTGCAGGGTCGGCGGGGTGCCGATGGTCACCAGGTCGGGCCGCTGTTCGGCGAGCATCCGGTCGAGGTCGGTGTAGGCGTGCGGGATGCCGGCCTCGGCGCAGAACTCCTCGACGGCGGTGGCATCGATGTCGACGGCGGCGACGACCTCGGTCTCACCCTCCTCGGCCAGCCGGGCGAGGGCGGGCAGATGGGAGCCGCGCCCGATGGCGCCGGCGCCGACGACGGCGGCTCGGATGCGCCGCCCGGCGAAGGGGGCTGTCGAGCGGGGGGAGCGGGGCATGGACGTGATCAGCACTCCTCGGGCGTGTACCGGCGATGGGCGAAGTCCCGCCCGACGTGCGCCGCACACGCACCCCGATGTGCGGGAGCAAGCGCTTTCTCCTGCAGAAACGTAAGCGGCGGCACCTTGACCGGTCAACACCCCGTGGCCGGACGTCCATCTGCCGAACCCCTGTGTCCCCGCTGTCACCCCGGCCCGCTACCCTGCCGTTGCACGCGCATGATCACGTGCGCCCGTGCGATGCACGTGTGCCCGCGCGACCGCCAGCCCCTTCCTCACCCCTGGGACGCCGTACCTTCATGTCTTGGTTTGAATCGCTGGTCCTCGGCCTCGTCCAGGGGCTGACCGAGTTCCTGCCCGTCTCCTCCAGCGCGCATCTGCGGCTGACCGCGGCCTTCTCCGGCTGGGAGGATCCGGGCGCCGCCTTCACGGCGATCACCCAGATCGGCACGGAGACCGCGGTGCTGATCTACTTCCGCAAGGACATCGGGCGGATCGTCTCGGCCTGGTTCCGGTCGCTGTACACCAAGGCGATGCGGGGGAACCACGACGCCCAGATGGGCTGGCTGGTGATCGTCGGCTCGATACCGATCGGTGTGCTGGGCGTGACGCTCAAGGACCAGATCGAGGGCCCGTTCCGCGATCTGCGGATCACCGCGACCATGCTCATCGTCGTCGGCATCGTCATCGGCGTCGCCGACCGGCTCGCGGCCCGCGACGAGACGGGCGGCAAGCACCGGGCGCCCAAGCAGCGCAAGACGCTGGAGAACCTCGGGGTCAAGGACGGCCTGGTCTTCGGCCTCTGCCAGGCCTGCGCCCTGATCCCCGGCGTCTCCCGCTCCGGCGCAACCATCAGCGGCGGCCTGTTCATGGGCTACAGGCGCGAGGCCGCGGCCCGCTACTCCTTCCTGCTGGCCATCCCGGCGGTGCTGGCCTCCGGCGCCTTCGAGGTCAAGGACTCGGTGGGCGCGGGCGAGGTGGCCTGGGGCCCGACCCTGTTCGCCACGGTGATCGCGTTCGCGTCCGGATACGCGGTGATCGCATGGTTCATGAAGTGGATCTCCAACAAGAGCTTCATGCCGTTCGTCTGGTACCGCATCGCCCTCGGCATCGTCATCATCGCCCTGGTCTCGGCGGACGTGCTCAGCCCGCACGCGGCGGAGTCGGCGAGCTAGGCGCTCCGCCGGGAAGGCCGGTAAGGGCCGCGCCGGGCCCCTTCAGGGTGCTGTCGGCCGCGCGGCCGGGGTCCCCTGGTGGTAGTACATGCGCCAGCCCGTCTCCGTGAGCCGCCACAGGGAACTGCGCCAGGCCCGGCGGCCCTGGTTGTCCGCGAGGTACGTCAGGTGGACGATGCCCGGGGCCAGTACGGTCCCGGACATCCCGGTCACCTCTACCGGTGACTCCGGGGACACCGACCCGCCGCCGGTCACCGTCAGGATCGACGTCGCGTCCCAGCGACGGCCGGACACCCCGACCTCGGTGAATCCCGGGTCGAGCAGTTCCAGGACGAGGTCCGGGCGGGCGCGCACCTCGGGATCTAGGAGCCGCAGCTCCGCGTCGACGGCCGCCTGTACCGCACGCTGGTCCTCGTCCACCACCTGCTGGTTCTCGTCCACCGCACGCTGGTTCTCGTCCGCCGTCCGCTGGTTCTCGTCCGTCATACGCCGACCCTAGAGACGCGCCGCTGCCGGGCCCAGCGAATATCCACCCGGGATCAGCCCAGCTTGAGCAGCAGATCCGCGAGTTCGGCAGGCATGGTGATCATGCAGTCGTGGCCGGTGGGCAGTTCCCACACCCGCTCGGCCGCGGGCACCGGACGGCGCACGACGCCCTCCGGGACGTTCGCCACGCAGTGGATGTGGGTCCGGGGGATGGTACGAACGGCCGGATCGTCCAGGCGCACCGGCTGCTGGAGGCTGCGCACCGACTGGTCGGACAGCATGGTGCGCAGCCACGCCACGTCCGCCGCCTCGGTCACCCCGAACAGCCCGTGGGGCGGCGGTAGTTCGGGCAGTGGCGGAACCCGCCAGCCGCTGTCGGAGGCGAGGGCCCGCTCGATCAGGGTCCGGCTCACGGGCTGGATGTCCGCCGCGGTGTCGCCGTGCTCCGGGACCATCGCGTCGAGATAGACCAAGTGGCCGACGCGGTCCGGGACTTCGTTGGCCGCGGACGAGACGACCAGCCCCGCGTAACTGTGTCCGACGAGGACGACGTCGGTGAGGTCCTCGTCCCTGATCAGCCCGACGACGTCGGCCACATGGGTGTCGAGGCCGACGTCCGGGCCGAGCAGCGGGGCCTTCTCGCCGTGCCCGGTCAGGGACGGCGCGTACACCCGGTGCCCGGCCGCCGCCAGCAGGGGGACCACCCGCTCCCAGCACTCCCCGCTGTGCCAGGCGCCGTGTACCAGCAGATAGGTCGACATGATCGTGCTCCTCGGCTTGCCCCGTCGCTGTCACCGACCACGCTTGCGGGGCGGCTCCGGACCGGGCAGAGCCCCGGTGATCCTGGGGGTGACAGGACCAGGCACGGGCGCGGGGACCGCATTACGGTGGCGGGATGACCGACGAACCGAACCTGCTGGGCGCCTACGTGCGCGCCCGCCGCGAGCTGGTCACGCCGGAGCAGGTCGACATTCCCGTGCTGGGCGTACGGCGGGTGCCGGGCCTGCGCCGGGAGGAGGTCGCGATGCTGGCCGGCATCAGCGCCGACTACTACCTGCGCCTGGAGCAGGGCCGCGACCGCAACCCCTCCGTACAGGTCCTGGAGTCCCTCGCCCGCGTCCTGCGGCTCGACGAGGACGCGACGGCCTATCTGCTCCGCCTCGGCGCCGACCGGCCCCGCCGGCGCCGGCGCCGGGTCCGGCGGGAGACCGTGCCGCCGGGCGTCGCCCAGCTCGTGGCCGGCCTGCCGCTGCCCGCCCTCGTCGAGGGCCGCTACTTCGACGTCCTCGCCGTCAACGCCCTGGCGACGGCGCTGTCGCCGCGCTTCTCGGTCGGCGCCAACCGGCTGCGGGACACCTTCCTCGACCCCGCCGAGCAGGCCCTCCACCCCGGCTGGGAGGAGGCCGGTGCCGGGATGGTCGCCGGCTTCCGCAGCTCCGTCGGGGCGGACACGGACGACCCCCGCGTCATCGACCTCGTCGGCGAACTCTCCCTCGCCAGCCCGCACTTCAGCCGGCTCTGGGCCCGGCACGACGTGGCTTCCTGCGACGGTGCGGCCAAGGTAATCGACCACCCCCGGGTCGGCCGGCTGCGGCTGAACCGGGAGCGGCTGAGCGTCAGCGGCACGGCGGGGCAGACGCTCGTCGTCTACCACCCGGACCCGGGCAGCGGCAGCGCCGAGAAGCTCGCGCTGCTCGCCTCGGAGCTGCCGACAGGATGAGGACGGTCGCGGAGGGGTGAAGACGGGCTGAGGACGGTCGAGGACGGCCGGGCGCCGCATCTCGGCCAACCCCCGACTTGGGTCGTCCTCCGGCGGTTCGGGGGCACCGCACCGGCTCCGGCGAGGGCGAGGCCGGTACAAGGCCTGTACACGGGCGCGGGGCCCGGTCCGGAGTCCGGCCGGCGGCCCGGCAAATGCCAGGACTCGGCCGTCCGCCCGCCGCACCGCCCGTGACCAACCCCATACGGTCTGCGTAGTGGCCCGGTGGCGCAGGGTCAGTTCTTGCCCCTACGCTGTTCGGTATGTCCCCCGATTCCCGAACCCCTGGTTCCGTGCGGTCTGCTGCCGAGGTCAACGAGCACATCCGGGCGCTGTGGCTGCGTGCGGGCGGAACACTGTCGGCCCAGGAGCGGACGGAGTACGAACTGCTGGTGGTCGAGTGGGCCGCGGCGATCCGCGAGCAGATCATCGAGGCGGCCTGACGGCCGAGGGTTCAGCGGCCGCCGGCGACCCGCAGCACCGTGCCCGTCGTGTAGGAGGCATCGGGCGACAGCAGCCAGGCGATCGCGGCGGCGATCTCCTCGGCCCGGCCGGCGCGCCCCAACGGCGTGGTGGCACCGACCCGGCCGGCCCGGCCGGGGTCGCCCATCGCCGCGTGGATCTCCGTGTCGATCACACCGGGCGCCACCGCGTTGACCCGCACGCCGTCCGGGCCGAGTTCCTTGGCGAGGCCCACGGTGAGGGCGTCGACGGCCGCCTTGGTCGCCGCGTAGTGGACGTACTCGCCGGGGCTGCCGAGGGTGGCCGCCGCCGAGGACACGTTCACGATCGCACCGCTGCCACGCGGTGCCATCAGCCGGGCCGCCCGGCGTGAACACAGCAGCGTGCCCAGCAGGTTGACCTCCACGACCCGGCGGAGATCCGCGGTCTCCGCGTCGGCCAGCCGTCCGAACGGCCCGGTCACGGCGGCGTTGTTCACGAGCCCGGTGACGGCGCCCAGTTCCCGCTCCGCCGTGTCGAACAGCCGCTCCACGTCGGCCTCCACGGCCGTGTCCACACGGACGGCAGCACAGCGCGCCCCGCCCTTGCGCACCCCCTCCGCTACCGCTTCGGCGGCGTCGCCGTCCCGGACGTAACCGATCACCACATCGTGCCCGTCGGCCGCGAGCCGCAGACAGGTGGCGGCACCGATACCCCGGCTGCCGCCGGTGACCACCGTGACGGGACGTGCCATCGCGAACCTCCTCGAACCGACCGGACGGCGATCTTACGACCGCGGACGCGCAGGCATCCCGTCGGCCCCGGAGTACGGCCACGCCTCGACAACAGCCCGGCCGCCTGGTCGAGTTCGGCGGCCCGGACCCTGGTTCGCAGCTCTCATCCACCCGTCGTCGCACCGGTAGAGGTCGCACCCGTACCGCCACCACCGCCCCCTCCACCCGTGGTCGCACCGGTAGTAGTGGCACCCGTACCGCCTCCACCACCCGTCGTCGCACCAGTAGTGGTCGCACCCGTACCCCCACCACCACCCGTCGTCGCACCAGTAGTAGTCGCGCCGGTACCTCCCCCTCCACCCGTCGTCGCACCAGTAGTAGTGGCACCCGTACCCCCACCACCACCCGTCGTCGCACCAGTAGTAGTCGCGCCGGTACCTCCCCCTCCACCCGTCGTCGCACCAGTAGTAGTGGCACCCGTACC